>JBAYZB010000147.1:0-7642 GCA_041672765.1 Gammaproteobacteria bacterium | reverse complement strand
CACAGGGCTGTTCGAAACCACGCTGGCGCGGATCATGTCGGAGCGGCGTCTGCGCAGCATGGCGGACAACGTGCCGGAAATGCTCTATCAAATGGTGCGCTATCCGGACGGCACGACGCGGTTCACCTATGTCAGCAAAGGTGCGCGCGGCGTGCTCGGGCTGGCGCCGGATGAACTGCTGCGCGAAGCGGCCTTGTTCGACGCAGGGCTGCATCCGGATGAAAGGGCCGAATACGAGCAGGCCCTTGCGGCGGCCGGGAAAGAGCCGCAGCGGCTTTATCAAAGCTTCCGCTGGTTGGGCGGCGGCGAAGCAGAGGTGAAATACATCCTGCTCAATGCCATGCCGTCCAATCAAAGCGACGGCAGCGTGGTGTGGGACGGGGCGATACAGGACATCACCGAGCGGAAGCGCTCGGAGGAGGCGTTGCGTCGGGTCAACCGCGCCCTCAAGACCCTGAGCAGTTGCAACATGGCGCTGGTCCACGCCGAATCGGAAAACCAACTGCTTGAAGCCATCTGCCGCATCATCGTCAACGTGGGGGGCTATCATGTGGCCTGGGCCGGGCTGGTCGGCAAGGAGGGGTTCAGTGTCATGGCCCCGATGGTCAAGGCCGGGCCCGGCGACCGGCTGGAGATCCAGGAGCGGTTTGAGCTGGACCGGGCGCAGTTGTGCGGCTGCCTGGCGGGCGAGGCCATCGCCAGCGGACAGCCGCAGGTGGTGCAATACCAGCAGCCGGGCGCGGCGTGCGAGCACTGCCGGGCGGAGGCGGAGCGGCTCGGGGTGGTGGCGGGGGCCTCCTTTCCGCTGCACAGGGGCACCCAGATCCTGGGGGCACTGACCATCTATGCCGTGGAATCCGGCGCATTCGACCAGGAGGAGTTGAAGCTGCTGGATGAGCTGGCTTCCGATCTGGCCTTCGGCATCAGATGGCTGCGCACGCGCGCGGAACGCGAACAGCTCGACGAAGAGCGCAAGCGCTACCACGCGCGGCTCGAACAGGGCATGGAGGCCACCATCCAGGCCATCGCCGCCACCATCGAGATGCGCGATCCCTATACCGCGGGCCACCAGCGCCGCGTCGCCGACCTCGCCATGCATATCGCGCGGGAGCTGGGCCTGCCGGAGGAGGAGATCACGGGCATCTTCCTGGCCGCGACCATTCATGATATCGGCAAGATCCATATCCCGGCCGAGATCCTCAGTTATCCCGGAAAACTCCCCAGCATCGAGTACGCGCTGATCCAGATGCATCCCATGGTCGGATACGAGATCCTGAAGGGCGTGGAGTTTCCCTGGCCGCTGGCGGAGTTCGTGCGGCAGCACCACGAGCGGCTGGACGGCTCGGGTTATCCGCAGCAACTGAAGGGCGAGCAGATCCTGCTGGGCGCACGCATTATCAGTGTTGCGGATGTGGTGGAGGCGATCACCACGCACCGTCCTTACCGTCCGGCGTTGGGTATCGATGAGGCGCTAGCGGAAATCACACGCAACAGCGGTACCCTGTACGAGCCGGATGTGGTGAACGCGTGTGTGCGTCTGTTTCGAGACAAGGGATATTCGCTGCCGGACAAGTAAGCTGCTGTGCCGACGTATACGTAAAGGGCGGCGGTCTGCACGCCGTTTCTGCGGCACGCGTTCCCAGCGGCGGTTGTATCCGCGCCAACCTGCACCTACCGCGTTGCACGCGCCGATGCCCGCGCCAATATCTCCCGTACCACTTCCGACTTCACATCCACGTAGTGCTGCAGAAGATACTCCCCGGTCGTCAGGGGCATGCCGGCGTTGCCTTTACCGTTCCCGGCAACCTTCATATTCACGCCATCGTCCCCAATGTCTTGCGGAACCGCGCCAGCGACGCGACGAACAGGGCGCTGCCGATCACGGCCAGGGCGGCGAACTGGGGCCAGACGATGGAAAAGCCGGCGCCGCGGTACAGGATCGCCTGGGCGAGCATGACGAAATGGGTGTTGGGCGCGGCGAGCATGATGTCCTGCACGAACTGGGGCATGCTCTCCCGCGGCGTGCTGCCGCCCGAGAGCAGTTGCAGCGGCACCAGCACCAGCATCAGCAGCAGACCGAACTGGGGCATGGAGCGCGCGATGGTGGCCAGGAGGATGCCCATGGACGTGGTGGCGAACAGGTGCAGCGCCGCGCCCGCCAGGAACAGCGCGACGGAACCTTCGATCGGCACCGCGAGCAGGCCCTGGACGACGAACGTCAACGACAAGCCCACGGCGAGGAGCACCACCAGCCCCATGGCCCAGACCTTGCTGGTCATGATCTCGAAAGGCGTCACCGGCATGGCGAGCAGATGCTCGATAGTGCCGTGCTCGCGCTCGCGGATGAGGGCGGCGCCGGTGAGTATGATGGACAGCATGGTGACATTGTCGATGATCTTCATCACCGCGCCGAACCAGGACTTGTTCAACTCGGGATTGAAGCGCGCCCGCAGCGCCAGATCGACCGGCGGCGTTGTGATCGACCGGTGGCCTTCCATGAAAGCGTTCACCTCTCCCGTGACGATCGACTGGATATAGCCGCTGCCGGTGAAGGCCTGGCTCATGCGCGTGGCATCGACATTGAGCTGGATTGTCGGGCTGCGTCCGGCGAGCACGTCGCGCTGAAAATCGGGGGGGATGTTGAGGGCGAAGGTGTCGAGGCCGGCGTCCATCCGGGCATCCATCTCCGCCTGTGTGATCAGCACGGGAGGAATGAAGTACGGCGGGTAGAACGCGTCGACGATATGAGCGGAAAGTGGTGATCGGTCTTCGTCGATGACGGCGATCGGTGCCTTGTTGAGCGTTTCGGGCATCGCCGTGGCAGACGTATAGATGGCGAACGTGAAGGCGAAGACGATCAATACGAGCATCATCGGATCGCGCAGCAGGCTGCGCAGTTCCTTGATGCCGAGGTGCCATATGTTGGCCTTGCGCATGCTCAACGCTCCTGTTTCTTGAGCAAGGCCGCCGCCAGGGCCACGAGCACCGGCACGGCGATCAGCAGAGGAGGGAACGACGCCCGGAGATCGTCGAAACCGAGCCCCTTGGAGAAAGTGCCGCGCGCAACCGTCAGGAAGTGGGTAGTCGGATAGATCTCCCCGATCAGGCGGCCCGTCCCTTGCAACGAACTTACCGGGTCGATCATGCCGGAGAACGTCACGGCCGGCAGAATGGTCAGGATCGCCGTGCCGAACAGGGCGGCGATCTGGCTGCGCACGAAGGTGGAGATCACCAGCCCCAGGGCAGTAGCCGCGATCACGTACAGCAGCGCCGCGGCTGCCAACGTCAGGAAGCTGCCCTTGAGCGGCACTCCGAACACGAAAATCGCGAGCGCCGTGAGCAGCAAAAAGTTGAGCATCGCGAGCACGACATAAGGGATCTGCTTGCCGAGCAGAAACTCCAGGCGGGTGATCGGGGTGACGTAGAAATTGATGATGGAGCCGAGTTCCTTCTCGCGCACCACCGACAACGCGGTGAGTATGGCCGGGATCAACATCAGCAGCAGCGGGATCACTGCGGGCACCATGGCGACCAGACTCTTCACATCGGGGTTGTAGCGAAACCGCGTCTCGATGGTGACCAGTCCCGCCGTAGCCGCCGCACCGTAGGCCTCGCGTGCTTTAGTGGTGAGCCAATGCTGATGCATACCCTGCACGTAGCCGCGCACCGTCTCGGCGCGCGTGGGCATGGCGCCGTCGATCCAGGCGCCGATCTGTATCGGGGTGCCGCGCGCGATGTCGCGGGCAAAACCCGGTGGGATCTCGATCGCCACGCTGATTTCGCCGGCGCGCATGCGCTGGTCCAACTCCGCGTAGTCGCGGATCGGAGGGCGTTCGATGAAGTAGCGCGAACCCGCGAGGTTGAGGGTGTAGTCGCGGCTGGTGGTGGTCTGGTCGCGGTCGAGCACCGCGAAGCTGAGATCCTCCACATCCATGCTGATGCCGTATCCGATGACCAGCATCAGGATGATGCTGCCGAGGCCCGCCAGCGCCAGGCGGATCGGGTCACGGTGCAATTCCAGCGCCTCGCGCCGGGTGTAGCTGAACAGACGGCGCAGGTTGAGAAACCCCCAGCCGGAGGCGGGTGGTGCGGCGTGCCCGGGGCCGGTTGGCGTCGGCTGCGGCACCTCCGCGGCGACGGCCACGGGCTCGGGCGTGCCTTCCTCGATCGCTTCTTCGAGGTAGCTGATGAAGGCGTCTTCGAGCGTTTGCACACCGCGTCTCTCGATGAGCGCGGCCGGCGTGTCGCTGACCAGCACTCGGCCTGCATGCATGAACGAGATGCGGTCGCAGCGCTCGGCCTCGTTCATGAAGTGGGTGGAGATGAAGATGGTGACGTTATCGTTGCGCGCCAGGTCGATCATGATGCGCCAGAAGCCGTCGCGCGCCACCGGATCCACGCCCGAGGTGGGTTCGTCCAGGATCAGCATCTCGGGACCGTGAATCATCGCCACCGCCAGGGACAGGCGCTGGCGCTGGCCCAGCGGCAGCGCATCGGGCAAGGCGTCCATGATTTCCGCCAGGCCAAACCGCTGCGCCATCTCCTCCACACGCGGCTCGATGCGTTCTCCCGGCATGCCGAACAGCCGCGCGTGCAACTCCAGGTTCTGGCGCACCGTCAGCTCACCGTAGAGAGTGAAGGCCTGGGTCATGTACCCGACGCGGCGGCGGGTGTTGATGTCGTGCGGGTCTACCGGATGGCCGAACAGCCACGCCTGCCCTTCGCTGGGAGGCAACAGGCCGGTGAGCATCTTCATGGTGGTAGTCTTGCCGCAGCCGTTGGAGCCGAGAAAGCCGAAGATCTCGCCGCGGCGGATGCGAAAGCTCACATGATCGACCGCCGTGAAGTCGCCGAAGCGCATGGTGAGGTCGCGCGCCTCGATGGCGGTCTCACCATCGGCCTCCTCGGCGCGGGGCGGGATGACGACCGGCCGATAACCTTCGCGCTGCTCCTGCGGCAACAGGGCGATGAAGGCCTCTTCCAGGGTGCGGGTCCCGGTGCGCGCCAGCAGTTCCTGCGGGGTGCCGGTGGCGAGTACCCGGCCGGCATTCATGGCCGCCAGCCAGTCGAAGCGTGCGGCCTCCTCCATGTAGGCGGTGGCGATCAGCACGCTCATGCCCGGCCGGTTGGCGCGGATGTGGTCGATCAGTTCCCAGAACTGGCGCCGGGACAGGGGATCGACGCCGGTGGTGGGCTCGTCCAGGATCAGCAGGTCGGGGTCGTGGATCAGCGCGCAGCACAGGCCCAGCTTCTGCTTCATGCCGCCGGAGAGCTTGCCGGCGGGCCGGTCGGCGAAGGGCGCCAGGCCGGTGGCCTGCAGCAGGTCGGCAATGCGCCGTTCGCGCTCACGCCGGCCATGGCCGAACAGGCGGCCGAAGAAATCGACGTTCTCGAACACCGACAGGGTCGGGTACAGGTTCTTGCCCAGACCCTGCGGCATGTAGGCGATGCGCGGCAGCAGCCGGCGGCGGTGTTCCGCGTCGCCCATGTCGCCGCCCAGCACTTCGATCTTCCCGGACTGGATCGCCCGCACGCCCGCCAGCAGCGCCAGCAGGCTGGACTTGCCCACCCCGTCCGGGCCGATGAAGCCGGCCATGCAGCCGGCGGGAATGGCGAGGCTCACGGCGGTCAGCGTCTGGATCCGGCCGTAGCGCAGGCCGACCTCGCTCAGGCGTGCGACCGGCGTTGCGGGCGCCGGGTTCATTGCACCAGGTTGGTCCGCAGGCGCTCGGGCCATGGGATATCGGGATCCAGCCGTACATAGGCCACGCCGGGCAGGCCGGTCTTGACCTGGGTAATGTGCTTCTTGAGCAGCTCGGGCGGGATCTGGGCGCGGATGCGAAACATCAGCTTCTCCCGCTCCGCCTGGGTTTCCACCGTCTTGGGGGTGAACTGGGCCACGTCGGCCACGTAGGAGACCCGCGCCGGGATGACGTACTGGGGCGCGGCGTCGAGCACCAGTCGGACCTCGGTGCCCAGCGCCATCCGCCCCGCCGCGGCGGTGGGCAGGAAGAAGGTCATGTAGACGTCGCTCAGGTCCACCAGATTCAGCACCCGGCCGCCGGCCGCCACCACCTCGCCGACCCGCGCCACCAGGTACTGCACGCGGCCGGCGCGCGGCGCCACGAGTTCGCTATCGTCGATGTCCGCCTGGATGCGCTCGATGGCCGCCTGCGCCGCCTCCACCTCCGACTGCGCCCCGGCGATCTGCGCCTGGGCCGTGATGATGCCCGCCTCCGCCGCGGCCACCTGGGCCCGCGCCGCGCTCACCGCCGCCTCGGCGCTCAGCATCTGGGCGCGGTCGTTATCCGCCACCTGTTCCGAAATCGCGCCGGTCTTGGCCAGCGCTGCGGAGCGGGTGGCCTGCTTGCGCGCGGCGTCGAACTCCGCCTCGCGCTGCAGCACCATCGCCTGCGCCGCCGCCTTTTCGCTCTCGCGCTGGGCGAGCTGGCTGCGCGCGGTTCCCACCGCCGCCTGCGCCCGCCGCAACTGGGCCTGGGCCTGGCGCAACTGCGCCTGCAACGTCGCGGTGTCCAAGCGCGCCACCACCTGCCCGGCGGTGACGAAGTCGCCCTCGTTCACCAGGATCTCGCTGACCCGGCCGGGGGACTTGGCGGCCACGTCGATCTCGGTGGCCTCGATGCGGCCGTTGCCGCTGGCGAGGCCGTCGTCCTGGCGGTTGCCGCCGTAGCGTTGCCAGGCGACCGCGGCCAGGACGCCGACGAGCAGGACCACGGCGGTCCGGATCAACCATTTCTTCTGCTGTGCAGTCATCTTTCCTTTTTCCCTCGCATTTGGGCCGCTGGCGCTGGGATCGGTTCATTCTACCACATGCGTGGCCCCCGCCACCCGGCGCCGGATATCCCAAGTTTTCATGCTTGCGCCCGCAGCATAGTGAGGCCCGCGGGCAGCGGGAAAACGCTCTAGACTGTCAAGGGGACGGATGCGCTGCCGTTCAAACGTCCAGTATTTGTACGCTAAACCGACCTGTAATTGCCGCAGATCCGATCCGGGCTGACGACAAGCAGGCGCATGCATTCGGGATCCGTGCGCAACACGGGGCACGGTGGTCAGAGTGAGGGCTTGGGAGCCAAGGAGGTGATCCATGATGCCGGAGTTGCTGGCGCAATCCTGGTGGATGCTCGCCCTGCGCGGGCTGGCTGCCCTGGTGTTCGGCGTGCTGGTCGTGCTCTGGCCCGGCCTCACGCTGCTGGTGCTGGTCGCGCTGTTCGCCGCCTACACGCTGGTCAGCGGCGTGGCGTCCGCGATCGGCGCCGTGCAGAACCGCAGCCATGATGAGGATTGGTGGCTGATCCTGCTGCTTGGGCTGGTGAGCATCGGTGCCGGGCTGATCGCCATGTTCCATCCGGCCCTGACCACGCTGATCCTGGTGCTTTTGCTGGGGGCGTATGCGGTCGCGACCGGCATTCTCGACATCGCCGCCGCCATCCGGCTGCGCAAGGCGATACGGGGCGAGTGGCTGCTGATATTGGCGGGGATCGTTTCCGTCGCGTTCGGCGCCATCGTCCTCCTGTACCCCGGCGCCGGGGCGCTTGCGCTGGTGTGGCTGATCGGCGCCTATGCCATCGCGGAAGGGGCGCTGCTGCTCCTGTTCGCGTTCCGCATCCGCAGTATCCGGCAG
>JBAYZB010000146.1:0-7720 GCA_041672765.1 Gammaproteobacteria bacterium | reverse complement strand
TGCCGTAGAAGGACATGTAGAGGGCGCGGGGCGTGAAGGGCGCCAGATAGACATCCTGCAATCCCTTGTCGAAATGCTCCGTGGCGATGGAGGAGCGTTGATAGCCGTAGGCGCGAAAGCCCAGGGTCGCGGCCGTGCCGTCGATCTCGAAGCGGCCGTCCGCGTCGGTCAGCACGACCTTGTCGTGCAGCGTCACCAGGGCGCCGGGAATCGGTTGCCGGGTCTCGGCGTCGATGACGCGCCCGGTGTAGGCGTGGGCCGCGGGCGCGGTCACGCCCACGGCGAGGGCGGCGAGCAGGGCAAGCAGCCGCTTCCGGGCCTTGCGCGTGCGGCTGTCCCCATGCCGTGCGCGGGCGCGTGAAAGAATGCCGGTTTGTTCTCGTTCATCAGGACGGCGAAGGTAACGCATACCCAATCAACAGGCGTGTTGGCGCCTGGCCTCATCGTGTCGGACTGCAGTGTCGTTCTCCTGCCAACAGTCGTTCGAATGCCTTCCCTCTATTGCTGTCGGTGATCAGGTACCGGGGCATGGCCAGCATGTGGTCGGCCGACGCCGTGTGGCGCCGTTCGATGGTGAATGCCGCCACGTAGCCCGCCTGTGCTGCACGGCGCATGAGGTCTGCGTCGTAAATGCCGAAGGGCCAGGCCAGCATGTCCACCGGGCTGCCCAGGGTCTTTTCCAGTTTCTCTTTGGCGCGCACCAGTTGCGTGTCGGCGAAGCGCGCGTAGTCCTGCGGCGTGCGCTGCCGCTTTTCGGTCTTGAAGTTCGGATGCCAGTAGGTATGTGACTGAATGTCGTACAGTCCCGATCGCGCGAGTTCCCGGAGCTGTTCCCAGGTCATGGCGTACGAGGCGTTGGATATCGCGGAGGGGTAGACGAACAGCGTCACCGGGACACGGTATTGCAGGATCAGCGGATGCATCTCGGCATGGACCGAGCGATGGCCGTCATCCACGGCAATCGCCACCGAACAGTCGGGGGGCGGCGGCGCCTTGCCGAGACGGTGGGCGACGAGATCCCGCAGGGGAATCACCACATAGCCGTGTTCCTGCAGATACTTCAGGTGCGACTCGAAGACCGCGGTGGTCACGGTCATGCTGTCGGCCGCGATCGGGCCGAAGCGGTGATAGAGGAGGATAGGAATGCGAGGACCGGTCTCCTGCGCTGCCGGTGCCGGGAACGCCGGCAACAGGAGGAGGATGGCCTGACAGAGTCGGAACAAGACGCGCAACAGGCGCGTCATCGATTTGCCGGATGTTTTTATTGTCATGTTGGTTTTATGGCCGCTGGGCCGTCAAAGCCGTCCTGGCACACGGACGCGCGATGGCCTGGTGCGACGTACAACTCGGCAAACTTGCCCCGGCACGGCCCTTCGGTTCCGCCTGCTGCGGGCGGCACCGCCCCCTGAGCCTGCCGGTGCACGCAGTATGCTACGCACGCGCCGTACGTGTCTGTGTCCCAACTCACAGCAGGTATGGGCACTGGTGCATGTCAGGCGCGTTGCGCCTGGCGGCACGGGAGAATGCACGCTGCGGGGACGCAGCAGGATGCGCAATGTATGGCGTACGCCGGAAGGGAAGGGGGCGAGGAGTCTGCGCTGCGAGGGCCGCAGTCGGCCGGCCCCCGCAGTGCGGACGGCGGATCAGTTCTGCATCTTTTCCCAGTATTCGGCGGGCATGTCGCGCGCCAGCGCGAGCGAGCCGTCGGCGCCCGCGAACAGCGGGTCTTCGACGCAGCGGACGCTGCAGGGGCCATAATCGCCCAGTTCCCGCTCGATGCAGGACGCCAGGCCCCTGATCTGGCTGCCGCCGCCCGCGAGCACAATGTTGCGGCGTATCAGATTCTGATACTCGGGATCGAACCTGGCGATCATTTCGACGGCGGTCTCGATGATGGCCGGCAGGATGCTTTCGCAGGTCTTGCGCATCTCAGCGGTGATGTCGTGCGTAACGATCCGGCCGCGGACCGGGATCTCCACCTGCACCGGCTCGGCCGGTTCGCCCACGAAGCTGTGGCGTTCCTTGAACTGGCGGGCCAGGTGGAGGGTGAGGCTGGTGCCGGGGTAGCGTTCCGTCAAGGCGTCGTACAGTTGCTTGTCGAGGTGATCGCCGGCCATGAGCAGACTGCGCTGCGACTCGTCGCCGGGCATCGTGCCGTGCATGATGCAGAAATCGATGGTGCCGGCGCCGATGTCGATCACAAGGGCGTTGTCGAGCAGGTTGAGGCCATAAGCGACGGCAAAGGGCTCGGAGGCGACCATCAAGGCGGAGACGGCGTTGCCCAAGCAGCGCCGGATGGCGAGCTTGTTGGTTTTGAACGATTCGGCCGGAACGCCGACCACAGCATGGACCGGCTGGCCTTCCGTCGGACCGGCGCATTCGATCAGGTGCCGGATGAGTTCCATGACGGCGTCCTGATCCCGGGTGGTGCCCTCCTTGATGACCCCGCGCTCCAGCGGTCGATAAAGCTCCAGCGACAGACGGTGGCGCAACGCCTGTTCGCCGAACAGCACGGGCTGGCCCAAGGCCTTGCGCGCCACGAAGTCCTTGGGCCAGCCGACATAACTGTCGATCCAGATCCGCTTGCCGTTGCTCGCCGCGATGGCGCTGCGGGAGGTGCCGAGGTCGATACCGACGAACAGGGTGTCGTCAGTGTCCTGCCAGTCTTGCTGTTCCATGGTTATTTTTCTCCTTCCGGGCTTGTATTTTCAGATAATCACGGATACCCGCGGCGAGACGGTCGGCGATCTCGTCGCGATAGGCTTCGGTGCGCAGGGCCCGTTCCGCCTCGGGGCTGCTGAGGCTGGATATCTCGGCCAGAACGCTCGGCGCCCTTATCCCCAACAGCACCACAAACGGGGCCGTCTTGACGCCCCGGTCCCGCCCCTTGCGGTCCTGATGATCGAATCGTGCGAGCAGGTTGCGCTGGATCGCGCCCGCCAGGAGCCGGGATTCCTGAAATTTGATGGTGTCGCGCATGTTGCGGACGATCTCTTCGAAGTCGCTGACGGCGTACTCGGAGCCCCGGTTCTCGCGCTCCGCGAGCTGGAGCGCGCGGTCATCCGCGTGAGGGCCGAAGTAATAGGTCTCGATGCCGTCGCTGGAGGTGCCGGGCAGGGAGTTGATGTGGATGGAGATGAACAGATCGGTGTCGAAGGAATTGACGTATTCGACGCGCCGGCTCAAGGACATCGTGGTGTCGTGCTCGCGTACCAGCACGATGCGGAAGTGGCCGTCCTGCTCCAGCTTCGCTTTGAGGCGCTTGGCGATATCCAGCGTGATGTCCTTCTCACGCGTGCCCATCCTGCCAATGGCGCCAGGGTCGTTCCCTCCATGGCCCGCGTCGATGACGATGGTGTTGACCGACAGGCCGAACAGATTTCGGAGCCGCACGCGGCTTGCGGCTAAAGGGGCCGCATAGGCCACGGGGTCCAGGATTCCGGCTGCGTCGAGCGCGGCCTGTTCGATTTCCTCGGCGGCGGGTGGCGCCGGCGTGGCGGCATGCTCCGCCGAGACCTGCGCCACGGCCGCGGGAGGGGCCGGAGTCTCCGCCGCGGCGGGCGGCTCCTGGGCGGGTGCGGCGGGAGGCGGCGTTGTCGCGACTTCCGCGGTGGGGACGGGGAGATCCGCGGATACGGGCACGTGGGAGGAGCCCGTGATGAGCAACGGCAGACCACCGAGTGCGGGCAGCAGCAGGGCCGCGGACATCAGCAGGCCGTTCCGGCGCCGCGATCGCAGCCGCGCAACGGGAACGGCGGCCCGTGGAGGCGGCCGGTGCCGGTTCCGCAGGTAGAGATTCTCCTCATAGATACGGTGCAGGATCGCCGAGCGTTGCGGGCACGCCTGCTTGCCGAAGAGCTCCGACATTGTTGTTCACTTGATCTTCCATGTGCCCGCAACGGGACGGACGCCCGCCGCGGGTGCTTCGCTTCAAAAATACTAGCAGGCAATCCCGGCCCAAATGTGTGGGGTCGGCGGTCGGGCATGGAAAACCGGGCAGGCAATGGAGGAGCGCGGTATCCGCGCTACCCGTCGGAGCAGGGAAGCGGCGGAGACGTCGTGGGAATTTGCTGCCGCCGCGCCGCTCGGCACGTTACGGGGTTTCGCGGCCGGCCGACAATGGGGCCCGCAGGCGCTCGAAATCCCGGGGCGCGACGTACTGCAACACCTCCTTGCCGTCGTCGTTGAGGATCACGTCGAGGCCTTTGTCGGGATAGAGGAAGTGCTCGAGCTGCTCGTCGCTGCGGATGCGCTCGCCGGGCATGCCGAAACGCTGCAGCACCAGGGCTTCGTCGAAGTTGGCGGAAGGGATGAAGGTGATGGTGTCGATGGGGGCGGCATAAGCAAGCGGCAGATCATCGGGATGGAGCGTGTACTTCTGCCCCCCGCTCTCCAGCCGTTCCATCTTGATGGCGCGCCGCTGCAGGTCCGCCACGGTCTGCGCGTCCAGTGCGGTGCCCAGGATCATCTTGCCCATGAGCACGCCCAGGATGAAATCACCGTAATAGGCCTCAAGTGAGACCTTGCCGTCCTGGGCGGACATCAACGCCAGCTCCATATCCTCGCCGTGGCGGGCGCGGGCGTCGGCGAGGGTGCTGCGCGAAAGCGTGAGGCCGAACACTTCCGAACTGCCGTCCGGCAGCACTTCGATCTGCCACGGCAGTCCCGCAATGGGTTGCGCATTGCGCTCCGGATTCCAGGTGAAATAGAAAAGCAGAATTGCGGCCGCAAGGAGGAGCAGTACAGACAGGAGTCGTTTCATCGATACGCCACTATTCGGAGGTTTCGCGCGAGCGCGGGTATTGTAGGGGGTACGGATTGGCATGTTAACCCTGCGGGCGGATCGGCACATTGCGTTTTTTGGGTTGGGTAGAAGTCTGGCCGGCAGGTGCTATGCTGCGAGTGATGCCGTTTCCGGAGCAGGAACTCGTCCGCTGGCGGGAACCGGGCGGCGCTATGCGTCCTGCTAAACATGTGCGGGAGGTTTCCATGAAAATCTCCGCGTCGTTGTTCTGGGCCGTCCTCGCGTTTGCATCCCCTCCGTTTACGGTTGCTGGCGGCACTGCGGCAGTGGATCAGGTGCCGCTGTACGACGACCTGGGCGATCATCATCACCCCATCACCACTTCCGTGCCCAAAACGCAGCGGTATTTCGATCAGGGGTTGCGGCTCGTCTACGCCTTCAACCACGCGGAGGCGATCCGGGCCTTCGAGGCGGGCGCCCGGCTGGACCCGGACTGCGCCATGTGCTACTGGGGCATCGCCCTGGCCTACGGGCCGAACATCAACGCCCCGATGGACCGGGAGAGCGGCATCAAGGCGTTTGCGGCGGTGCAGAAGGCGGCTGCGCTCGCCGATCGGGCGAGCGCGCGGGAACAGGCCTACATCCGGGCCCTGACCAAGCGCTATGCGGCAGACCCGCCGGACGATCGGGCCGCGCTCGACGCGGCCTACGCCACGGCCATGGGGGAGGTGGCCAGACGGTATCCGGACGATACGGACGCTGCCACCCTTTATGCGGAAGCGTTGATGGATTTGAGTCCGTGGGACTATTGGACGAAGGACGGCAGGCCTTATCCCCGCACAGGAAAGATTCTCGGGTCGCTGGAAGGCGTCATCGCGCGCAACCCGAACCACCCCGGCGCCTGCCACTATTACATCCACGCGGTCGAAGCCGCCCGGCCCGAGCGCGCCGTGCCCTGCGCGGAACGGCTCACCAAGCTGATGCCGGGCGCCGGGCATCTGGTGCACATGCCGGCCCACATCTATCTGCGGGTGGGGCGCTACGCCGATGCCATCGCAAGCAATCTGCACGCCGTGCACGCGGACGAGCAGTACATCGCGGACCAGCAGCCGCAGGGGCTGTATCCGCTGGCCTATTACCCGCACAACTATCACTTCCTCGCCTTTGCTGCGACCATGGCAGGGCGCAGCAAACAGGCCATCGAGGCCGCGCGGGCCGCCGCCGGCAAGGTGCCGCCGGAAGTTGCCGCCGAAGTGCCGGAATTGCAGGGGCTGCTGGTTTATCCGCACCTGACCCTGGTCCGGTTCGGCCGCTGGGAGCAGGTGCTGGCGGAGCCGATGCCGTCGCCCGGCCTGCCCATTGCGGCGGGGCTGGCCAATTATGCGCGCGGTGTCGCGTTTGCCGCGCAGCGGCAGTGGGGCGAGGCGCAGGCGGCCCTGGAGAGGGTACAGGCCGCGGCACAGGATGCGCCGGAGGGAATCGGCAGGACGGTGCTGAAGATCGCCGATCAATCCCTCGCCGGCGAAATCGCAGGGCGGCGGGGCGACGCGCAGGCCGCGGTGGAGCATTTCACGCGGGCGATGCAACTGGAAGACTCGCTGCAATACATGGAGCCGCCGTTCTGGTACTACCCGGTGCGGCACTCCCTCGGCGCGGCGCTGCTGCAGGCAGGGCGGGGCGCTGAAGCGGAGGCGCGTTACCGGGAAGACCTGAAGCGCTTCCCGGAAAACGGCTGGGCGCTGTACGGCTTGGCGCGCAGCCTGCGCGCGCAGGGCAAGACGGAGGAGGCGGCGCGCGTGGAGGGACGTTTCCGCAAGGCGTGGTCCGGCGCCGACGTGAGGCTGCTCGCATCGCGGTTTTGAAATCGGCGCCGGCTGTCACAAACGCCGCGCAATAGGCCGCTCGGTTGGCGGTTGTAATCGGCTGGAGAGTTCGCCGGCCCCGGCGCGTCAGTTGAGTTCGGTGTCCACGTCTTTGGCCATGCCGGACTCGGAGAGCACATCCTGCGTCAGGTACTCCCTGTCCTCGGCGCCAAGCTTGGCGAAGCTCGGGCTCTGGGTGATGTAGTACGCCGCATCGCCCGCGGCCAGAAGCTGGGCGTCCACGGCGAAGCTGTACGCCTGTCCCAGCGCGAATACGGATAGATCGTCGCGTTGCGTGAGCATGAACCAGGCGTTGAAGGCGTACTGGTCGCCGAACTGCTTGTGATAGTAATCCAGTGCCGCTCTCAAGACGCCGGCATCCGGCTCGTTCTGGAACACGGTATCGAGGGTGCTGGACAGGTAAGCATTCTCGACGGGACCGGCGCTGGACAGCCGTTCGATGACGGTGCGTCGCACATCGGGGTCGGGATCTTCGCGCAGGAGGCGCAGCAGCGTATCCAGGTTTTCCGCTGCGGGGTTTTCCTGGATGAGCTCCACGCGCGCATCGGAATTCTCCTGAGCGGCATCGCCCTGATGCCCCGTCACGACGGACGGATCGGCAGCACGTGGCGGTGCCGGCCGATCCACGCCGGGAGTCGCCGGCATGCACGCGCCGGCGTCCGGGCAAGGTTGCGCGAATCGGGCCGATGAACGGCCGTATTCCTGAGAAAAATCGGAAGCGTTCGCCATGGATTCTACGGCGGGCGATACGGTGAAAGCCGTTTCCGGGGATTGTTGCGCAGTCGGGTATGGGGACTCCTCGACCACGGAATTCAGGGCCATGACATAGCCCGCGAGGACGCCGAACAGCAGTACGAAAAAGTGAACAAGAATCGTGTTTTTCATTGTTTTGGCCGGGAGCAGCTAAACGGTGCGGAAGCAATGCTCTCCGCTTGCGACGAAAGCGGAAGGCATCTCTGCCGCAAGGCCCCGCGCACTGCGGTCCCTGTTTCATTGGTTTTGTGATTCGGATTTTTTCGGGTGTGTTTTCTTTCTCGTTGTGTCGTGGATTGCCCCTGCGCGCGGCCGAGCCGGTCGCACCGCAACCATTGCG
>JBAYZB010000145.1:0-7787 GCA_041672765.1 Gammaproteobacteria bacterium | reverse complement strand
GGACTGTATGCGCTGATGGTCTTGGCGTCGCCGCAGATGGTGCTGTTGCTTTCGGCGATGGGTTTTGCGGATACCTGGTTCGATTTCCGCGCCCATTTTCCCAAGGCGGAAAGCAAGTGAAGAACTGCAGGCGCCGCGGCGGTTTAACGTTTGGTGTTTCTTGAACCTGGAATTCTAGGCATTCCTGGAGTATGCAACGATGGAAGTAATCCTTCTCGAAAAGGTAGAGAACCTGGGTAACCTGGGGGATCGCGTCAAGGTTCGGCCGGGCTATGGCAGGAACTACCTGATCCCCACCGGCCGTGCGACGATGGCGACGGCGGAGAACATCGCGAAGTTCGAAGCCCGCCGCGCGGAACTGGAGAAGGCGGCTGCCGAAACGCTGGCTGCCGCGCAGGCGCGGCGCGAGGCCTTGGAGGGCATGACTGTAACCATCAAGGCGAATGCAGGCGACGAGGGCCGCCTGTTCGGTTCGGTCGGCACCAGCGACATCGCAGAGGCCCTGACCAATGCGGGGGCCAAGGTGGAGCGCCAAGAGGTACGTCTGCCGGAGGGGCCGTTCCGTCAGATCGGCGAGTATGAGGTGACGATTCACCTGCATACCGACGTGGACGCCCAGGTCAAGGTCGTCATCATCCCCGAGTGATCCCGGGCAGCGCGGGTGTGATGCCCGCAGCGAGTGCCCTCTTCCTGTGACAGGCGGGCGAACGGATGCCAAAGGGTGTCCGTTCGCCCGCCTGTTTCTGTCTTCCGCGTGACTGCGCTGGTGCGGTCAGCCGCGTCTCGTCTGGTGGTTGCGCCGCTTCTCTGCGAGTAAACCGGGCTCGGTCAAGAATCTTTCCAAGTCTGCATTGACAAGTTCAATCCTTACTAATACGCTACACTAAATATCCAACAGTGTTGCTAAGTTATTAAGGAGAACAAACCGATGCGGTTCAACATCAACGGCAAAGAGATCGAGACGGATCCGGAAGGTTATCTGCGCGACCTGTCGGACTGGAGCGAGGATCTGGCCAGGGCCATTGCGGAAAGGGAAGGGCTCGTGCTGACCGAGGCCCACTGGGAGGTCATCAATTTTCTGCGCGAGGGCTATCACTCCACCGGCACCGTTCCGAACGTGCGGCAGTTGCAGAAGTCCTTCACCAAGGCCTACGGCCCGGAAAAGGGATCGACGAAATATCTCTACGGGCTTTTTCCCTATGGGCCGGCCAAACAGGCATGCCGGATCGCAGGCCTGCCCAAACCGACGGGGTGCGTCTGACCGCGGTACACAACCCACGGCGACTGCAGACGATCCGGCGACGCCCGCGGCAGAGGTTGCCGCGGGCGTCGCCGCCTGTGTCCTCCCGCGCTTGGCGGTTCTGTGATATGCTCGCTGGCCACAGGCCGGCCAGCACATTGGTTGCCGTTTCGGCAGCCAGGAGGCGGCGCCAGGATGCCGCTGCTGGCACAATCAATCGACGCGACCGGCCCCGACACGATTGGCCGCCTTTCCTAAGCGATCATCATGTTTTCCAGGTGGCGCATGTGCGCCCTGCGTTTCCATACTTTTCGTTGGCTCTAACCTGGAGGACGAATGTCCGAGTTTGCGTACCCGGGGGGCGTTCCCGACGCAGGTTCCGAAGCACTTAAGGTTCCCCCGCATTCCATTCAGGCGGAACAGGCCGTCCTGGGTGGTCTGATGCTCGACAACAGCGCCTGGGATCACGTGGCCGACCGGGTCAGTGAACAGGATTTCTATCGGCGTGACCACCGGCTCATTTTCAGTGCCATCCAAAGCCTTGCGGAGCAGGGCAGGCCGTTCGACGTCATCACGCTGTCGGAACAACTGGAAAAGACCCACGAACTGGAGGAAGTGGGCGGCCTGGCCTATCTCGGCATGCTGGCCAAGAACACCCCCAGCGCCGCCAACATCAAGGCCTATGCGGATATCGTGCGTGAGCGTTCGGTCTTGCGCCAGCTCATCCGGGTGGGCACCGACATCGCCAACAGCGCTTTCCAGCCGGAGGGACGCAGCCCCGCCGAATTGCTCGACGTGGCCGAGCAGCGCGTGTTCGAGATCGCCGAGCAAGGCGCACGGGGCGCGCGCGGGTTCGTCAGCATCAAGGAACTGCTCACCCAGGCGGTCGACCGCATCGACACCCTGTTCCAGCAGGACAGCCCCATCACCGGCATGCCCACCGGTTTTTCCGATTTCGACGACATGACCTCGGGCCTGCAGCCCTCCGACCTCATCATCATCGCGGGACGGCCGTCCATGGGAAAGACCACCTTCGCCATGAACATCGCGGAGCACGTGGCCATCAAGGCGCGCATGCCGGTGGCGGTGTTCTCCATGGAAATGCCGGGCGAGCAGTTGGCCATGCGCATGCTGTCCTCCCTCGGCCGCATCGATCAGCACCGGCTGCGCACCGGCCGGCTGGATGACGACGATTGGCCGCGCCTGACCTCGGCGGTGGGCATCCTGGCCGAGGCGCCCCTGTACATCGACGACACGCCGGGCCTGACGCCCACCGACCTGCGCGCCCGTGCGCGCCGCCTTATGCGGGAGCACCACCAGCTCGGCCTGATCGTGATTGACTACCTGCAGCTCATGCAGGTGCCGGGCAACAAGGAGAACCGCGCCACAGAGATCTCGGAGATCTCCCGCTCACTCAAATCCCTGGCCAAGGAACTGCGGGTGCCGGTGATCGCCCTGTCCCAGCTCAACCGCAGCCTGGAACAGCGCCCCAACAAGCGGCCCGTCATGTCGGACCTGAGGGAATCGGGCGCCATTGAACAGGATGCGGACGTGATCGTGTTCATCTACCGCGACGAGGTCTATGACAAGGAGAGTCCGGACAAGGGCACGGCGGAGATCATCATCGGCAAGCAGCGTAACGGTCCCATCGGCACCGTGCGCCTGACCTTCCTCGGCCAGTACACCAAGTTCGAAAACTTCATCAATGAAGTCTACGGCAACGAGGGCTACGGCTGATGCGCGCGGCCAAGGCTACCATCGACCTGCAGGCCCTGCGACACAATCTGAGTCGCGCGCGTGAGGCGGCTCCGTCAAGCCGGCTCATGACGGTGATCAAGGCGAACGGCTACGGACACGGCTTGCTGCGGGTGGCGCGCGCGTTGGCGGATGCCGACGCCTACGCGGTGGCGTGTCTCGAAGAGGCGATGGAGTTGCGCGAAGCGGGCATTGCCACGCCTATCATTCTGCTGGAAGGCTTTGTCGACGTCTCGGAGCTGCTGCTCGCCAGCCGGCACGAGATCGAGGCCGTGGTTCATCACCCGGTTCAGATCGAGATGCTGGAGCGCACGCCTCTGCCCCGGCCGGTGCGGGTGTGGCTCAAGGTGGATTCCGGCATGCACCGCCTCGGTTTCGCGCCGGCGGCGGCGACCGCTGCCTGGCGGCGTTTGATGGGCTGCGCCGGCGTTGCCGCGCGCATCGGCCTGGTGACGCACCTGGCCAATGCCGACGACCGCCGCGATCCCTATACCCTGACCCAACTGGAAACCTTCCGCAGTGTGCTGCCGGAGGTGGACGCCGAGCGCTCCATCGCCAACTCCGCCGGCATCCTCGGCTGGCCCCAGACCCATTCCGAGTGGGTGCGGCCGGGCATCATGCTCTACGGCGTTTCGCCTTTCGTGGACGGACGCGGCGAGCAGGAAGGGTTGATTCCGGTCATGACCTGCGACACGCGCCTGATCGCCGTGAACCACTACCGGAAGGGCGATGCCGTGGGCTACGGCGGCAGTTGGATCTGTCCCGAGGACATGCGGGTCGGGGTTGCCGCCATCGGTTACGGGGACGGTTATCCGCGCCACGCGGCGTCGGGCACGCCGGTGCTGGTGAACGGCCGGCGCGCGTCTCTCGTCGGGCGCGTGAGCATGGATATGATCACCATTGATCTGCGCAGCGTCCCGGAGGCCCAGGTGGGCGATCCGGTGGTGCTGTGGGGCAAGGGATTGCCGGTGGAGGAGGTGGCGCAGCACTCTTCCACCATCGCCTACGAATTGTTATGCGGCCTCACGCAGCGCGTGAAGTTCGTGGAGGCTTGAACGCCGCGTCCAGGCGAGTGCCGCGACCGAAGGATTCTGTCATCGTGTCGAAGACAAAGACTGTCTACAGTTGCACCGAGTGCGGCGCCCAGACGCCCAAGTGGGCGGGCCAGTGTCCCGACTGCGGGGCCTGGAACAGCCTGACGGAGGTGGTGGCGGTCGCCGCCCCCGCCGGGCAGAGTGCGCGGTTCGCCACCTATGCGGGCGAGACGGGCGGAGTGGCGGTCAAACGCCTGTCCGAAGTGCGGTTCGATCAGGAGGCCAGGACTGCGACGGGGTTCGGCGAGCTGGACCGCGTGCTCGGCGGCGGGCTGGTCACCGGGTCCGTGGTGCTGATCGGCGGCGATCCGGGCATCGGCAAGTCCACGCTGCTGCTCCAGGTGCTGGCCAGCCTCCCGACGGAACTTTCCAGCCTGTACGTCACCGGCGAAGAGTCGCTGCAGCAGGTGAGCCTGCGCGCCCATCGCCTCGGGCTGCGCGACCCGGATTTGCGCGCGCTTACCGAGACCTCGGTGGAGCGCATTCTGAGCGTGGCGCAGCGCGAGCGCCCCCAGGTCGTGGTCATCGATTCCATCCAGACCGTGCACACGGAACTGCTGCAGTCCGCCCCCGGTTCGGTGGCCCAGGTGCGCGAGAGCGCCGCGCAACTGGTGCGCTATGCCAAGCAGACGGGCACCGCCCTGATCATGGTGGGGCATGTCACCAAGGAGGGGATGCTGGCCGGGCCGCGGGTGCTGGAGCACATGGTGGACACGGTGCTCTATTTCGAGGGCGATCCCGGCAATCGCTACCGCATCATCCGCGCCGTGAAGAACCGCTTCGGGGCGGTGAACGAGTTGGGCGTGTTCGCCATGACCGAAAAGGGGCTGCGCGAGGTGAGCAATCCCTCGGCCATCTTCCTCTCCCGCCACGAAGAGCCGGTGCCGGGCAGCGTGATCATGGTGACGCGGGAGGGCAGCCGGCCGCTGCTGGTGGAGGTGCAGGCGCTGGTGGACAGCAGCCACCTGGGCAACCCGCGGCGCGTGACCCTGGGGCTGGAGCAGAACCGGCTGTCCATGCTGCTTGCCGTGCTGCACCGCCACGGCGGCATCCCCATGTACGACCAGGACGTGTATGTGAACGTGGTGGGCGGGGTGCGCGTGGGCGAAACGGGGGCGGATCTCGCGGTGCTGTTGGCGGTGCTGTCCAGCTTCCGCGCCCGTCCGTTGCCCACGGACCTGGTGGTGTTCGGCGAGGTGGGGCTCGCGGGCGAGATCCGGCCGGTGCAGAGCGGGCAGGAACGCCTGCGCGAGGCGGCGAAGCACGGCTTCACCCGCGCCATCGTCCCCAAGGCGAATGCGCCAGGCAAGGGCGGCATCAAGGGGATGGAGGTCATCGCCGTGCAGCGCCTGCCGGAGGCGTTGGAGGCGGTGCAGTAGAACGGTTGGCAGGAAAACGGTTAAACGCAAAGACGCGAAGGGCGCAAAGGAGCGCAAAGAATCCAGGAATGCAGAAGCAAACCCGCCTGTCCGTGAATCGAGTGCCCTGCCGATGGTGGTTTAAAAGCGTTTAAACGCGAATGTGGAAAGACCGTGGAGGACACAAAGGGAAATACTGATTAAGTCCCGCTTCCCTTGCGCCGGGATGACAGGTGGAGATGGATGGCCACCCAACGCACATCGACCTGACCGAAATGGAATTGAAGGGTGGTTAAGCGAAGCGCATTCACTCCATATCTCATAACTCTTCGCGTTTAAACAAAACGATATTTCCCGCCGTCACAAGGCCATCATCGCCGCCAGTTCCCGTTCGAGGAGCTTCGGGTCGGCGAGGTTCAGCTCCAGCAGGCGCCGCAGGTGGGTGATGCTGTCCACGTCGATGAAGGCGCACGCAAGCCCGACGCGCTCGGGTTCTGCGCGGGCGACGTTGGCTTCCATGCGGATCAACTGAGTTCCCGTTTCATCCAGCGGCAGTTCCAGGGTGACACGGTCGCCCGGCCGGCCATCCCAATCGGCGGGACGGCCGATCAGGGCGCCTTTCAGGGAGATGTCGATCAGACTGGTTTCCCAGCGACGGTTGGCGCCGATCAGTTGCACGGGGGCGTCGAACCGGATGCGGCTGAAATGGCGTCGTTCCTGCGGTGTCTGTTCTGTCATGGCACGTTTCCTTTCGCCTCTGCTGCTGTCTCCGCAATGGTGATGCCCCGGCCCGCCGTCAATGCACGGGCCGGGGCGAACGGCGCGGAATGCGGTTAGCCCGCCGCAACCTGCGGCAGGCGATGCAGGGCCGCCTGGATCGCCTCTTCGGGGTATTCGTAGTCCTCCAGCTCCCCGGCGAAGTACTTGTCGTAGGAGGCCATGTCGAAGTGGCCGTGGCCGGAGAGGTTGAAGAAGAGCGTCTTCGGCTCCCCGGTCTGCTTGCAGCGCAGCGCCTCGTCGATGCAGGCGCGGATGCCGTGGCTGGACTCGGGGGCCGGGATGATGCCCTCGGCCCGCGCGAACATCACGCCCGCCTCGAAGGTGGCGAGTTGCGGCACCGCCACCGCCTCGATCAGCCCTTCATGGTAAAGCTGGGAGACCAGGGCAGAGTCGCCGTGGTAGCGCAGGCCGCCGGCATGAATGCCAGGCGGGACGAAGTCGTGGCCCAGGGTGTACATCTTCAGGAGGGGCGTGAGCCCGGCGGTATCGCCGAAGTCGTAGGCGTAATGCCCCCGGGTCAGGGTGGGGCAGGAGGTGGGTTCCACCGCCACCAGCCGCACGCTCTTGCCTGTTGCCTTGTCGGCGAGGAAGGGGAAGGCCACGCCGCCGAAGTTGGAGCCGCCGCCGCAGGGGGCGAAGATCATATCGGGGTAATCGCCCACCTTCTCGAACTGTTTCTTGGCCTCCAGGCCGATGATGGTCTGGTGGAGCAGTACGTGGTTCAGCACGGAGCCGAGGGCATAGTTAGTGTCCGGACGGGAGGCTGCTTCCTCCACCGCTTCGGAGATGGCAATGCCCAGAGAGCCGGGCGAGTCGGGGTCCTGCGCCAGAATCTTGCGGCCGGCCGCGGTCTGATCCGACGGACTCGCCAGCACCTCCGCGCCCCAGGTCTGGATCATGGAGCGGCGGAAGGGCTTCTGCTGGTAGCTCACCTTCACCATGTACACCCGTACCTCCAGTCCGAACATCTGGCCCGCAAGCGCAATGGATGATCCCCACTGCCCGGCGCCGGTTTCGGTGGAGAGCCGCTTGATGCCCGCCTGCTGATTGTAATAGGCCTGAGCGACGGCGGTGTTGGGCTTGTGGGAGCCGGCGGGGCTCAGGCCTTCGTACTTGTAGTAGATCTTCGCGGGGGTGCCGAGCATCTGCTCCAGCCGGCGCGCACGGAAAAGCGGCGAGGGGCGCCACAGACGGTAGATCTCGCGCACGGGTTCCGGGATGGGGATCCAGCGGTCCGCCGATACCTCCTGCTCGATGAGGGCCATGGGGAAGATGGCCTGCAGGGCCTCGGGCCCGATGGGCTTGCCGTCCGGGCCCAGGGGCGGGGCGGGCGGATTCGGCATGTCCGCGACGACGTTGTACCAGTGGGTTGGAATATCGGATTCGTCCAGCAAAATCTTGGTCTGCAAGCGTGTACCCTCCAAGGCGGTTCTCATATTGCCCGAAGCACCTGCCATCAGCGTCGCCGGATGGGCGCAGGGCACAAGCGCTCGGAATCGATTCGTAGTCTGACCGGGCCAGACCTCCTAACCCTAAACTGCGGACTCGTTTTGTTCAAGA
>JBAYZB010000144.1:0-7876 GCA_041672765.1 Gammaproteobacteria bacterium | reverse complement strand
CGCCGGTCTGAGCCCGCACGACGCGGCCACGCGGGCGACGGCGCTGCTGCAGGAGAAAACGGGGGCGGAGGCGGGACTGATTCTGGTGGATCGCCATGGCGGGATCGGTTTCTCGCACAACGCCACCCATATGGCCTGCGCGTTCGTCGGTGCGGCGGGCGAAGTCGGCACGGTCCTGTGACGGGCGAGACGCTCCGCCGGCGCTTGCCGGCGGCTGACGGGTTCAGCGCCCGTCGTCTTCCTCGCGGAATGGAATCTCCGCGTCCTTCTGATAACGGCGCCGCGCGCCGGGACGGAAGACGTACAGTACGATGAGGAGGAATATCAGCGGTATGCCGATGAACCAGACGTAGTGCGCCACGAACTGCATCACGCCTTCCACGGCGCAGCCCTCGTCGGTTGGCCGCCGTGCAGGACTGCACGGCAGTGGCGCGCGATCATGAGATCCTCGTTGGTCGCCATGACGCGCGTCGTGCAGGGTGCGCCGTCTTCGGATATGACCGCGGCGTTGCGTGCGTTGCGCTCCGCATCCAGGCGTATCCCGAGAAACTCCAGGTGGCGGCAGATCTCCCAGCGTACCGCGGCCGCGTGCTCGCCGATGCCGCCGGTGAACACCAGCGTGTCCAGCCCGCCGAGCACCGCGGCGAGCGCTCCGATGAACTTGCGCGCCTGATAGCAGAAAATCTCCACCGCGAGCGCGGCACGCGGTTCGTGCTGGCGCAGTTCCAGCAACGTGCGCATGTCGGTGCTGATGCCGGAAATGCCCAGCAGGCCGGAACGGCGGTTCAGCAGGTCGTTCAGCTCCCGCGCGTCCATCTCCCTGTCCTGCAGCAGATAGACGATCACGCCCGGGTCCAGGTCGCCGCTGCGGCTGCTCATCACCAGCCCGCCGGTGGGCGTGAATCCCATGGTGGTATCCACGGAATGGCCCTGATGTACCGCCGCCATGCTTGCGCCGTTGCCCAGATGGGCGATGACGAGCCGTCCCTGCGCCGCCGCCGGTCCCGCCTGGGCGCCCAGTTCGCGCACGATGTATTCGTAGGACAGGCCGTGGAAGCCGTAACGGCGCACCCCTTGATCCCATAGCTCGGTAGACAGCGGCAGGCGCTGCGCGCACGTCGGCATGGAGCGATGAAAAGCGGTGTCAAAACAGGCGATCTGCGGCAGTTCCGGGAAGCGCTCGCCCAGCGCGGCGATCACCTCCAGGGCCTGGGGCAGATGTTCCGGCGCGAACAGGCACAGATAGTCGAGCTCGCGCAACAGATCCTGGGTGATCGGCTGCGGCGTGGCGTACTCGGCGCCGCCGTGCACGAGGCGATGGCCGATGGCGTCGAGATGTGCGGGCAGATACCGATCCAATTCCTCCAACAGGGCGTAGAGTGCGGCCCTGTGGTGCGGCAGCTTGCAGTCGCGGTCCGTCAGGGAGGTGCCTGCGCCGTCCTCGATCCGTGCACGACCGGAGGGGGTGCCGATGCCCTGCAGCTCCCCCTTGAGGTCCAGCCGCTCCTGCTCATCCGCCATGCGATAGACGGAGAACTTGAGGCTGGAGGAACCGCTGTTGATGCTCAGTACGCGCAGCGCCGGTTCGGCCATATCACAGGTATAGCACGATGGTTCCACTGCGGCGGCGCAGCTTCATGCGCCCATAATGGTTCTTGCCTGGTGCGCGGGGTACGCCGCGGCATGCGATGCGCCACGGAGGTGCGATGCGAGAAGTGAAACGGGGGCGCTTATTCGCCCGACTCGTAGGCCAGGATCATGCGTATGAGGTCGGCCAGGGATTTGGCCTGCATTTTTTCCATGACCTTCGCGCGGTGGGCTTCCACCGTCTTGGCGCTGACGCCGAGTTGGGCGGCGATGACCTTGTTCGGCTTGCCCTCCGCCACCATTTCCATCACTTCCCGCTCGCGCGGGGTCAGCAGGGCCAGGCGTGCGGCCAGTTCCGCCCGCTGTGCCTGCCCGGTGCGGCTTTGGGCGTCCTGTTCGAGGGCGTGCTGAATGCGGTCCAGCAGTAATTGGTCGTTGAACGGCTTCTCGATGAAGTCGATGGCGCCTGCTTTCATTGCCCGCACCGCCATCGGGACATCGCCGTGGCCGGTGATGAAGATCACCGGGATGGTGATGTTGCGCGCCTTGAGCTTTTCCTGAAGTTCGAGACCGCTGATCCCCGGCATACGCATGTCGAGTACGAGACAGCCCGGACGGCCCGGTGTGTAGCTTTCGAGAAAGCGCCGGGCCGAGGGAAAGGTCTCCACATTCAGACCGACGGACTCGATCAGCCAATGCAGCGATTTGCGCATGGCCTGATCGTCATCGACAACGAATACGGTGGGTTCAGGCTTCCTCATCTTGTAAGTCTCGGGAATGAGTACTTGAGTGCTTGGGTACCGAGTACAATGTCTCGCACGGCAGTCCTGGTGGCTTCTCTCCCGGGTGTCCCTCAACCATCCTGCAGTGGGAATGGAATGGTATTGCTGTCACGATGGCCTGGAGAGGCCGCTCAGGACATGAGGGGGCGCTGGAATGCCGTGGGCGCGACCTTCTCCAAGCCGTCTGTTCGAACTGTAGGCCAACTCTCTGCAGCGCTCGGACCGGCTCACAGCATTCCAATTGTAAACCGCATAATTCAACTGGCAAGGCATAAACCTTAATGTTGTCCCCGTTATAAAGGCAAGACTAGCAGGTGATGTCGCGGTTGGGCGGGCGCGGGTTGCGCGACGGTGGTGCGGCGGGTTTTCGGGAGCCGGTGATCGGCCCGGCGGGCTGCGCTGAAACCGGCGCTTCGCTGGGGTAGCCTCAAGGTGGAGGCGGTGTCGGATAATGGGTAAGATGCCCGGCTGGATCGAATGGCGAGGTGTCGCGGGCAGCACAGTCCGATCCGGCGTCTGCCGAGACCATATGCGGCGGCGTGACGACATGGTGCCGGTATGCTACGGCGCGGATCGGGCAAGTCGTGGGCACCGGGGCAGGCTTGGCGCTGTCGAAGAATTACTTTCTGCTTCGGGTTTCGTCGTGCGTCGTTATCTCGGGCGCCGACACGCCCTCTCCCTCAGGGAGTGTCTTGCCGCAGAGCAGGCGGTGATGGCGGTGGAACCGGAGAAATAATTTTTCGGCGGTGCCTTACAGGCTGAGTTTCCGGATGGTATGTGGGAAAGAAGACAGCACAAGCGAGTGATGGTCGATCGGAGGGCCGAAATTGTCCTAGCGGATGGCGCGGTTCTGTACGGGACGGCATGCGACATCTCCAGAACCGGCATGGCCGTGAAGACCGACCGCAGGGTCGAGCCGGGCACGTTGTTGGATGTGTCGTTCAATTTGTCCTTCCAGGATCAGATCAAGAAGTTTACGGCGCGCTGCAAGGCTATTTACATCGGCTTGATCGGTGACGAGGAGAAGTTTCGGCTTGGCTTGCAATTTGTCGAGATGGGGACGGAGGAGCAGGAGATGTTGAATGCCTTCCTGCTGTACCGTCTGGGCCGGATTTGACCACCCCGCTGTCGTATGGATGTCGTTGACGGCAGGGGCTTTTGAACTAGCCTTTAATTGACAATTTCTCGGGACGCAAGGGAGGTTGCGACGGTGGAAGGGGATCTTCGGAAGGAACTGGATGCCCTCAGGTCGGATATCGCCAGCGTGCAGGCGGATCTGGCCCGGATCGCGGAGACGATCGGAAAAGGCACGGGCAAGGCGGCAGAGGATGCCGGGGAAACGATCCGCCGCCGTTTCGAAGAACTTCAGCATGCGATCCAGGATCAGATCGCCGGTATCGTCGACCCGGCCCGTGTCCGCCGTTCGGTCGCGGGAGTGGGGCAGCGCATCGAGGAGCGTCCCTTGCTCAGCATGCTGATCGCGTTTGGCATCGGATTGCTGATCAGCCTGTTGGTTGGCCGGAGGTAGCCGCTGTCCCTTCTGGCCGAACTGGTCATTGCCTTGCTGGCCCTGCTGGAGGCCGAGGCACGGGAGTTCCGCCGTGGCGCGATGCGGCTGGCCGTCGGGGTTGTGCTGATCGGGCTTAGCGGGATCCTGGTGCTCGGTGGAGTGGTGCTGCTGATCTGGTCCCTCCACCTGTTCGTCGGACGATTCGTCGAGCCCCCCGGTGCATCGCTGATCAGCGGTATGGTGGTGTTCCTGATGGCAGGAGGATTGTTGTGGATCGCCCGACGGTTGAACCGCTGACGCTCGATCAGGCGCGGGAGCGGTTGCGCGCGGTGGCCGCGGAGTTCGCGGTGCCGCAGGCGGCGGTGGCACTGCTTGCCGGGTTCGTTTTCGGTTGCAGTCCGATCATTCGCCGTGCCTTCTTGGCAGGCGGCAGGAGGCTGCTGCGCAGATTGATCTGAAATGTTTTCCATCGTGCAGTTCCTGCTGACGGCTTTTCTGTTGATCTACTTCGCCCTGTACGGCTTGCGCCTGGCCCGGAATCGCCTGGGGGACGATTCCGTGCGGTTTGCCGACAGGGTCATCGCGTTGGTCTTCTTTTTCTCCGGCGCGCTCGCGCTTCTCGCCATCGATTACTGCGTAGCCTGAGACCCGGCACGGGTGCGGGGCTGGTCCGATGCTTTGCCGTGTCCGATTGCTCCGCAACGCTTGTGAAACTCCCCCCTTCGACCCAACGCCGGTCTTTTCGCCCACTAAAATAAACAGTTGAAGACAGGCCTTTGGTGACAGGGCAGTCGCCACGAGCAGCTTCAGGTTATCGCTTCCGCGCTTGCGGCGTGTCGAGGTTGCTTGGACTGGTGGTGCGAGGTCCCGGGGCGCCGTCATTTCACGGGACGACAGGCGGGAGAAACGGGTATGGCGCGAATCGATCGGGTACTGGTGGGAGAAGCACTGATAGGCGAGGGCAACGAGGTGGCCCATATCGATCTGACCATGGGGCCACGGGGCAGCGCGGCGGAAAAGGCGTTCTGTCTGACCTTGACCGATCAGAAACCGGGGGTGAACGGACTGTTGGCCGTGGTGGCTCCCAATCTGATGGTCAAGCCGGCGACCGTGATGTTCAACAAGGTAACCATCCGCAACGCCAAACAGGCCACGCAGATGTTCGGTCCGGCCCAGCGGGCCGTGGCCATGGCGGTGGCGGATTGTGTGGAAGACGGCACGATTCCCGCGGACCAGGCCGACGACCTGTTCCTTTCCGTGGGTGTGTTCATCCACTGGGACGCGCAGGATGACGCCAAGATCCAGGATTACAACTACGAGGCGACCAAACTGGCCATTCGCCGGGCCGTGGGCTTGGAGCCGCGGGTCAACGATGTCCTGACCAAGCGCGGCACCGTGAGCCATCCTTTCGCAGCAACCGCATCGGGACAGGCGCAGCGGCGTGCCGGGGAGCGGGGGGCGCGCGGCTGGTTGGATTGGGCGCGCGGTTTGCTGGGCGGCAGGAGGTCCTGAGCGCCGCCCCGGCGGTCGTGATGCCCGTGAAAACGGGCCGACCGCTGCCGGTAGGAATTGGTGCGGGGAGGTCCGCCCCGGCCTGCGCGACAGGCCGGGGCGAGACAGGCAGCGTGGCGACTCAGCGGATTTCGATCTTCGCCTGTTCGCGCAGTTTGCCGATGTAGTCGTTGATCTGCTGGTTCTGCATGAAGGCACGCATACGGTCCTTGACCTGCTCGAAGGGCGGCGGCGGGTTTTGACGGGTATCGTCCAACAGGATCACGTGCCACCCGAACTCCGTCTGCACCGGGGTCTTGCTGTAGGTGCCCTTCTCCATTCCCTTCACAGCATCGGCGAACGGCTTGACCATCTGCTCGGCGCTGAACCAGCCCAGGTCGCCGCCCTGCTGGGCGGAGTTGTCGGCTGAGTGCTCCTTGGCCAGGGCCGCGAAATCGGCGCCCTTGTCCAGTTCCGCGATGATGGTCTTGGCGTCGTCCTCGCTGGAAACCAGGATGTGGCGGGCCTTGTATTCCATGCTGGACTGGCCGGCGACGCGCTCGTCGTATTCCTGCTTCAGGTCCTCATCGGAGATGGGATTGTTTTCCACGTAATCCCGCACCGCCGTGCCCACCAGGATGGTGCGACGCTGATTTTCCATGTCCGCCACCACCTCCGGCTTCTTGTCCAGCCCCTTGCTTACCGCGTCCTGTCGGATCAGTTCGAGATTGACGAGTTCGTCGACGATCACCTTACGCTCTTCGTCGGGACTGGCGGAACCGTGCGGCCGGTGCATGGACCGCTCCCTGGCGTAGGAATCATATTCGGCTTGGGTGATGGGTTTGCCGTTGACCACCGCCACCACGCCGGCATCCGCCGCCGGTTGTTGAGCGGCCGGCGGGGCCTTGACGGCAGCGGATTGGGCCGATGTGTCGTTGTTGCACGCGGCAAGAGTGGCGGCGCCGCACAAAATGGCGACAAGCGGAAGTTTGCGATAGTTCATTACAGGTCCTTTCAGGGGTGGGAAAATTCGTCGGAGGTCAGCGCCTTGATGCTGAGGGCGTGGATATCGGTACGCATGGCATCGCCCAGGGCCTCGTACACCATGCGGTGGCGCTGCACCAGGTTTTTGCCTGCGAACGCGTCGGTCACGATGGTCACGATGAAATGTCCGCCGCCGCTGCGCGCTCCGGCGTGTCCGGCGTGCTTGTGGCTCTCATCGGTGACTTCCAGATGTTGCGGCGCGAGTGCGGCGTTCAGCCGTTCGCGGATCAGGTCGATACGGGTCTGCGACGTCATTACGGAAGCACCTTCTTGAAGGGCTTGACCGTGACCTCGGCAAACACGCCGGCGCTCACGTAAGGGTCGGCATCCGCCCAGGCACGGGCCTCGGCCAGTGTAGCAAACTCCGCCACGATGAGACTCCCGGAAAAACCCGCATCCCCGGGGTCGTCGCTGTCGATGGCGGGAAACGGCCCGGCCAGGACCAGACGGCCCTGGTCACGCAAGTCCTCGATCCGTCGCAGATGCTCGGGGCGCACGCTACGGCGCCGTTCCAGGCTGTTCTCTACATCACGTCCGATAATGGCGTACATCACCTCAGCGTTCTCCGTCGGTCTGCTCGTTGGGCTGGATGTGGCGGGCCAGGAAAAATGCCTGGACCACCACAAAGGCCAGGGTCAGCCCCATCATGCCGAACAGCTTGAAGTTGACCCAGGTCTCCGTGTCGAATTGGTACACCACGAACAGGTTCAGCGCTCCCATGGCCACGAAAAACAGCGCCCAACTCATATTCAGCCGCGACCAGATCATGGCGGAGGCGCTGAAGTTCCGGCCCATCATGCGCTCCACCAGGGTCTTTTCGCCGATCATGTGGCTGGCGAGGAAGGCCGCCGCGAACAGCCAGTTCAGCACGGTGGGCTTCCATTTGATGTACAGCTCGTCCTGCAGGAACAGGGTGGCTCCGCCGAAGACGACGATCAGTCCCAGCGTGATCAGATGCATCTTTTCCACACGGCGGCGCCTGAACCAGACGAACCCGACCTGCAGGAACGTGGCGCCAATCGCCACCGCCGTGGCTGCATAGATGCCACTCAGTTTGTAGGTGATAAAAAACAGCAGGATTGGAAAAAAATCGAGCAGGAACTTCATGGTCTGTATCTTGATGGGCTGTCAGGTGGGCAGTTCGGCAGGCCGCGGGTGCATCGGCTGTAGTACCTTTCCATGATGTCTTGGTGCGTTTGGCATAGTGTAGCGCCTCGCCCCGGATCATGCCGTCCCGCAAGCGCCCGGTGGCGGGGCAGGCACATGTCGCTGGCGATTCCGGTCAAATGTACCACACTTGTCCGCTGCGGTTTCAGTTCATGCATGGGCCGCGGAGTTCACACGGAGTTCGCGGAGAAAGTGCGGAGGGCGCGGAGATTTTTGGGAACGACGTTCTTCTCCCCATGGTCTCCGTGTGAAGTGGACGCCCGCTACGCCTCGTCCGGGCGGACGGGGACAGGTC
>JBAYZB010000143.1:0-7923 GCA_041672765.1 Gammaproteobacteria bacterium | reverse complement strand
AAAATCGGTGCCGCGCATCGTTGTTCTTGGACTCATTTCGATGGACTGCATTCTACCGACCTCCGATCCGCCTGTGGATCGGGGTTTTTCAACAACCTGTTAGGCACTCAGCCCGGCTGATCTCGTATAGACCGCATCGAAGACCGCGCCCAGCGCAGGACTCGCATCCCGGACGCCTGCCACCACCTGGCGGGCCCACTCGAAGTACGCCCGCTTGCGGTCCAAGGTCCAGTCGGCCGGCGGGCAGTCGGCGATGTCGCGCAGGTTGCAGATCTTGTCGGCGAGCGTCACCAGCTTCGCTCGGGTCGATTTCCCGTTCGCGTGCTCGACCTGCAGACGCTTCCGCTCCGCCTTGGGCAGCGACTTGTCGTCGGTAACCTCCAGCACGACAGCCGTGATCTCCGGGCCGAATGCGACAACCAGTTCCTCGGGAGTGGTCTCGGTGTCCTCGATGGTGTCATGCAGGATCGCCGCGCAGAGCGTTACGGAATCAGTGATGCCACCCTCGTTGACGAGCACGTTGGCCAAGGCAATGGGATGGTTGATGTAGGGAGAAGCGCCAGCGTCCTTGCGGCGCTGGTCGCGGTGCTTGTGGGCGGCGAAGGTGAGCGCCCTGAAGATCAGGTTGAGGTTTTCTGCTTCTCCTGTTGCCACTATTTCCTCCATTTTTCCAATACCGTCTTCCGGCAATGTCTTGAACGGACCGGTCCACCGCCGTAAGCTTGTCTGCGTCGGGCCAGTACCAACGGCGTAATAGTCGTGGTGGACACCGAGGGGAGAAATCCCGCACCCGTATGGGGCTTCAAGCTCGGGGAAGCTGGTGCAAGGCCCGCCCTTCCGGGGCGGGCCTTGATTTTTTGGCGTCCTGCCGCACCCGGCGTATTCGGTGCAGAGACAACCTTTGCCGGCGTTCTCCCCAAGATTCCGATGAAACCCGTTGTTCGATGCACTGCCTGAGCCACCGCGTGAGGTGATCGCAGCTCTCCAAGAAAGCGCGCAGATCGCAGGCTTCGTTCGTATTTTGGCCGAAGCCGTCACCGATCCGCCGTTCTGTCACTTTCCGGCAGGCAGAGTTACACTTTCAGTGCAGCAGCGATAGGAGCCGATGGGCGCATGCCGCGCCACAGGTTTGCTGCCGGTGGGGTAATTCCCGGAGTTGTGTGACTCCCGAAAGACCGAAGGCCCCGGAACAGGCCCGCTCCAATGGAGCGGGCCTTTGTTTTGGAGCTCTATCGCACTCAATGGATTGAGATCATCCCAAAGACTATCTTGCGGCGGTCAAATAGGCTGGCCGGCCAGTCATGCTGCCCTGGTAAGTCTCAAGGCAAACCAAGGTCTCACCAAAGTCTCAAAAGGGTGATACCAGCCTCACCTTGGGCCCAGTCTACGAACCCAACCGCTCTTGTTGAGCCTTGTACTCCGCAACCGCCCGTGCGTGCTGATCATCCAGGTACTTCGCCACGGCCCGCACGTCGGCAACCCGCCGGCGTCCCGTGATGAGGTAGGTCGGAACCGGACACTGGCCGGCGGAAATTGCGTTCAGCAACGCCTTGTCCGACTTGTACTTGAGCACTTCCCTGAGTTGGGGTATTTCCAGTTGCATGGTGCCGTACTTGTGCAGGAGGAACTGTACCGTATCCACAGTCTCAGGCCTCCTCGGCGTGCTCGGCGACAGCCGCCGGGTACCCGGTGGCCTTCCGTCCGCAAACTTCCCACGCCCAAGCATGCAACGCCATGGCTTCATCGAGCAGCCCTTGAACACACCACAGCGCATCGGACAGCGTGGGATTGATGTCATCCCGCGCTTGGCACGAAACCACCACGCCAATCGCCTTGGTCAGGCGCTCGTAAATGGCATCATACAGATCCAGCGCACTGGCCGTTTTATCGATCATCATGCAGGAGAGGTGATTCTGCCTAGCCATGAGCGCCTCCTTGCCGTTCGTCGTGGCTGAGCGATCCGCTGGCCAAGCCTCTTTGCCTGATCGGGTCCAGGTGGTCCTGGCAAACCGGCAGAGAAGTGATGGGGCAACAACATGCGAAGGTGCGACCTTTCCCGCACCCATGAGTGATATCATGGTCAACAGCCATAACCGTCTCCTTACCAGATGGTTGTGGTCAGGCCCTGTCAGGTGTTGCCGCACCTGTCGGGGCCGCTTTGTTTTCGGCAGAAGCCATGCTCAGACTAGAGCAATTTACCGGGCAATATCAACATTTTTTTGTTTAAAAATCAAAACGGTAACTAATAGATACCAGCAATAGCTTATCCCTTTGATCCTCCGAGTAGTTGGGTGAAAAACTCGTGGGCAGAGCGCTTGCTAACCTTGCCGGCCCAGCCCTTTCCTACCATAATCGAGCGGTAATCTATAGGAAGAGCGGCGCCGCCGTGACTTACTACGATGTCTACATTGGGAACCTTGAAGACGACAGCGGGGCTTTCTCATTCGAGGGAGGCGATTGGAGTGGCAATTCACCCCCGGTCATAGTCCCTCTGTTTCCACCTGCCACCGGCTACGGCGAACCATTTTTCACCCTGAAGGAGCGTATTCACTCCAGGCGATATGAGGGCCGGCAAACCGACTGGGGATGTTGGGTGGCCAAAGTTTTCAAGAGCGAGATCCGCGACTTCATCCACGAGGTATACCGCATCCCTCCCGAGAGTGCAGCACCCCGGTACCTGAAGGAGCTGCTAGCGATTGTAGAGACCCTGGACGATACCAAGGTCTACGGATTGGTAGCCCGTGAGTCTTGATTACGTCGATGGACAAGGACACGAAGCAGTTACTCCTGATACTCGCTGTCGGCCTGGGGGCGCCCCTGCTTTTTTTCCAAGACTGGTACACGGGTCGGAGCCTGCCCCATGACACCGAGAGGGGCGAGGCAGTCACAGCGGTCACCAGGGACAATACCAAGCAAACAGATCATCTCGTCGAAACCGCCGAAGTGTCGGACTGGCACGGCATCGACAACCTGGAATGCGTACGCACTGAAGGCCCCGTCAAGCTCCTGCAGAACCTCCAGACCCTCAACGAGCCATATACGACCAGCGACAAGTATGTCGACGGCAGGGTCGTCGAGGTCACCATTGAAATACCGAACCGGCTGGCACAGGTAACCTACTACCGCGGCCGCGAAGCCTGCGAGAGCGTTGCGGCCGGCGAGGGAGCGAAACGGCGCGCCGAACTGGAGAAGTACCGGTAGGGCGCGCCTTCCCGGGGACGCTCAGGAAGAAAGCGCGGGGGCTGCAGGGGCCGTTCCTTTGCGAAGAGAGGTTTCCTTCTCCCGCAGGGCGCGCCACCCCCTCAACAGCCTGTAATAACTATTCGGATCCAGCGGGTCCATCGTATCAATGTCCCACCCGCCCGGTGCCACCACTGTCAGCACTTTGAGCGTGGATACCACCTCGGCAAAGGTGGCGAGCCAATTACTCGGCGTTTTCACCCCTTCGGTTAGCCTGGAATACTCAACGCCGATCCGTATTTCATCGCGCAACGTACGGTGACGGAACTCGAAGTTGCCGACACCTTCCACGAGAACTGCGAAAGTCTGTTGTTGCATGTATCACCCTCATTCGTTTATGGCTTAGCGAAATCCAACAGCTACCACGCTACATCGTCTGGCTCGGAGGGCTGGTCGTGCCGCCTGAATCGCCCTGATGCGTATGGGTGTTGTAGGTGGCACGCATGCCATCCATCGACTTGCCTCCGCTCTCCGCCAAGTCGGTGATCGTTCCGTTGGCCTTGATGTTGCCCGTCACCCGCAGTTCAGCCGTATCCAAGGTCACCTTGGCGTGGTCACGTGAGTATCGCCATCTGCCGTCACGGTCAGCTTGCCATGGGTGTCGAGTGTCACGTCGCCCGTCGGGGCAATCGTCAGAGTGGTTTTGACCATTCCGGCATTGGCCACCCGCAGGCGGACATACGGGGCCTTGTCGATGTTCTTCTCTATCTTCCAGCGGCCGTCGAAATCCTTGCCCGTCAGGTCCTCGTGGCCGGGCGATTCGCCGATGCGCAGGTACGTACCGGAGGGGTGAAAGACCTCGAGGTTCCCGTCCTTATCCACGGTCATGTAGAAGTCGGAAGCGTGGCGGTAGACCATGCGCTCCTTGTCCTTGAACAGCATCTGGCTGACGCGCTGGTGCAGGAACCCCACCACCACCGGCACGCCGTCCACCAGGTCGACCACGGCCGTGATGTCGCGCACGCCGGTGTAGCCGCTGCCTGGCCCGCCCGCCGGCACCGGCAACCCGGACAGCCCCGTATTGGTGCTGACCGGCACCCCCACCAAGACCGGGACGTGAGTGGCAGTACCCGGGTCCGAGAGGTATTCGATGTCCACCGTGTGGGCTTCCGGATGGACCGCTGTCACCCGCGCCAGCCGCGGCCAGGATCTACCGTCCATACACCCCCCTGCGCCCTTCGGCCAGGTAAGGCGAGCCGGACAGCTTCCGCCGCTCGACGAACCCCGTGCCGCGGATAACATCCAGTTCGCATTCGTAGCTGCGGAAGGGAGCGAACACATGCGTCACCGAGGTGACGTAGTAGCTGGCACGGAGCGCCCCGCGGTTCAGTATCAGGTTGACGCCAGGGCGAAGGTATTCCCAGCCCTGGACGGTCATATGGCCTTCTTCCCAGAGGACGTTGTCGCAGCACTGTGCTTTCAATTCTTCGACCCGATGCTTCAGCCATGCCCCTGCATAGTCAGCTTGCTGCATCTTCTCGGATGGAGGAAGAGAGTTCATGCGTGCGAAATCATCCGCCAGCTGCCCGGTCGTCTCCTCCATCTTTCGCGGCCCTCCATATACAGATTCGGCCGCATCGGGATACTCCGCTTCATTGAGAGTCAAGCCGCCCTCCATGAGGGCTTGCCGCTGAATCAGAGTCCAATCAGGGAGGTCTCCCGGGGTAGGCGTAACGACATAGTAGTTGGCGACGTCGCGATCACTTCGACTCACATCCATGCTTCTGACTTGCGCAATGTCCATTTCCACTTCGTCTGGCGGAGCAGCACCGGGATCTTTGCTGGTCAGCTTGCCATCCAGTCCGACGTAGGGCTTGGGCCGGTACACCAAGTACGGTCCGTCAGGGCGGTCCTCCCAGATCAACTCGTTCCAAGCAAGATCCGTCCAATTCTCGATGAACCGCCACAGGGTTCCCTGATAAGGCTGGACACCATACGGCCCAACCTTGCCCATTTTGACCCGAGCATCGACGTTGATTTTCAACGGAACATCTAGCCCCTTTTTGATCGTAAGCTGCTCCAACCAGCGGTTCCCGATCTTCACAACTTCTTTGACGAATTCGGATGCCGGGAGAGCGTCGAATTTGACACCAATCTCAAAAAGCGGAAACTGGGTCAGTAACTGACGCCCGAGCAAATACTCGTACCTGTGCCAAATCTGTATTACCTGCAGCGTCTTGCCGCCGATATCCGTCCCTTCGACCACCACGGACCGGACAGGTTTTCCGTCCGATCCGACGTGCCCTGACCGCCGCACCCGGTCAACGAACCCTCTCATGACGACCGGCAGCACTCCGCCCGCGTAGCGGTGTGGCTCGCGCGCCATCCGGATGACCACAATATCCATTGGCTCGACCAGGGAATACAGGGTATCTTTGTGGAGTCTCATCGCTGGCGTTCTGAGATCCAGTCGATCAGCGAAGGTCAGACGGAATTTGGCGCCCGGCGCGTTGATCTGCCGGGTCACGATTACGCTCCCCTGGTCTCCGAGCCAGTCCGTCAGGTCGATTTCTTTGATTTCAGGCGCCAAGCCGCGCGGGCCCCGGCGGCGCACTACCTTGATTAGGGTAACTTTGATCTGGGGATGGTAGGTTGGGATCATGGGGATATTGTTCGATCACGACAAAATGGAGTTGCTTATGAAACGTCACATCTTTCTCGCCATGTCTCTGTGGTGGCTACCAGCATTCGCCGATAGCAGCTCCGGCGATGGATTGCCATACATCGAGATTCTGCCGCGCCATGACTACGTAGACACCCAAAATGCCTGCAAACCGCATGGAATAGTGCGTGCGCTCGAGGACAGGTACTTCAAAGAGTTATCCAAAGGACTGCAATTTCCCCAAGTTACCTACGCAGAAAACAAGGTGATATTCCAGTATTCCGACGCATCCAACCTGTAATCCTGGTGTTCTACAAGGACATTGATGCATGCAAAAAGGATTTGGAACACGCAGATCGGCCGCAGCTTATATACAGCAACAAATAACTTCTCCCCTGGAGTTACCTTAAACTCACCAATGCCTATCCGCTTGCAGCGTATACGCTAGTAGCGTATACTGTATTTAATGGTCATCATTGAATCCCCATGGTTTACGCGCTTCGTTCGGGCCACGCTTCCGGATGATGAATATCGCCTATTCCAACTGGCGCTTATCGATAACCCAGAAGCCGGGGACTTGATTCCGGGCGCACGCGGGTTGCGCAAGATCCGCTGGAGCCGCCCCGGCATGGGGAAGCGCGGAGGGATTCGGGTGATTTACTACTATTGGGTCAGCGCGTCCCGCATCTTCTTATTGGCTGGCTATACCAAGAGCGAGTGCGATAACCTGACCCGCGAACAGATCAGGCGATTGGCCGAGGTCATGTCGCAGGAGGTGGATGATGGATGAGAAGGCGTTTGATGAGCTGATCGAGAGCGTGCGTTGGATGGGGCGCCAGATGCGCGGCGAAACCACGCAGGAGGCGCGCGTGTACGATTTTCCCGATCCTGACGTACGCGCCATCCGGGAACGGACGGGGCTCAGCCAGAGCCGCTTTGCATTGCTGATCGGCGTCAAGGTGAAGACCTTGCAAAACTGGGAGCAAAAGCGCGTGCGGCCAACGGGACCGGCGCGCGCACTACTGCGGATCATCGAGCGTGAGCCTGGGGCAATCAGGGCGCTGCATGGGTGAATCCTGCCGATTCGTTGATCCTGCGCACCCCTTCATCGACGCGCGTTGGGCATCCCCACTGCCGACATCGGCAGCGTTTTCCTGCCAATTTCCGCCCCGGCCGCGTTTCGGGGAAGTTCTTGGCGACAAAGCGCGCCCCCTCGGGCATGAGGTCCCCATATAGATACGCAGGTCAGGCATCGTTTTCACCCTCACGGGCACCGGCATCCGACGTGCCTTCATTACTGATGGGGGCCACCGATACACCCGTTTCCTCTACCACCAGTTCCGGCGCCATCTCGTGCACGACTGCCATGACCAGGGCGTGAGCATCAGCAGGATCGACCCCTTCCACGTCCCCGCGGATGGCCAACAGGGCTTGATGAAGCCGGCGCACGGTAGCAATCGGAAGCGTTTTCAGCCTGCCGATCAACTGCTGCATTTCGGTCTCAAAGGCCATGGAGTCCATCGTCATCTTCCCGTATCACTATCACCCGAAATTCTCACCGCGGTTCTCGTTATTGGGGTGCTTTCCACCGCAGTCTTTCATTGTTGCAATGGGCACTTAGCTGCGTTTCCGCTATCTCGACTATCAACGATCGCTATCACTCCCACTATCACCTGTCGTGGAAGTTCTCATTCCGTTCTCACTTTTCCGATGCCGCTTGACCGCTGCTGCCGTTTCACCGCATCGTGTGCTTCGCCGAGCACAACGAGAGCCGTTATCGCTTCCACGTCGCCCGCATGTGCCCGCTGGTTCAGACTCGCCAGCAACGCCCTACGGTTCGCCCGTGACAGGGGCAACCGGTCCCCTTCGCGCCTTCCCCTCCTACCACCAGCAATGGCACTCATCAGATCCCCCCCGGGAGATGGCCGTAGTTAACCAACTGCACCAACTCTCGCGTAGCCCGCCAGGATTGCGACAGGTGAGCCCTGATGTGGCCTAATGCTCCTGGACACCGAGATAGGGTGTTAACCTGCCCGAAACCGAGGTGTTCAGATGGCAAGAAGAAGTTTTTCAACTGAGTT
>JBAYZB010000142.1:0-7951 GCA_041672765.1 Gammaproteobacteria bacterium | reverse complement strand
TCCAGGTACTGAACGACTTCCCCCTGGATATGCACGACGTGAAAGGCCAATACCAAGTGAAACGCGCGCTGGAAGTGGCTGCCGCCGGAGGACATAACCTGCTGATGATCGGCCCTCCCGGATCTGGCAAAACCATGCTGGCGCGGCGTGTGCCCACCATCCTGCCAGAGCTGACCCTGGACGAAGCGCTGGAAGCCACCAAGATCCATAGTGTGGCGGGGTTTTCCAAGGATTTTAAGAACGGAATCCTGACCACCAGAGCCTTTCGCGCCCCGCACCATACCATTTCGGATGTAGCGGTGGACATTAGGGTGGCAAATAATAACTTGGGTGCCTTGGATCTGCTATATAAAATAACTGAGAGTCTATAATTAGATGCGATTCTGATATCGCAACACAAAGAAGGAGACAAGTATGCTAGACATCGTAAAATTTTGGAGGGAATTCGTTCCTCGAGAAGGAAACAACATCCACCCTATGGATGAGGAATACCTCTTTGGAAAGGGAAAGAGTAAAAAATGCTCCACGATAAAGATATCTCATAGCATTGAAAACAAGCCTGAACATCCCCATACCTTTCGTCTTGGATTGCTACCTCAGCCTTACATGGGCGATATTGAGAACAGCAGAATAGTGCTTGTTATGCTTAATCCAGGATTTGCAGGCAATGAATACGAGGAGCATAGAGATCCTATCTCTAAAGAAGCAATTCTAAACACCATTTATCAAAGATTTGATGGCCATCTATCAAACTCCCGTTACATGTATTTAAATCATGTATTTAGTGAAACAGCAGGGTATAAGTACCTATGTAATGAGAAGCGAAAAGGGCAGGAAAAGGGAATCATCAGAGATTGCATAGATGAGTTCTCGGTAACTCTCTCGATAAGCAAGATTAATGCGGAAAAATTTGTTTCTAACAACATATGCATGATTGAGCCTATCCCATATCATTCGGAAAAATTTGGTTCAATGACCAAATGCCTTCAAGGACTACCAAGCTTTCTTAAAGCAAAAGAGTATCTTGAAGAAAAGGTAAAAGATGAGCGAAACAAGATGTTTATAGTCAGAAGGGAGAGATTGTATTATGAAAGCTGTTTTGCCAGTTCAAACGTTGAAAGGTTCGTCAATGGCGAGGGTCACAGTGCATTCTTTACTCTTGAAAAGCATGGAGGTAAGCTCCTTGAGTCCTTGAGTGCATGCTTCGATAGATAAAGAGCCGTTAATTGGTAGATCACTGCTAGAAGTGTCACGAATCCAATTGAACGGATCCAGATGACTATCAATGCCTCAGAGAACGATTATAACCCAATCTTGTGCCTCGGTGGCTTTTGATTCTGTTCTTATCATTCAATGCCAGCGCATATTGTAGCTACAATAATAACGCTTATAGACAAACACAGCCAGTGCTCGACACAAAAACTCCTCCTATAGTTATGAAATGCTAACTGTGTGTTATGGATCTACGAAGAACTCTTTGTTCTCCTATTCTTTAGCTACGGAGTCTCCATCAATTCAAACTTGCTGAACCTGATAGCAAATCTTAAAGACTTCAAGCCATACTCGAAAGTGTTCTTGAATCTGGTAACGGCCATGATATACTAAGAGCTACGGCGGCTTTCAAAGTTGCTGACACGGTATTGCGCGAACAAGATAAACTTGCCGCTATCCCGCGTCCGCTAATTCCTGCTGATGTAATCGCAGGATCTCACGAAATTGGGTCATCTTATTGACCTCCATGGATTTATTTGCACCATAGTGCATGTATCCAGAGATGGTCAATGAGCTAATCTGGCAAGGTGGCTCTCAAATCAGAAGGAGTGGCTCGATTTTTCGGAGGGGTGGCTCTAAAACTGCGGACTTATGGCTCTATACCATCAGAATATTCAAGCGAAAATATGAACCAGCCAGGTAAACACTCAATAGCAGGGTATGTTGTTCTTCTGAGTTGGACTACTGATCTACTAAGGCCTAAAGCATCAAGCCATCGAAAAGCCAAAATTGAATCAGGCCGTAAAAGTACATATATCATCGATCCCGAAACTAGAGACAAGGCTGTCAATCCAAAAGCACACTTGGGTTTATTCATTATCTTCCATTGCAACCATAGTGTTTGTTGCGATTCTTCCCATGAACATCCATGATAATAATTACGTGCTTTTTCATATCGGCACTTTGTGTATCAAACAGTTAGCCTACTTACGATAAAAGACCATTCCGCTCTTTATGTAAATTTTCCCACTTTGATAATATCCAATATACTCATTACTGTCATCATAGAGATCATTACCTACCATTGTACCAGCATTTGCAAAATAAACATCTCCCCTAGAATCTCCAATCATCTGTAACCACTGATTATCTTCAATCCGTATCATAGACACATAACTACGAGTAGAAGCTTCATACACACCATTTCTGCGAGCCCTGTTTTCCTTTTCCTGAGCCGCAATCCTTGCTTTCTCTTCCCTTTCCTCTTTTTCAATTCTTGCTTTCTTTTCCTTTAGCTTTATTGCAAGGGTTGTTTTCTTACTTGTGTCCTTTGTAACTTCTGCTAACTTGATGGCAACAGCGATTTCGTCTATTGACAAATCCTCTAAATCTGCGATATACCTTGTCAGACGCTCACATATAACTTTCTTTTGGGCAGCATTATGGCCTGAAGCCGGCAGGGATTCGATAATTTTATCCAGGGATTCCGTTGGAATCTTAGAGTAAAAGTTGTACTTATCGATTGCATCAAGCTTGTTAGCAAACACCAGTTTGGCAATATACGTGTATTGTTTATCGAGCCTAACAAATTCATTTCCTGCACTTAGATAGTCATGGTCGTAGTACTCTTCAAGTAAATCATTTACGGCAGAATGCCGGTCAAGCGAGTTGTTTAATTCTATCAATAGAGGGTAATTCTTGGGTCCGATTTTGACCGCGTTCTCAAGAGCTTTAGCCAGTATACCTGCTTTTCTATAATATTCAGTAGCTCCTTGATAGTCCCAATTTAGTTCATATAACTCTGCCAGGATTTGGTTCGCATTGGGGTCGGCTTGTAACTGATAGGAGATTGCTTGATCGTATTCTCCTTTTTTCCGATACAACTCACTTAGCCTTTGATTGTTTGCAGCACCTCCCAATTTGTAGAAAGATATTGCCAAATCTGTTTGATTTTTAGCTTCTGCATCCATGCCTGCTCTGCTATACGTGTTGTTGTCTATTGGAATCGCTGTGTTTGATAAATATCGTTGATGATAATCTATTGCCTTTATGTACTGATGCGTATCCAGATAATACTGATAAGCCAGATCGTTCTTGTCGCACAGATCATAGTAGTATCCCAGATCTTTATCTGAAGCTAATACAATATTCTCAACCAATCTTGCCCTTTCCTCTGTCCATATCTGATCATTGGAACCTAGGGCATTGGCGATCTTTTGCTTTTGGTTTACATCTTTATCCGTAGCCAAATTATCCAATTGTTGATCAATGCCATATTGCAAGCTCTGTTCAATATTGTGATGTAAATTCACCTTTTTTAGTAGCGTATAAGCATAGATAAACTCGCTTTTATCCGCAAAGTACTTCGATGCAGCTTCTATTTCGCGATCTGTCAAAAGAACTAACATTGTATCAGCTATGCTTTTATTAGTATTTTTTGCGAAGATGAATGCCTCATAGTTGTTCTCAGTTTTCACAAACAAGTCCAGCATAAACTCGTCTTCAGAAGGGTTCTTTCTCGCATGCTCTAAGGCTCTGGGGAAATTCCCCGCTTTATGACTCAATTTAGCCAGCATTTGATGATCATTGGGCTGAAACATCAGATAGTGTTGATACGCATTTTCATGCTCTTCGCATGCTGTTGCCAGTTGGGATAATCTCTCATAGTTTTTTGAATCTGTCTTGTGACACAGTTCATAGGCTTCATTGTATCTTTTGGCCAGCTCCAACACCTTGACTTTCTGAGAATTACTGAACTTCGTGCTTGATTCAAGCAGATTTGCGGCCGAAGCGAATTCTCCTCCGTGAAGATAGTAATTGATGATCTCGTCTAAGTTTTTCTTTGACTTTTCTAGCAGGTAGTCTGCGTAGGCATTAAGAAACTCAGCATTATCGAAGAATCTTGACGATTCATTGACAAACGACGGAAGGTTCTTTTCATTTCGAGAATTCAATTTCTTCAGATACTTCAGAATGTCATTTCTACTGACACTCTGTAAGTATTCCATATAGGCAGAGTCATTGTATATTTCCAAGGTCGAGTGCTTTTTCACATCTAAATCGATAATCAGACCATACTTATTGTTCCTGTTATGGTCAATGCTCAGCTTAGCTTTTTTGTTAAAATACCTTAGGTCAATATCCGAATACAATTCGCGGGTTTGCTCACTTTGATGGAGCATATCCAGAGTATAGACCTTAGTTTCAAATGAACGAGCCATCATGGTATTCTGGTTGTTACTCGCGATATCTGATTTTGAGTCGCTGAAGTAAGATTGCAACCGGGAATTGGTTGCAGCTTTTAACGAGATGCTCATCAATATGAGTGTAAAAATAGTCAAAACTCGTTTATCCGGCATGTCATTTCTCCTCATTATTCTATAGAAAAATAGCTGTCGCTGAAATCAAAATCATCCGTATGATTGATATAATCGGAATTGCGGACTTTAATCCTATAATCATTGCCGATTTGGATTCCATTAGAAACTGTCCAACTTATGCTGCCGTCGTTTGTCGCATAATTCTGAATTGTTAGCCAAAGGGTTGTACCTTTGAAAACTTGTACATCCACAGGAGTCGTGTTAGGCCCTGGCAACCAAGTAATAGTATATGTTTGTCCCCTATGAAAAACTTCACCACCATTAGGATACAACACGGTAATTGGTGGTGAAACAATCGAATATATGGCAGTAGCAATTGTACTGGGACTGTAACCTGTTTTAAACGCCTTGGCTTTTAGAGTGGTAGTGTTTGTTATGGAAACTGGAGATGAATACAGACTTGATGTTTCAGTAGGTTCGTTTCCGTTTGTAGTATACCTGATACTTACCCCACTCGTTGCACAAGAAATACTCACTGATTGAGCTGATGAGTAAGTTCCTCCGGGGGGGTTAAATGTGGGTGTGGCTACACTAGGCAGATTTATTGTGTATATTGACGTAGAAGTTTGGCTCGGATTGTAACCTGTTTTAAACGCCTTGGCTTTTATGGTGTTAGTGTAAGCTACTGATATTGGAGATGAATAAAGATTCGACGTCTCGGTTGGTTCACTTCCGTTTGTAGTATACCTGATACTTACCCCACTCGTGGCACAAGAAATACTCACTGATTGAGCTGATGAGTAAGTTCCTCCGGGGGGGTTAAATGTGGGTGTGGCTACACTAGGCAGATTTATTGTGAATATTGACGTAGAAGTTTGGCTCGGATTGTAACCTGTTTTAAACGCCTTGGCTTTTATGGTGTTAGTGTAAGCTACTAATATTGGAGATGAATAAAGATTCGACGTCTCGGTTGGTTCACTTCCGTTTGTAGTATACCTGATATCCGCCCCGCCTAGAGCGCAGTACATACTAACTGATTGTTGTGATGTATATGTTCCTCCGGGAGGGTTGAATGTTGGAGTTGGAGTCATGTTGTCTGGGTTGCCTGGGTCTAAAGGGTTGTCATACTTATAGCACGAACCCAAAAGGATCGTCAAAACAAAGATGCATATAAGTCCAAATGTCTTAATATCTATTCCCATCTCACTGCCTCATGGCTCTTCTAATGTCTTTTCTAGCTTCAATAAGCCCCATATATGATAGTGCTGACCACCCCAAGAAAGCTGATGAGACACCGGCTGAGCTTAAGTAAACTATCTGGTATGCTTCGCACTTATCTCTCAGTTTAATGATTTGACTGGGATCAGTTTCTGCTTGGTAGTCATCGTAAGTGTTTGCACCCATATACTTTGCTATTCCAGATAATACCAATAAACCTAAAGAGCTGTAGAGACTATAGTGCATTGACCGCTTTTTGTTATCTGTCTTCTGCAGCAGATGAGAAGAGACTGAAACAGGTTGGTGACTTATAACAAGCTCTTGGTTGGCTCCCACTCTGAACTCCTCTGTATAAATCTTGTACCCGAATTTCTCGTAACTGAGTTTGTATTCTCCCGGTGGCATAAACTGCCTTGACGGATCGATTATGGGTAATTGCTCATTTGTTTTTGCATTGAATAATCTGTAGTAAATCATGTCTTGGTTTTGAATGTTGAATACCACACTGGATCTTGATTGTTCGCCTGTCACCTTATTCTGTGATATCCTATTAACAGTATCCTCGGCAAACATCGATGCCATAAAGAACAGCAGTAGAAATGATATAAATAAACAACGCATATATTTATGTCTCCTTTATTGATCTTCACTGCTCAATAGATTATTCCTAACACGAAGCTGGAAATCTTCGGAAATCCCCTCTAGTACAAACTCACTAAGATTAGATACTATTCTAATCGTATCGTCCCGGTATGCATTATTTGCATGAGCAGTAAGATTACCATGCGCAAAGATATGCCGTATCCCCATGATCAGAATCAATGGATTAAAGTGCTTTCCCGCCAGATATGGAGAAATACTCGTTTTCAAGCCATTATCTGCTTTAGATTCGATAAACTTAAATAGCATTTGATCAACATCCAAATTGACTACGAGCGATTGTAGCGCATCTAGCTTGTTTGCACCGAAAATGCTTTCAGCCTTCTGAAGATAGCATTTTTTACGATCGAGTATGAAACAGTATCGCTCGTAAACTGACCACGTTAGAAAAGCTTGAAATAATGCTGAATAACCTTTTTGGGTCTTCTCCGAGTAGTTACTAAGCTTGATGCCATCGAAACTCTTTGCCAGCCCGTATCTAGCGTTCAGCCTTGAGATGTCTCCGTTTGAGCATTTGAAGCCGAGTTTCACAGCTGTACTGCTGAGCTGATCTTCTGGTGCCAAAACTTTGTTCACATGAGGATCATCCTTTGTGAACTCATTAAACAAATCAAAACCGGGTAGGTTATTAATATTCTTAGCCATACATTATCCTTATGAATATTAAAAATTATGCTTCATCATCGATTTTGCAAGTTTTACAACCTAAACATAATCGTCAAGCTAAATTAACTTGAGCTTGGTGGACATTCACGATCAACGTCGATTGCCATCATCTTTTCAATCTTCAATTTACCAATCATTTGCGCCAACATCGTGCTCTGGGAGTGGACAATTCGCACCATTCATGATCCTTCATCAGTGGTCATTCGTAGTTTAAAAAGCAAAGAAAAAGCTTGACTCCCCGCTCCCTGCTGTTTCTCTTGGAAGAATACAATATTTGTTTCGTAAAGGAATAGCTAATGGTAGGAATCGCATTGACATACACCACATTGGGCATAGATGCGCTGCAGGTATCGGTAGAGTGTGACCGGACCGGATCGATGCAATTCAATGTGAACATCGTGGGCATGCCCTCAAACTCCGTGAAGGAGAGCAAAGATCGCGTATTTGCTGCCTTGCGTAATAGCAATATCTCTCATCAGACAAGCAGATACACTATCAATCTGGCTCCCGCCGACATCAAGAAGGACTCTTCCGCCCTGGACCTCCCGATCGCTCTTTCTGTGATAATGAACAACGGACAAATCCCAGAGCCACAATTGACCAAGATCGCAGTGGTGGGCGAGCTCTCTCTGGATGGCAATGTGCGCCCCGTGGATGGCGTCCTGCCGATCGCGATCGCTGCCAAACGGGATGGAGTGGACATCCTGATCGTCCCTCAGGAAAACGCCGAAGAGGCTGCCATCATTGAAGATATCACCGTGATTCCGGTTACGTCCCTGGCCGAAACTGTGAACTATCTTTGCGGAAAAGCCCAAATCCTGCCCGCCAAGGTTGATCGCGACAAGATCTTCCAGGTACTGAACGACTTCCCCCTG
>JBAYZB010000141.1:0-8115 GCA_041672765.1 Gammaproteobacteria bacterium | reverse complement strand
GTGGCCGCCCCAGCGCCGCCAGCAGCCGCTCGGCCACCCGCGCCGCCGCGCCGCCGCCAGCACCGCCCCCAGCCGCCCCGCCAGCCCCCGCCGGTTCGCCAGCCCCGTCAGCACATCGTGCTCCGCTAAATACCGCGCGCGGGCTTCGCTGCAGCCTCCCCGCGACGTGACGGCATAAAATTGCTGGCCGGCGTACGACACCGGCCGGAAAACCACCTCGCCCTCGAAAACGGTGCCGTCCTTGCAAACATGCCCGCAGCGCATCGACACCGTTTCGCATTCACTCCCGGCCGGCAGTTCCTTCTTGACGAAATCGAACTTCAGCGACCCGTCGAAGACCCCGTCTATCCTGGTGCCGATGAGTTCTTCGCGCGCGTAGCCGAAAACCTCGGTCACGGCGGAATTCGCTTCCAATATCACGCCGTCCTTTGTCAGCAGAAAGGTCGCATCCCGCGACAGATCGAACAGCAGTCCGAACCAGATCTTCAAGTCCCTGTCGGCGCCTTCCTGCGTCCCCTTCGTCCATTGGAGCGTCGACAGAGCCAGTTCCACCACCGCGCCCAGTTCGTTCTCCGCGAACGGCTTCGCGATGTAGCCGAGCGGTTTTGTCGTCTTGGCCCTCTGCACGAACTCCTGGTCCGTTCTACCCGTGACATAGATCACCGGCACATCGAACCGCTCGCGCAACACCTTGGCCGTGTCGACGCCATCCATTTCTCCTGCCAAGGCGTTGTCCATCAACACGAGGTCGGGCCGCTCGGTTTCGACCCATCGGAGCGCTTCCTCTCCGGCGCCGACGATGGCCGGCACCCTGTAGCCCATTCTTTCCAACTGCTGCCTGATCGCGATTCCCGAGATGGCTTCGTCTTCGACTACCAGAATCGTCGGCATTTCACCCCGTCCTTCCGTTCTTCCTTGCGCACCGCAGCGAGAAGGCCGTGCCGGCTTCCCGGTCGATTTCCATGCTTCCCCCGACTTGGCTGCACAACATCGATACCAACGTCAGGCCCATCGATGCGGCAGCGTCGGGCTCCACTTCCGGATTCAGGCCGATGCCGTCGTCGGCGACGCGGAGCAATAATCCGTCTCCGCCATCGCGCTTGACCGTTATCTCGATGCTGCCGCAACGTCCATCGGGAAAGGCGTGCTTGAGCGCATTCGTGACCAACTCGGTCAGGATCAGTCCGCACGGAATTGCGATATCCGCGTCCATCTCCACGCGTTCCACGTCGCAATGCACGTCCACGCCCCGGTCATCCGTCCTGTATGCGAGCAGGATGTCCCGCGCCAAGCGCGCGGCATATTCGCCGAAATCTATCGTCCCGACTTCTTGCGCCAGATACTGGCTCTCGTGCACCAGCGCAATCGATCGGATGCGCTGCTGCACGTCCTTGATACGCCGCACGTCCTCGTCGTCGTGCATCCTGCTGACCTCGATGGCGAGAAGCGCGCTGATCGTCTGCAGGTTGTTCTTAATCCGGTGCAATCCGTCCCGCAGCAGAGCATCCTTCCTCGCGTTATCGGCGCGCAACCGTTCCGCCTCGGACGCCAACCGATCCTTCACCCGGCAGGCAGCACAGGACCGAAGAACTGGCAGATCGTAAACTTCGCCGCCGCATCCCCCTTCCACCCGCAGTCCGGTGGCAACGCCGGGCAATCCTTTACACACGCGCTCCCACAGCGCGTCGTGTTCGCCGTACACCGGCTGTGCGCCGGCAGCAGTCGCCGATTCGAAGGCAGGCGTCCACGGAGATCCGTCCCTGTCGATCTTCGCATCCCATGCGTAATAAACGCGGCGATCCCCGGCATCTCCCATAAAACGCTCTTCCGGAACTTGCACTCCTTCCACGTGGTGTCTCATGGCTCCTCCTTCTTGTCCAAAGACAAAACTGGTAGCACATCGACTCGCCGACAGCCCCGAAGCGAGGACAGCGGCTGCCATTTCGGTATTTTTCTATTTCTTGTTTGCGCCAGCCGCACCCACGCATCCCGACGTCGTCATTCCGACAAATCCATGCATGGGTGGCCGATATGTCTCGTCCGGCGCGTCTCACCGTCATCCAGGCGTTCCATCCGTGTTTCGCAGTACCATATTGCTTGCCTGGACAGCGACAACCAATTAGCGTTCTTTGTCTTTTTGTGTGAGTCTGCCCCTACAGCAATCCATGAGGGGGGAGCAAAGGCGGAGAAGAGATGGGACGCTCCTGTACAGGCCTGCATACGATGCATTTTTTTCGTTATGTATGACGACTCCCAACATGCCATGCCCAACCTTCAAAATGATCTTCGCCTGCTACTTCAACCACCTCATGGCAGCACTATCGTTCGTATCCGGCATGCCATCAGGACATCCATGCCGGTCCTCTTACAGCTTATGGAAAATACGTATCTATGCGTAGTAAGTATTTCTACGTATAGTCATGCTGCTCCCTCTCTGCGCAATGCGCCGAACAAGATTTACCTGTTCACTCAGTTTTTATCGCGGTGACATCGCGGCTCCGCGCTACCGAGCCACGGATAAAGCGGAGCACGGAACATCCGCACCTGCCCTTGCGCCGCTGGTTGAGCCACCACACTCGCCTACGGCTTGGGTCCGCCCTTTCCTACAAACCAAATGGCGTCTCTCCGATCTACCGCAACCTGCCGCAATGTTAGCGTTAGCCAACGGTTCGGCGTTTGTACGCACCGTCTCGACACGTCGCATTTTCACGAGGCCCATCGGGGTACGGAGATCCGCTATGCACTGCTTAAATGCCTGCCAATCGGTTCGCGCAGAATCCCATAACCGCATCTACCCGCCGGGAGCGCTCCGGCACGTGCCCGACATTGCGCTGGGCCGCTGCCCGTGTAACGAAAGCGACTGCATGCTGTCCGAGGTTCTGACAGCGAGCGCATCGCACCGCAAACACAGCTTGATACAGGAAAAAACTTACCGGCCGAAGGAAGTACTGTTTCGACAGGGAATGCCGGCCACTCATCTGCTCATACTGCGGAGCGGCTACGCCAAACTCTCCATGGGCCTGCCGGACGGCCAGGTACAGGGATTGCGGATCAGCCTTCCGGGCCAAGTGCTGGGGATCGAGGCGCTGAGCGACCAGCGTTATCCGTATACGGTCGAAGCGTTGACGGAAATAACCGTCTGCAGGATCGGCTACAACGACATGGTCCGGCTTCTCGAGCAGAACCCGACCGTATCGCTCAAGGTCATCACGGGGCTGAACCAGACGTTGCGCGACACCTGGGAGACGATTTGCAGCCTTCGAACCAGGACAGCCACCGGGCGAGTCGCGGATTTCCTGCTGATGCTTACCCCCGCCACGACGACGCCGGGCCAGAAACTGCCGCTCCCCCTGTCGCGCACCGCCATCGCCGAAATGCTGGGAATCACCCTGGAAACCGTCTGCCGCATTCTGTCGCGGCTCATTCGCGACAAGATCATCGAAGCGCCGCCCAGCGGTGGCTACTTCCGGGTTCTGGACAGGTCGCGCCTGGCGGCCCTGGCCGGCAAGAAGGCCGCCGCCTCCCGGCTGTCGGTCAACGGTTGAACGCCATGCCTCCTCTGCCCACGAGTTGCAGAACAATCGCGCGGCCGCGCCGGGCTGTCGTCAACGGCGTGCCGGCGTATTTGGCGCGCACGGCTGCTCTCACTTACCAGATGAATCCGACAATCCCTACAGAGCAAAGCGTCGTTGTCCACTCCTCGGGCTGTGCACCGCGATGCTAGCATTCAAGCCGTAAGTTGCCCCTCCTGTGGTACCCGAATCAGCGGTACCAATCCTTGGCCCAGCACACTCCTCGCTGGGCCTTTTTTATTGAAGGAGACCCGATCCCATCGACCGCACGCGAATGCGGCAAAGGGGAGCCCCATATCGTTGGGTAATCGGCAGAGTTGTCCATGGAAGGGAAATGGGTAGGGCGGCAAATATCCGGAAACGCCGCACCGGGCCGGATCCCCTCAACCTTCCGGTTCCACTGCCTCGACAGCGCTGCATGGCCGCTATTCCACCGGCCCCGCCCTTACCGCCCCCGTCACGCTTTTCCTACAAGTGATTCATCCCGGTGCCGATCGAAGCGGAGACCCACGGATGGTAGCGTTATCCCCATCCGCTTTTTCCCGTAGCTTGATTCAGCGCCGAGCGCTTTCGTTTGACGAGAGGTCATGCATGGACATCGACACCGCTTCATCTTCTTCGCGCCTATATCATGTGAAAGGCGAGGGCTGGTACTTCGACTCGCGCGAAGGACTTCATGGGCCTTACTTCCTTCGTTCGGAGGCTGAACTGTGGCTCGAGCAGCGCATACGCTGGGGCAGGCGCAGGGACGTGGTCTGGAGCGAGCAGGAGCGCGAAATGTATCGCCTTGTCCAGAATTGTCAGATGCCCGCGTCTGTTCAGGCGGCGCCATGACACTCCGGCGGTTCGCGCAGAACGTCCCGGCTGTCGTACGCAACGCGCGCTTCCGCCTCGCAGACACTCGCATGGCCTACGGCGATGCTCAGGACGCCACTTCGCAGCACAGCGCGTGATGCCAAGGGCTTTCCATCGTCTGCACCATACGGAGGATATGCCATGTCACAGCAACTGGTAATGTTCCTGCTCACCACATCGATTCAGTGGTCCATAACCGCTCTGATCGTATTTCGAGTGGAGTCGGTGGCGGTCAGTCGCATAAGAAACATGTGCGTGCGAACAGATCACCTGTTGCGGGAATTTTCTTGACTATACCGATGCTCTGATCGGCATGGCCGTCCGGGCCGAACCTGACGTTGTCACCGATCCCCCTCCCGCCAGCCTGGAAGCTCGACTCGAATCCCCGGCGAGACGGCCCTGCATCGTCTGCGAAAAAGCGGTAACCTCTGCCATTCGCTCGACGACCGCAGGAACTGCAAGCACATGTCCAAACCCGGCACCAGCTCCGCCTCGCCTTCGCCGGTGGCGCACTGGAGCGCCGCAGCGGGTTATCTGTTGGCCGCCGCCATCACCGGGACCATTCTGCACACCTTCGGCGGTTGGCCGCGGTTGCCGGCCGCGCTGCTGATCTGGGCGGCCGGCCTGCTGCTGTGGCCACATGCCAGGGTTGCCGCACGGCGCCAGGCAGGGCTGCTCATGGGGATCGGCGGCGCCGGCATGGCATGGGCATGGCTGCACGGCGTAACGCCCGACTGGCGCGCGGCGCTGGAGACCAACACCCTGCTCATCACCATGCTGGCGGCCGTGACGTTTCTGCGGCTGCTGGTGCCTGCCGGGCAGGAGGGCGGGCAAAGAGCGCAGCCGCGCGGACCACGCGCCCTGGCGCAGACGCTGCTCAGCACCCACCTGTTCGGCGCGGTCATAAATCTCTCGGCGGTCTTCATCACGGGCGATCATATGCAGCGCAACGGACGGCTGACGCCGCGCCAAAGCGTGGTACTCGCGCGTGGCTTCGCAACCGCCGCGTTCTGGTCGCCCTTTTTTGCCGCCATGGCGACCGTGCTGGTCTACGTTCCCGGCGCCTCGCCCCATACCCTGATGATCATCGGCATTCCCCTGGCGGCGGCGGGACTGCTGGTCACCCTCCTGCAACGCGGTCCCGACGCGGACGCCAAGTTTGCCGGCTACCCGATGCGGTTAGCCACCCTCCGGCTACCGGCGCTGCTCGCTGTGGCGGTACTGACGTTGCATGGCCTGCATCCCGCTTGGCCGCTGCTTGGGATCATCGCGCTGCTCGCCCCCGTCACCGCTGTGCTCTATCTGCTGCGCCGTCCCGCCGCTTTGGGCGCCGTCCTGCAGCAGCACCTCGGCCGCAGCCTCCCGCGCATGGTCAATGAATTGTGGCTTTTTCTCGCCGCCGGGGTGATGGCCACCGGACTGGCCAGCGTCCTCGCCACCTTTGACCCGGGGCTGCCGTTCACCCGCTACGGCAGCGGCGAGGCGGCGCTGACGCTGGGGCTGATGCTGCTCGTTTCCCTGGTGGGAATCCACCCGGCCGTGAGCATCGCCGTGTTCGGCACGCTGCTGATGCCGATCACCATCGATCCAAATCTGCTCGGCGCCACCTTCCTGGCCGCCTGGGCGATCGGGGTCACCTGCAGCCCGTTTTCCGGCCTGAACCTGGCGCTCCAGGGCCATTACCGCTTGCGTGGCCGCGATCTGATACGCTGGAACGCCCGCTACGCGCTGGCGATGTACGGCATCGCATGCTCCGGGCTATGGCTATACGAAACGATCACCGCCCGCTTTCCGTCAGCGTCATGAACCAACCTGTCGCACCGCACCCGCATGTTCCTGCCCGTGGGCGGGCGCGACCTCATACGCACGCCGGAAACCGCAACCATCACGGGCGTCCCAACCGGGCCTCAGCCCATCCGCTGCGGTACGACGGAAAGAGCGGTTGCCCGACAGGCCTCGCGCCACATCGGCCCGAAATCCCAGCCGGAATCCGCCCCAGTGACGGCCGCGGATCATGATCGGAACGGAAAGGTCGTGCATGACTTCGCCCGTGTCGCGCTTGTAGGTCTGCAACAGCATCTTCTTCGTGTGACTGCCGCAGCGCCGGCCGGTCCTGTCGTCAAAAATCCGCTTGGTGCGATTGTGGACCAGATCCTCTTCATACCGGCCGGTCAACGGCCGGCTGTAGCGCTCATTGTGCGTCGGGCAGTAACCGTTGTTGTCCACCGCGATCGCGAAGGCCGCCCGCGGGTGCTCCGACAAAATGCGCTCCTGGATCGGTAGGAACGCCTCATCGGTGAACCCGTCGAACCGGGTGTGGTACTTGGGCGGGTCCGTCCCTTCGATTCGCCGATAGTCGCGATCGAACAGGTCCTCCAGCGTGATGCGGCCGCGGTTCAATGCTGCTTCCACGGTGGCAACGATCTCGGCAACCGCCTCCTGGGCGGCGCGATACATCTCCTCGACCACCGGATCGGCACCCACCTCCGCCAAGTCCTCATAGATCGTTTCGGTGCGCTCCGAGAGCGCCGTGGCCTGCTCGGAAATCGCGCGCATCTTCTGCTCGGTGTCGTCCAACTGGCTCGCGATCGAATGAATGGCCGAGGAAATCTCTTCAGAAAACCGGTGACCGAGGGCGATGCGCTCGGCCATCGACTGAATCTCGCCCTCGACATGCTGCCCGCCGTGCAGGATCTTGTCGAACTGCTGACCGACCGCTTCCACCGTGCACACGCTGCGCTCCACCTCGCCGGCAAAGGCATCGGTGGTGGCGACCATCGACTCGGTCGCCTGCTGGATTTCGCCGATCATGCGGTCGATCTCGCTGGTGGCGGAAGAGGTCTTTGCCGCAAGTTGCCGCACTTCGTCCGCCACCACCGAGAAGCCGCGCCCGCTCTCACCGGCACGGGCCGCCTCGATGGCGGCATTCAATGCCAGCAGATTGGTCTGGCCGGCGATCTCCTTGATGACCTTCGTAATCGCCCCGATCTCCTGCGCCTTGGCCTGGAACCCGCTCACCAGATGCGAGGTTTCCCGGGCGCGCTGGCTCATGGACTGCATTTCCTGAATGGCCCTGCGCACCACGTCGGTTCCGGCCCGGCTCTCCGCAGCGGCCAGCCGGGACGATTCAACGCCGTCGTTCGCGCTCGCGGCAAGCTCGGTCATGGCCTGCGTGATGTCGCCCGCGCTGCGCTCCACCTGCTCGGCGGCCGCGGCCTGGCTCTCGACCTGTGCCAGGAGCCGGTCCGCGAAGAACGATACCTCCGCGGCCACTATCGCGTTCTTTTGAGTGTGCTCGGCAAGTTGCCCCGCCACGTCGGCGAAACTCAACACCGCCGTTTCGAGCGCGGCACACTGCTCATCCACGCATCCAAGCCGCAGGCGCGCAGCCTTGATCTCATCCCGCAGCGTCTGGCGCTCCGTGGCGGGCGCGCGGGCAAACCGCGCCAACAGGTCGGTGAACGCCAGCATCGGCGCCACGATCCGGAAGTGCGCCATCGCAAGGGACAGGCCGGCCGCCACCAGTGCCGCCAACAACACGGCGCCCATCGTCCCGAGCAGACCGCTGCCCAAATGAGCCACAATCGCTCCAGCCAGACTCGCAACCAGGACACTCAGCACATAAAGACGAAGGTGGCGGCTCCGCAGCAGTGACATGAATTTCTTCCCCCCCCCTTTTACCTCGTCA
>JBAYZB010000140.1:0-8134 GCA_041672765.1 Gammaproteobacteria bacterium | reverse complement strand
TGGTTGTTGGTGAAGCGATAGGAGAGTTTGTGGATCAGCCACGGATAGCCGTGGAAGTTGAATATGATCGGCTTGTCCAGGGTAAAGAGCGTGTCGAAGTCGCGCTCCCGCAGTCCGTGAGGATGCTCGCTCGCCGGTTGCATCTTGAACAGGTCCGCCACGTTGATGAAGCGCACCTTCACCTGCGGCAGTTCCTCGCGCAGGATGGCGGTGGCCGCCAGGGTCTCCATGGTGGGCACGTCACCGCAGCACGCGAGCACCACGTCGGGCTCGGCGCCCTGATCGTTGCTCGCCCAGTCCCAGATGCCGATGCCCTTCGCCATGTGCCGGGTCGCCTCGTCCATGCGGAGGAATTGCAGGTGCTTCTGCTTGTCGGCGACGATCACGTTGACTCCATCGGTGGTGCCCAGGCAGTGACACGCCACCGCCAGCAGGCAGCTTGCATCGGGCGGCAGATAGATGCGGGTGACCGAGGCGCTTTTGTTGGTGACCAGGTCGAGGAATCCCGGGTCCTGATGGGAGAAGCCGTTGTGGTCCTGGCGCCATACCGTCGAGGAGAGCAGTATGTTTTCGGAGGAGATGGGGGCGCGCCACGGCACATGGTTCTTGGCGATATCCTGCCACTTGGCGAACTGGTTGAACATGGAATCGATGATATGGGCGAAGGCCTCGTAGGTGTGGAACAGGCCATGACGCCCGGTGAGCAGATAACCCTCCAGCCAGCCCAGTAGGGTGTGCTCGGACAGCATCTCCATCACCCGGCCGTCGCGGGCCAACTCGCTGCCGTCGAGATCCTCCGGCAGCATATCCGCCATCCAGGTCTTTTTGCTCACCTCGTAGAGCGCCTGCAGACGGTTGGAGGCGGTTTCGTCCGGTCCGAACACCCGGAAGTTATTCATGTTCCAGCGCATCACATCACGCAGGTAATTGCCCAGGGGCCGCGTGTTCTCCGCCTCCACCGCCCCCGGCTTCGGCACCTCCACGGCATACTCGCGCGGGTCGGGCAGGCGCAGTTCCCGGCGCAGCAGGCCGCCGTTGGCCACGGGGTTGGCACTCATGCGCCGGTGGCCGGTGGGGGCCAGTTCACGCAACTCCTCCACCAGCCGTCCGTCGGCGTCGAACAGCTCCTCCGGCCGGTAGCTCTTCATCCATGCTTCGAGCTGCTTCAAGTGAGCCGGATTGGTGCGAACATTGGCCAGGGGCACCTGGTGGGAGCGCCAGAATCCCTCGACCTTGTGCCCGTCCACCTCCTCGGGGCCGGTCCAGCCTTTGGGCGTGCGCAACACGATCGCCGGCCAGTGCGGGCGCCGCGCCTCGCCGCTGCTGCGCGCCTCCTGCTGGATGCTTCTGATCTCCGCAATGACATGATCCAGGGTGCCGGCCATCTTCTGGTGCATCTCGGCCGGATCCTCGCCCTCGACAAAATACGGCTCGTAGCCGTAGCCGCGAAACAGATTGCCCAACTCCTCGCGGCTGATGCGCGCCAGAAACGTGGGATTGGCGATCTTGTAGCCGTTCAGGTGCAGGACCGGCAGCACCGCGCCGTCGCGGATCGGGTTGAGGAACTTGTTGGAATGCCAAGCGGTGGCAAGCGGCCCGGTCTCCGCCTCGCCGTCGCCTACCACGCAGCAGGCGATCAGGTCCGGGTGATCGAAGACCGCCCCGAAGGCATGTGCCAGGGAATAGCCCAGTTCCCCGCCCTCATGGATCGAGCCCGGCGTCTCGGGCGTGACGTGGCTGCCGACCCCGCCGGGGAAGGAGAACTGCTTGAAGAACTTGCGCAGCCCCTCCACGTCCTGGCTCTTGTCCGGATAGATTTCGCTATAGGTGCCCTCCAGGTAGACCGGCCCAAGCACGCCGGGCGCACCGTGACCGGGCCCCGCCACAAATATCATGTTGAGGTCGTTGCGCCGAATGACGCGGTTGAGGTGCGTGTAGACGAAGCTCAGTCCCGGACTCGATCCCCAGTGACCCAGCAAGCGGTGCTTCACGTGCTCTGGCTTGAGCGGTTCCCGAAGCAACGGGTTGTCCCGCAGATAGATCATGCCGACACTCAGATAATTGGCCGCCTGCCACCAGGCGTGCATCCTGCGCAGTTCTTCCTCCGACAGCGGGCCGCTCAGTTGACCGGGTTTTATCACCAGATCTTCCATTGCGCATACCTCCGATGGCTTCATCGTCGCGGGTCCAATGCCCCTCGACAGGTTCGTGGAGTGAAGATGCGAGAACACGGCATCTGGCCACCGGTCCTGGGACGCGTTTTTCTTCGAGCGGCACGTGGCGTGCTCGCGTTATGCGCCGAACCTCCGGAACCATACGTGAAATGGATTTGGTGCAGGGTCGCCTGATGTTCCGCAATCGACATAACAGGGAATACACAGCTCTGTTACATGCCCGGCACCGGCGGATATGGAGGGATTGCCGTGCGATCAACAAAGCTTAGCACCCGGTGCGACGAGTCAATTCAAGCAGCAGGATAACCACAATAAGGCGCTGCGCATGAACGCGCCCATCATTACCTTGATGATGAACCGTATATCACCCCATCCTCCACTGCAACGACGGGCACGATACGATTGCCGGGATGCGGAATACCCTATGAGGGCGTGGGAAGTTTCCCGGGGCGCCGGGAGTGGTAGGGTGGGCATCGCCCACCGAATATCCCTCGACCAGGCGGTGCCGTAGGATTACATCCAGCCAAGCTCCCTCTGCGCCTTCGCGCCTTTGCGTTGGGTCGCTTACGGTCGGGATAGGTTCTTACACGCCTCATGCCACCCGACTTGTGGGTAAATGGATAGCCCGTCAAGGGGGAAGGGCAACGTCAGCACCGCCCCCAGGAGGTTTACCAGCGGTTTCTCAGGGATTCCTTTGGGTCGACAGACCCGGCGCCCCGGCCAACCATGCCCCCATGAACATGCCGGTTTGCGCCGCACCGCCCCGGCGCGCGGCTACATGCCCGCGCCGCGCGCCTCCAGCACGACCACGCTGCGCGGGCCGGCGCGATAGACGGGCGCCGGGTGCGGCTGCTGCCGTTCGCGCGGCACGATATCGTGGGGTGAGGCCAGGCTCGTATCCACTGCGAGATGCCAGCGCCGGCCCGGCAGGCTTGGCAGCGGCGCATCGATGGCCCGCGCCGACAGGTTGAGGATCACGTGCAGATCCTCCTCGTCCGCCCGCAGCCCTGCCAGCGTGCAGGCCAGCACCTGCGCCTCTCCGTCCTGCCAGAGCGGCTCGTTGAGCCGCAGGCCATGCCACGCCACATCCGGGATGCCGCGCCCCGGAACCGGCCGGCCGGTGAAGAAGCGGTTGCGCGTGAGGCTCGGGTGGCGCTTGCGCAGCGCGATCAGTTCGCGCGTGAAGCGCAGCATGTCGCGGTTCGCGTCGACGAGGTCCCAATCGAACCAGCCCAGCGGGTTGTCCTGGCACCAGGCGTTGTTGTTGCCGTGCTGGGTACGCAGCACCTCGTCGCCGGCGAGGATCATGGGCACGCCGCGGCTCAGCATCAGGATCGCCATGAAGTTGCGCGCCTGGCGGCGGCGCAGCGCGAGCACGGCCGGGTCCGTGGTCGCCCCTTCCACGCCGCAGTTCCAGCTCAGGTTCTCGTTGGTGCCGTCGCGGTTGCCTTCGCCGTTCGCCTCGTTGTGCTTGCCGTTGTAGCTCACCAGGTCGTGCAGCGTGAAGCCGTCGTGACAGGTGATGAAGTTGACGCTGTGGGCCGGCAGACGGCCGTCGCGGGCATAGAGATCGCTGCTGCCGCCGATGCAGGTGGCCACCTCGCCCACCAGCCCGCGGTCCCCGCGCACGAAGCGGCGCATCACGTCGCGGTAGCGGCCGTTCCACTCCGCCCAGCGAAATCCCGGGAAACTGCCCACGTGATAGAGCCCCGCGGCATCCCAGGCCTCGGCGATGAGGGCCACGTCGACGAGTCCGCGGGACAGCTCGATGTTCCAGGGCAGCGGCGGATTGGCCAGGGGCGCGCCGTCCTCGCCGCGCACGTGCAGGTTCTGGTGGTTGGTGAAGCGATAGGAGAGTTTGTGGATCAGCCACGGATAGCCGTGGAAGTTGAATATGATCGGCTTGTCCAGGGTAAAGAGCGTGTCGAAGTCGCGCTCCCGCAGTCCATGGGGATGCTCGCTCGCCGCTCGTCAAGGCGAGCGGGCTGCGTTGGCTTCAGTCTAATGCTCATCGCCCCGGTCCGCTGGGCACGCCGCCACTGGCCGCTGCCGCTCCTCACCGTGCCCTGCCCGTCCGAGCGCTACTACCGCGCCTGCGGCCGCACGCACCGTACGCTGCTGCTCGGCCTCTATGCGCTGGTGGCGCTTACCGCCGAGCGGCTGGTTGCCTGCCACGCCTTGCCCGTCCGCACGGCCGCCTGGTACGCCAAGCGCACGCCGAACTTCTCCGACGCCTTGGCGTGGGCGCGTCGGTGTTGCTGGATCGAGGCGGGTTTTCCACGTCGCTAGGTGAACCCGATACAGTGAAAATCCCGCGGCCCCTGTTCGAGCGCTTAACCGATACGCTCTGCTATGCCGCGTGAATGGATAAAGCCAAGCTTAGCCGCCTGTTACGGGCGGAAAGAAGGCTACTTCATCCCCATCTTTAACGGTACAGTTAAGATCCGCATATTCCATATTCACCGCTACCAGGATGCTTGCTGCCAGGGCTTTACCCTCCTTCACGCGCGCCCACACATCCGCGACGGTAGCGACCTCTTCTGCAGCGATTAACTCCTCTGCACGGCCCATGCGTTCGCGCAAGCTCGCAAAATATCTCACGCGTATCAACCGAGTCTCCTTTATTTCCGCTTTGGGTCAATCACTTCAAGCATCGCACGATGCCAGTGACAAGTATTGTTTCACCTATCCGGCAACACCGATAGGTATGGCGTCGTATTCGATTTAACGATACGTACTGTCCATTGCAATCACACTTGAGGCACTCCACATCTTTTGACAAGGCGTGACCTGGATGCCGCAATCCCGCATCATGCATCAGCCTGTCCGCCAAGCGGAGTTGACTTGATTATGTCGCAATGGCGTTGCGCGGCGGCTGCCACCGCGTCCTTTAGTGGCAGGCCAGCCTCCACGCCATCCATGATCATGCGTTGAAGAATCGCGCCGAGCATTGCGACGTTATCGGCCATGTAATTCTGAATGGCACCCAAAGCCGCGTGGTCGAGCGGCGCATTGGCAGGGACCGTGTCGAGAAACGCACTGGCCGTGCGCCCTGTGGCTAGCCAGTGGCACAAGTCGTAAACCAGATTGTATGCCTCGTGAAACCAGCCCTCGTTCGGATAGTTCAGATTGAGCCGCAGCTCCTGCGCAAGATCCCGGCGGAAATCCGCCAAGCCGTAGTCAACTTCGCCTTTCACTACCTGCTCTGGTGTAAATGCCCATTCCATACAACGGCATCCTCTTCAGTCAACGCCGCAGGTGCACGCTACGGCAAACCGGTACGCTTCACCCGAAGATGGTGGTGAAGCTCACTTCATCGTCGGTACAAACATCGCAGGTCGTAGAGTCATCCACGGCAGGAATGAACAGCCGACTGCACCGCTCACACCGCCGGTATAAAAACGCTTGAAGGACGACGCCGTCGCCGGTGGGCGATGCGTCGATCGAAATCGGATCAATATCACGCAGCGCTCCCGATTGGCACGCCTCCAAACAAACCGCGCAGCCCACGCAGCGCGCTAACCGAAACACTAGCTCCCAAGCGCGCGCCGACTCGGCGATCTGCAACGCGCCCGTTGGGCAGACCCGCGCGCATGCCTCGCACGCCGTGCACCCTGCCGCCATGGCAAGCTGTGCGATTGGCAGGACCAGGTGGCACGGGAGTGTCGCAGTCGACGCGGCCGTGCGCGGCCACAGCACCTGCAGCAGTTCGCGCTGTCCCGGCAAAAAGGGAGCGGCGGCGCGGATTGCCTTTAGAGGAGCTGGCGCCGCTTCATCGCATCCGACTTGCGCCAACTGGGTGGCGGCCCTGCCGAAGACGCGTCGAAAGAAGTGCCGTCTATTGGCCCCCTGCCCCTCCGGCTCTTGGTGCGTGTCCGCCGTGTTCGCATATGGAGCGGTGACCGTCGCCCAGGCCTCTCCGCCCAGCGCCTCGCGCAGCACGGCCAGCCCTTCGAGGTTGAGCGCAAGCTGCGCGCTGCCCTGCGGACTGTGGCTACAGCGGGAACAATGCTCGCTTCCCAATAGCTCCACCGCTACCCCGCGGCTTGCCATATAGGCGAGCATGGTCGGCTCGATGGCACCGAGACATGGGACGACGGCGTTGCCCGTCCGCTCCGACGGGGCGCACGCAAACGTCCACCGCTCGGCACCCGCCGCCTGTTTGAGTAGCTCGACACGCGGCAGGTTGGCGGCCTGAAACGTACCCGTCCGGCAGGCGCTCGCGCACAGGGCACAGTTCTGGCATTTCGCCCAATCGATCGCGGCGCCCTCGTCGGAGAGGATCAGCGCCTGGTGCGGGCACGCCTCTTCGCAGCGCGTGCAGGCGCTGTAGCGGAAGCGGTAGCGCACGCAGCGGTTGGCGTGGATTATGGGATAGGCCGCAACAGAATCTACATGCATAGGAACTTATTGGCCTTCGAATGTTTGCAGCGCAGGACCGGTCTGACAGGTGTCGCTGGGGATCACGAAGTCGTACGGAATCGCGGTACTGGTGGGGCTGTGCTCCACCGGCGGTTGCCGCAATCGTTCCAAAACGGCACTGCCGCCGGCGACTGCATAGGCTTGCACGTCGGCGTGCCGCGCTTCGAGCTTGTCGGCCACCGCAATAGCTGCCGCGTCGGTGTCTGCAATGACCAGCACGGGGCCGCGTTCCAGTGGCATCGCCTCTGTGTACACCCGCGCATCCGCCAACGGCGCCACCTGCGCGCGGGCTTGCGCACTGCGCGCATCGATGACCGGAACCGCCGGGGATGCACGCAACAGCTCCATGACCTTCGCCTCATTCGCCAGGGCCGCCGCTACTGCCGGCGTTGTTTGAAGTGAAAGCACTAGCAGAACTGCCGTGGCAACACGGTTGGACAAGCGCTTCAAGCGGCCGGCCCCTCATGCTCGGTAAAACAGGCGAGAAGTGCCTCCTTTTCGGTCGAGGACGGCACGATCAGATGGCGCGCCTGGCCATAGCGCACCCAGGCCGCATAGTCTGCATTGGCCTGCTGCCGGTACGTCAGCCATGCACTGTCGCCGAGGGCCGTGACCAGTTCGGCGCACAGCGTAAGATCCGCATCCTCCGTCATATCCACGGCGATCACGACCGAAGCGGCACCTGCCTGACGCATCTGGCCGGCAAACCAGATGGCATCGGTTCCCGTCGGCAATATATCGTCCATCAGCGCTTCCCAGCGCGGCACCGGGCAGGAGGGCACGATACAACTGAAATCGGCGTTCGACTCCCGGTCCAGACTCCACGAGACCGGCATGCGCCGCACCGGCAGCCACACCCCGACGCGCTCTTGCCCAAACTGCTGTGCGGCACGCCGAATGATGCCGCTATCCTTGAGCGCTGCACTGCCAAAGAGTACCTGGCTTGCGCCTGCGGCCAGCAGTTCTGCCGCCCGGTCCAGCCCACCCTGCGGCAGCACGACGCGCGCGTTGGCCAGTTCAGTATGCATTCCTCCGTCATCCCTGGCGAACACCTCCTCACCGAACGGCGCCTGATCGAGGGCTGACCAGCATCGCACTGTCACTTTAGAATTATCGTTCATACAGCTACCTTATTGCCGACCGTAAATTGCAGCGGCACAAATGGAACGAATCGTAGCAGCAACCCCTTTGCGTTGTTCGGGAGCGCCATGCGACTCTGCAACTCCCCCAGCGCGTCCTGTATCGGCGTGATGCGAATGCCGGCATACGCAGGTGCAAACTGGGGCAGCACCTTGAGCGCGTCCTCCACGAACAGCCCCGCACTCTCCTCGTTTCCCTCACGCATGAAATGGAGCGCGAGCGCCGCGAAGGCGAGCCCCTGCAGAAACGACGCGACGACGTCGCGCTCGCCGCTGGCGCTTTCCTGGACGAGCCGTGCCCAGCGCTCGTTGAGCCAGTCGTGCACCCCGGCGAAATCCTGCCGGTTCCAGAGCAGTGCGAGTTCATCCCAGATCAGAAGGTATGACATGAGCGCTCCT
>JBAYZB010000139.1:0-8174 GCA_041672765.1 Gammaproteobacteria bacterium | reverse complement strand
CATCATGGAACGTGCGGTTTCCTTCCGCTCCCCGGGAATGGCCGGCATGGGCCGGCCCACCACCTCGTCCGCACGCCAGCCGAAGAGCCGCTCGGCGGCGGGGTTCCACAGGATCACCCGGAGCTGGCGATCGATCGCCGTGACCGCGAGGGGTGCGGTGCAAACGAGGTCGTCCAGCGTCCGGTTTGCTTCCTGCAGCGCTGCTTCCGTCTGTTTGATCGCCGTGAGATCGGTCACGAAGACCGCACCCGTACCCCTTCCGTCGTCCGCCCGTTCGAGCGGCACGAACGAAACGAGCACCGGCACCCGCCGTCCGTCCTTGGCGATGCACTCCTTCTCGTAGCGCGCGTACGGCACCGCCTCGCTCCCGGCCGCCCGAAGCTCGCGGAGGGCCTGCTGCGTCACCTGGGCAAACTCCGGCGCGATGATTCGATCCCAGCGCAGTTGCCCTGCGGCCACCTCCTCCGCGGTATATCCGAGCATCTGCAACAGGGCCGGGTTGGCATACTGGACGCCGCCCTGCTCATCGACCAGGCCTATCCCCACGTTGCCGCCCTCCAGCATGCGCCGGAATTGCCGCTCGCCGATCTCCACCTGTTCCCTGCTCCGCCGAAACGACTCGGTCAGGGCGATGACCGCCAGGACTACCAGCAGATACAGCCCTAGAGCCGACCAATGTCCGAGGTGCCCCATCCAAAGCGAACCGCGCGGCGGTACGAACAGGTAGCTGGCCAGCAGCACGCCGCCCGCCAGGGTGAAGAGCGCGGGCCCCACGCCGCCATACCAGGTCACCAGCATCGTCGCACCGAAAAAGATCACGAACGGCGCGAAATCGCCCAATATCGGGTCGAGCAGCAGACGCAACAGCGTAGCCAGCGCCAGCACCAGGAAGGCGATCCCGTAGCGTGACAGAAACGACCGGATCTGGAACATGGTCATTGCCCTGGGTTTCAACGAAGAAGCAGACATTTTGCCCGCCGCGCCTCCCGGGAGCTGGAGATTGGAGATAAGCCAGGCGTCGCCGACTTGCCTTTTCCTGATGCCGCGAACGCGAGCGGCTATTAGGTAAGAATGGCGCTTGACCGGCCCTGATGAGGATCAATTTTCCAGGCAGCCAGCCTTCCGACCTGAAAGACAACGGCTTTGGAAGAAGATCGCTGGCCCAAGCCTGTTTCCTTGCAACGCCCCAGGACTTTTGACTCGGTCGATTCGCGTGTTAATCTCAGTCCATGCGCACACGGCTCTGTACATGGCTGCTGATTTTCCTCGCCCTCTGGCTGCCGGTTTACACGGGTTCGGCCATGACCATGAGCGTGTGCGATCCCGGCCACGGCGCGCCGCTGGAGCAGCCCGCCGCGGACCATGTGGCACCCTCCATCGACCATGAACGTCACCACGGACACCATGGTACTCCCGATAGCAGATTCCCTGCCGCAGACAATGGTTCCACACGCGCTTCCGTAGCAGATTGCAACCAATGCGACATTTGCCACGCCGCATGTTCGCCGTGGCTGGCCGCGCTTGGCTTGGACATCGCACCGGTCGAACCGGCCAGGATCTTCCCTGCGCCTGCCGCGGCTTTTTCCTCCTGGACCCCCGCCCTGCCGGAACGGCCCCCGCTGGCGGCCTGATCCCCATCGTTTCGAGCGTTCCCTGACGGGCCTGCGGCCTTTGGCCGTGCGCGTTCATGATAGGCGTTGATCCGGCAACGCTCGCCCCGGTTTCATCCGTCGTCACCGCATCAGAAACAATACGAAAGGTTCAACACAGTGAAAAGGTCGCCGCGCTGCGCCCTGCCGCTGTGGCCGCTCTTGCCTGGCGTAGCCCCGGACCGGGCGCGGTCGTGACGACTACAAGGCTCCGGACCGGCACAAGCACCCCGCTGGCCCGATGACCCACGAAGTGCATGACATTCCGAAAATCGGATAACAGGAGATAACCCGCATGAAGAAGATCACATTTGCATCCTTTGCAATATCGGCGCTGGTCTCCAGCAACGCGCTCGCCGCCGGCAATCACGCGGGCGGCCATGACGACGAGTTTGCGTTCGGCCGTCCCGGCAATCCAGCCAAGGCAACCCGCACGGTGGCGGTCGAGGCTTCGGATGCCATGCGTTACAACCCCGCAAAGATTCGCGTCGAGCGCGGCGAAACGGTGCGGTTCGTGATCACGAACACAGGCGCCATCAAGCACGAGTTCGTGATCGACGAGCCGCAGTCGCTTCAGGAACACGCGGAACTGATGCGCCGTTTCCCCGACATGGACCACGCCGAGCCAAACCAAGTCATTATCGCCCCCGGAGCAACGGAAACGCTGGTGTGGCAGTTCACGAAGGCCGGTGAGGTGGATTTTGCCTGTCTGATACCCGGACATTTCGAGGCCGGCATGGCGGGCAAGATCGTGGTCGAAACGAAGTAGCGCGGCGTTGCGGTGCGGGCCAAGGCCCGCACCGCGTCACACCCGCCGTTACCGTCACCAAGCACCCCAGGGCGGTCCGTAGCCTCGCATCATGCGGCGGCTCTGCTGGAGCTGTTGGCGTTGCTCCTGCGTCAACACCGCCTCCATGCGGTTCTGCGCCTCGACGCGCGACTCGATCATCTGGCGCCGCAATTGCGCGATCTTGTCGTATTCGGCACCGACGGCCTTCGGGTCGGGCTTGTCCTGCAACAGCAGGCGGCGCAGGTTCTGCCGCTCGTTGAAGATCTGCTGACGCAGATCGAAGTGCTTTCGGAACGTCTCCTGGCGGATCTTGTCGATCTCCTGCTGTTGCTGGTCCGAGAGATCGAGCATGGCGAATCCGCCCATCGGCCCCATCATTCCGCCGCCCCACGGGCCGCGCATGCCCGGGCCATAGCCCATCCCATACCCCGTGCCAGGGCCCATCATCCCCGGCCCCATCATGCCCATACCCCGCCCCATACCGTATCCCATGCCCGGTCCGCCCATCATGCCAGGCCCCATCATGCCCATGCCGTAGCCTCCTCCGTAAGGACAAGGACCGAAGCCATACGCCAACCCCGGGTTGGTACGCTCCTGCAGGGTCTCCTCGATCATCCGATCGGTGTCGATCCCGCTATCGGCATCGTCCACCGCCTGCGCCGATACGCCTGCGGTCCAACTCGCGGCGCACAGCGCCGCCATCACGGGCCAACGTGCAATTCGCAGCTTTCTTTTCATCTCGTCTCCTCCGTATGTCCTGCTCCTTACTCCACCCGCTTACCACACGATACCGGCCGTCATGCGCGGCATCTGCGCGCGCTGCTCCTCGGTCAGCACCGCACGGATCCGGTTATGCGCCTGCACCTGCGCCTGGAGCAGTTCGCGCTCCAGCACCGCCATGCGGTCGTACGCCGCGGCCACCGCTTCCGCATCGGGGTCTGGCGCGTTCAGTTGCGCCTGCAACGCGTCGCGCGCCGCCAGCCAGTCCCCACGGCGCCGGTCGAAGTCGAGGCTCAGCCGTTGGCGGATCTGCGCGATCTGCCGGTACTGCTCCTCGCTGAGGTTCAGAATCCAGGCTTCATAGTCGTCATACGATCCCATCAGCCCTGGAATCCCGATGCGCACATCGCGATACTGCGCCACGCCGCCGTAACGCATCGCCCGCTGGCCTTCGTAGCCGAGCGGCCAGGGCCCCGTCGTGCAACTGCTCAGCAGGCCCGTGCTCAGCAGCACCATGCCGATATACGAAAATGCTCGGTTCGCCATGTCCATGCCCTCGCTTCTCCTTTACCTGTCCTGCATAGTCGCGAGTCTTTAGATGCAGGTCGGGTTCGCGTAACCCGGCGAACATTCATGCCGGGTCAGCGGCGCCAACCTCGCCTGCCATCAGGCCGCCGCCGGTGCCCGCTCCAGGAGCTTGGCGTTGATCGCCACGATCACGGTCGAGGCGGACATCAGCACCGCGCCCGCCGCGGGCGTGAGCATGATGCCGAGCCCGTAGAGCACGCCCGCGGCCAGCGGGATGGCGACGATGTTGTAGCCGGTCGCCCACCACAGATTCTGGATCATCTTGCGGTAGGTGGCGCGGCCGAGTTCGAGGATCGCCGCCACGTCGCGCGGATCGGAACGCACCAGCACGATGTCCGCCGACTCGATCGCCACGTCAGTGCCCGCGCCGATGGCGATACCGATATCGGCCTCCACCAGCGCCGGCGCGTCGTTCACCCCGTCGCCCACCATCGCCACGCGCAGCCCGCGCCGCTTCACCTCGCGGATCTTCGCCGCCTTCTCGTCGGGCAGCACCTCGGCGAAGTAATCGTCCAGCCCCAATTCGCCCGCCACCCATTGCGCCACCGGCCGCGCATCGCCGGTGAGCATCATGGTCTGCACGCCCTGCCGCTTGAGCCGGCTCAGCGCCTCGCGCGACTCCGCGCGGATGATGTCGGCGAGGGCGATGGCACCCGCCACCTGCTCGTCCACCAGCACGTACACCACGGTCTTGCCCTACCCGGCCGCGGCCTGCACCCGCTCGTCATCCGCCCGCAACCCGTGCTCCCTGAGATAACCGGGGCTCACCACCTTGACGCTGCCTCCATCCACCGTTGCCTGCGCGCCGCGGCCCGGGATGGCCTGGAAATCCTGCGGCGCCCCCAGCGCCAGGCCGCGCGCCCCGGCTTCTTCCACGATCCCGGCGGCTATGTGGTGCTCAGAGCGGCTCTCCAGCACGGCCGCCAAACGCAGCAACTCCTCCTGATTGATGTTAGCCAGGGGAATCACGTCGGTGACGCCGAAGCGGCCCTCGGTGAGGATGCTGGTCTTGTCGAACACCACGGTATCGATCTCCCGCGCGCTCGAAGGCGGTACGGTCGCGGATGAGCAGCCCGCGCCGGGCGGAGAGCGTGGCGGAGACGGCCACCACCAGCGGGATAGCGAGCCCGAGGGCATGCGGGCAGGTAATCACCATGACGGTGACGGTGCGCGCCAGCGCGAAATCCACCGACCGCCCGAGCAGCAGCCAGGCCACGAGCGTGACGGCACCGACGCCCAGCGCCACCAGCGTGAGCGCGAGCCCCGCGCGGTCCGCCAGTTCCTGGGTGCGCGAGCGCGCCTCCTGGGCCGCTTGCACCAGCGCGATGACCTGTGCGAGGTAGGTTTCGTCGCCGGTCTTGTGCACTTCCACGGTGATGCTGCCCTCGCCGTTGATTGCGCCGCCGATCACCTCCTCGCCCTCGCCCTTCTCCACCGGTTTGCTCTCACCGGTGAGCATGGCCTGGTTGACGCTGGTGCGCCCCTGTGCCACCGTGCCGGCGATGGGGATCTTCTCACCGGGCTTCACGAGCACACGGTCGCCGGCCTTGAGTTCCGATACCGACACGTCCTCGATGCCGCCGTCCGCGCACGCGGTGCGCCTCGGCGGGCATCAGCCGCACGAGTTTTTCCAGGGCGCCCGAGGCGCCCAGCACCGACTTCAGCTCGATCCAGTGGCCGAGCAGCATCACGTCGATCAGCGTGGCAAGCTCCCAGAAGAGCACGTGGCCGACAAAACCGAATACAACGGCGGCCGAGTAGAAGTAGGCGACGCTGATGGCCAGGGCGATCAGCGTCATCATCCCCGGCCGGCGCCCGCCGAGTTCCTCGAAAAAGCCGCGCAGGAACGGCGCACCGCCATAGAAATAAACGGCGCTGGCGAGTGCCAACGTGACGAGGCCGCTGCCGGGAAAGGCGAGCGCCTCCAGGCCCAGCAGCCCCTGGATCATGGGGTCGAGCAGCAGGATCGGGACGGTGAACGCCAAACAGATCCAGAAACGGCGCTGGAAATCGGCGATCATGCCCGCGTGGTCGTGCGCGGCGTGTGCTTCGGGTGCCTGCGGCTCCATGCGATGCCCGGCATGCCCCGAAGGGCCGGCGGCATGATCGTGCCGACGCTGCGTCGCGTGGTGGTTCATGACGGGAACCTCTTGAATCGCATCCCTGCGGCGCGCGAGATACTGCGAGGACAGTCCGTGCCGGGCGGGCCACGGAGTGCGCATCCTCCCCGGGCTGGCGGCCGTCAGAGCCGCAAGCGCTGGGTGAAGAGGTATTGCAGGTTCAGGGGCGAGGCGCGGGCAGGCGCCGGCGGGATAACGCGGAAACGGGCGGCTTGCAGCACGGGGATGACGGCCGCAGGCAGCACTGCCTCAGCTTGGAACGGCTTCGCCTCGGCCGCGCTCGCCAGCGCGACAGACCCATGTTCGCCATCGCTCAGGCAGTGCGCCACATCGTGCGGCAGACCAGGGCAATCGCCGTGCACAGCGTCGCCATGGCGCGCGTGATTAGCAGGATGCGAAGAATCCGCGTGCATGCCGGTGTCGGGCTGCGCATGATGCGTGGCGTGCGGATGCGGATCGTCCAAGGCGAACGCCACGCTGCACGGCTGTACGGCAAACAGGCTCCAGGCCAGCAGTGCCAGCACCAGCCCGACGGGCGCGGCCGGATGGCGATGACGCCGCAGATGCCGCATCACAGGACCGCTCCACAGCGCTGGCACCGAAAACGAGTACTGGTTCGAATCGGACTTTCAAACAACTCTAGAATAGGGATACGCCGTTTTCCTGTCTCTCAGCACCGCCTCTAGCGCTTCGGGCGCAGCGGGTTTGGCCAAGTGATGATCGAAGCCCGCCTCGCGCGAGCGCCGGCGATCCTCCTCCTGGCCCCAGCCGGTCAGCGCCACTATCAGCGTCTCGTGCAGCTCGGGCCGCTGGCGCAGGGCGCGGGCCACGGCGTAACCGTCCATGCCCGGCATGCCGAGATCAAGCAGCACCGCTTCCGGGCGGTAGCGGGGCGCCAGCGCCAGCGCCGCCGCGCCGTCATAGGCCGTGCGCACCTCGTGCCCGCAGGTGGTGAGCAGCATCGCCATGGAGTCCGCCACGTCCCGGTCGTCGTCCACCACCAGGATGCGCCGGGACCGCACCGGCGCGGCGGCCGCAACGGGCGGCGCCTCGACGGGGGAGGCAATCACGCCCGGCAGGCGCAGGGTGAAGGTGCTGCCCTGGCCAACGCCCGGGCTGGCCGCCTCGACGCGCCCGCCGTGCAGCTCCACCAGCGACTTGACCAGCGGCAGACCAGCCCCCAGTCCGCGCCAGATTTGATGCAACGGCTGCGCGCGCTGGACGAACAGATCGAAGATCCTGGACAACATGTCTTCCGGAATGCCGATGCCGTCGTCCTGCACCGCGATGACCACCTCGTCCCCCTCCCGGCAGGCCGTGAGCCGGATGTGGCCGCCCGTCTCCGTATACTTGGCCGAGTTAACCAGCAGGTTCGTCACCACCTGCACGATGCGGGTGAAATCCACCTCCAGCCACACCGGCTCCCCGGGCTGGTCCACCGTCAGTTGATGCCCGCCGGCCTCGATATGCGGGCGGCTCGCCTCCACGGCGCATTGAATGATGGGCTGCAGCATCACCTGTTGCTTGCGCAACGCAATGGTGCCACGCGTGATGCGGACGATATCGACCAGATCGTCCACCAGCCGCACCAGCAGCCCCACCTGCCGCTCCCCCATGTCGAGTGCCTGCCCGATCACCGCGGAGTCTTGTGGTGACCGTCTGATCAGCGCAAACGCATTGCGGATGGGCGCGAGCGGGTTGCGCAGCTCGTGGGCGAGGGTGGCGAGGAATTCGTCCTTGCGCCGGTCCGCCTCGGCGAGCCGGCTCAGCAGCCGCTCCCGTTCCTCCTCGGCCTGCTTGCGCTCGGTGACGTCCTGGGCGGTGCCGCGCATGCCCACGATCCGGCCACCGGCATCGCGCCTGATTTCGCCGCGCCCGATGATCCAGCGCCGTTCGCCGCCCGCGCAGATGATCTCCAGATCGAGTTCGTAAGGCTCACCCGTTTCCAGGCACCGTTTCGCAGCCTCCATCCAGCGCTCGCGGCTTCCCTGGACAAAAAACCGGGGCTGCAATTCCCAGGGAAGGACAGGCTGTGCCAAATCCACACCGAAGAGGTTATACAGCTCCTCCGACCAGATGACGGTACCGCTCTCCTTGTTCCACTCCCAACTGCCGATGTGGGAGATGCGTTGCGCCTCCTTCAGTTGCGCTTCCCGCTCCTGCAGCGCCTGCCGCGCCTGAGTCGCCTCGGTGACGTTCACCAGGCTTGAGACGAGGCTCTCCGTACGTCCGAACCGGTCCTTGATCGGCTCCAGCCACCAGTCCCAGTAGCTCACGCCGCGTTCGGGGTGCTCGGGATAGACGAAG
>JBAYZB010000138.1:0-8205 GCA_041672765.1 Gammaproteobacteria bacterium | reverse complement strand
GATCCCCCAGGCCATGAACACCCCAAAAATGGCCGCAAGCGCCATAAGCGCGGCTGCGTATTCCATTTTTCCCCCTTGAATGCGCCCTTATCGTGCCAGCATCAACTGCAGGCGGCTGCCCACGCGTTGCGCCAGGTTGCCGATATCCCCGGTCCAGTCGATGACCTTGTACAGGAACATGACGTCCACCGGGGGCAGGTCTCGTTCCAGCCGGAACAGCGTGGCGCGCACCTGTACCTGCATGCGGTCGGTGTCGGACTCGATCTCGTCGAGTGTCTTGATCATGGATTCGACCAGCGCCACCTCGTTGCCGCGAAAGCCGGTTTCCACCAGCTCGTCGAGATGGCCGATGCTCGCCTGGGCCTGGGCGGAGGCGTCGATGCAGCGTTTGAGAAAGTCCATGTACAGACCGCTCAGCTCCGTGGGCAACACCATCTTCCGCCCCAGCACCAGACCGGCGATATCCTTGGCCTTGTTGGCGATGCGGTCCTGCATGGTCAACACCTCCAGCAGGTCCCCGCGGGCGACCGGCATCATGAGTCCCTTGGGCAGTTGCAACCGGAGCTCTTTTTTCAGAACGTCTGCTTCTTCCTCCAGGGCGGCGATCTGGAGTTGCTTCTCCTCCACCCGCGCCCAATCCCTGGCGATGACCGCCTCGAAGAAGGGGATGAGTTCCGAGACGCAGCTATGCACCTTGGCCATGTGCTGCTGCAGGGGCTTTATCGGCGAGCTGCCGAACAGCCGGGAAATGAAGCTTGTCGGCATATGCCGATCCTCCGACCAATCTAAGGTGCGGCGAGTATAAAGGAACACATGGCCACGCCCAAGCAGTTATGACTGCCGTATGCGCCGGCGGATCGGGAAAACTTGGAGGCTGGAATTCCGACAAACTTGGTCGGTTCGGTAGCCCCGCCGTCCTGGTTGACTAACCTAACTCTTTGACAAAGGAGGGAAACGGCCGTGAAAGTCGCTGTCATACGTCACGCCATCGCTGAGGATCGCGCCACCTTCGCCCGTACCGGGCAGGATGACGGCCTGCGACCGCTCACGCCGCAGGGCCGCAAAAAGATGCGCAAGGCGGCACAGGGCCTGAAGCTCATCCTGCCGGACATCGGGGTGATCGGCTCCAGCCCGCTTGTGCGCGCCATGGAGACGGCCGGGATTGTGGCGGACTGCTACGGCAGCCCGCGTGTGGCGAAGGTCCCCGAACTGGCACCGGGCGTTGCGCCCGAGGGCTGCCTGGATTGGCTGCGCCGCCACGACGGGGCCGTCACCGTGGCATTGGTCGGGCACGAGCCGGATCTGGGCGGCCTCGTTGGGTGGCTGCTCACCGGCCGTCAGAACTCGTTCATGGAGGTCAAGAAAGGATCGGTCTGCCTGCTGGAATTTCCGGGGCGCGTCAAGCCGGGCGGCGCCACCCTGTTGTGGTTCCTGAAACCCTCCCAACTGGTCCTGCTCGGTGAGGCAGCCGGGTGACCCGCGCGGCGTGGCCTGAAAATCTGCTGCAGTTTCCGGCACGGCAGGCCATCGGCGCCATCGCCCTCGCGTACCTGCAGCAGGCCGCCGCCGCCGCGCAACGGCTGGAGCGGGCAGTGGACGACGAGGCGCTGCACGATTTCCGCGTCGCCTTGCGCCGTCTGCGCACCTGTCTGCGTGCGCACGCCGACCGCATCGACGACTGTGTTCCCAAAAAGGCCCGGCGGCGCATCAGGACCATTGCGGCGGCCACCGGCCAGGCGCGCGATGCCGAGGTGCAGCGCGCCTGGCTGCGCAGCGAAATCGGAAACTTGCCGCCGCGCCGACGGCCGGCCCTCACCCGCCTGGAGGCCCGTCTGGAGCAGCGGCAGAGGTTGGCGTATGAAAAAATCCGCGCCGACGTGCTGCCGGATTTTCGCCGTGCCGAGCGCAAACTGCGCAAGGCGCTGTCGGCACTGGCGAAGCCGCCGGCCGCGGCGGCGGACGCCTCCCTCACCTTCGCGCAGGCGGTGGCGCCTCTGGTCCGGCAGCATGTCGCGGAGCTGAAGACATCCCTCGCGCGGTTCAAGTCGCCGGCGCACGTGGAAGAGGCCCACCTTGCCCGCATCAGCGCCAAGCGCCTGCGTTACCTGCTTGAGCCCGTCGCGAAACGGCTGGCCATCGAGGATACGGTGATGCGGGAGCTCCGAGTTCTGCAGGACCTGCTGGGCGAGCTGCGCGATCTGCAGCTCCTGGTGGGCGAACTCGGTGCCGCCGTGGAAGATGCGGCCGTGGAGCAGGCCCGCGGTCTCCTGCGGCGCGTGCTGAAAGACGGAACGGACCCCGCCCGGCGGCGCGCCCCGCGACAAGGCCACGGCTACGCGGGCTTGCTCACGGCCGCGTCGCTCGCGCAGGCGCAGCAGGAGCGGCTGTTTCGGCGTATCCGAGCCGAGTACGGTCACCAGCGCATGGCGGCGCTTGCGCAACGGGTATTCGGACTTGCGGACCAATTGGCGGCAAACTCCATCGTCGCTGGCGGTGCACCGGCACATCGTTGATACTTGGAACCTGTTCTGGAGAGCGCGTTGCCCGACGGTGTTCGATGCGGCTGGATTGAACGGTTTTGTGAACGAAATGGACATGCCCTTGAATTTTTCGGGCGGCGCCGACGCCGCCCCGGTCCAGGCCGAACCGGATTTCATTGCCGCGGTCGACCTCGGTTCCAACAGCTTTCACATGATCATCGCCCGCGTGACGGACGGGCATTTGCAGGTCATCGAACGCATGCGGGAGCCGGTACGGCTTGCCGCGGGACTGAACGAGCGGGGCCGCCTGGGCAAGGCGGCGCAGCGGCGCGCGCTTGCGTGCCTGGAGCGGTTCGGCCAGCGCCTGCGCGCCCTGCCCTACGGCAGGGTGCGCGTCGTGGGCACCAATACCCTGCGCCGGGCGCGCAAGGCCGAGGAGTTCATCGCCGCCGCCGAGAGCGCCCTGGGCCATCCCATCGAGGTCATCTCCGGCCAAGAGGAGGCGCGCATCATCTATCTCGGCGTCTCCCACAGCCTCGCTCCCAGCGCCGAACGGCGGCTCGTGGTGGACATCGGCGGCGGCAGCACGGAGCTCATCATCGGCGAGTCCTTCGAGCCGGTGCACATGGAAAGCCTGTACATGGGGTGCGTGAGCATGACCCGGCAGCACTTTCCCGACGGCGCGATCACGCGTTCCGCCGTGGCGCGCGCCGAGCTGGCCGCCCGCGTGGAACTGGAGGCGGTGGAGAACCGATTCCGCGAACTCGGCTGGCAGGCGGCCATCGGCGCCTCCGGCACCATGCTCGCCGTCGCCGAGGTGACGCGCGCCGCCCGCTGGAGCGAGGGCGACATCACGCGGCCGGCGCTGCAGAAGCTGCGCAAGGCGCTGATCGCCGCCGGCCACGTAAGGAAGCTCTCGCTCCCCGGTTTGAGCGCGGAGCGCGCGCAGGTGTTTCCCGGCGGCGTGGCGATCCTCCTCGCCGTGTTCGATGCGCTGGGGCTGGAGCGCATGGGCACGTCCGAAGGCGCCCTGCGCGAAGGGCTGCTGTATGACCTCATCGGCCGCATCCGCCACGAAGACGTGCGCGAGCGCACCGTGCGCGCCCTGAGCGTCCGGTATCATGTGGATGAGCGGCAGGCCGACCGGGTGGAGCGCACCGCGCTTGCGTGCCTGGCGCAGGTCGCCAGGGACTGGGACTGCACCGAAGCGGAGGATGCCGACATGCTGCGCTGGGCGGCCCGGCTGCACGAGATCGGGCTCGCCATCGCCCACAGCCAATACCATAAACACGGCGCCTACATTGTCGCGAATTCCGACCTGGCCGGGTTCTCCTGGCGCGAACAGCGGCTGCTCGCGGCCTTGATCCGCGGCCACCGCCGCCGGTTTCCCGAGGAGGTCTTCGCCGAACTGCCGCCCTCGCTCGTGACCAAGGCGCAACGGCTGTGCGTGCTGCTGCGCCTCGCCGTACAGCTCCGCCACAGTCGCAGCGACACCGCCATTCCCGATTTCAGGCTGTCCGCATCGGAGAAGGGGCTACGCCTGCGGTTTCCCAAGGGTTGGCTGGAGCGGCATCCCCTCACCCGCGCCGACCTGGCGCAGGAGGCGCAGTATCTGGCGGAGGCGAAGATCGAATTGAAGTTCGCCTGACAGAAAGAAGCCGTTGGCGGCACCGGGCGCAAGCCCTTGGCAGCGCCATCGGTACACTTTTAGAATCCCTGTACCCTGAACTCGGAGAGATGCTTATGTCGCAGCAATCGAACTTATTCGAAAAAGCAATCGCGCTCATCGATGCGGCCAACGCCGAAGACCCCAACCAGGAGACCGACGCCGATGGCAAGGTCTGGCCCAAGGAGCTGCTGTACTCCCATCGGATGTCCGAGATGTTGCAACGCTTCGCGCCGGACGCCGACGATGCCCAGAAGCTGGCGATCCGGGCACAGCATATCCAGCGCTGGAAATCGCCACGCAGCGCCTATCCCATGAATCGTCAGGGCTACCTGCAATGGCGCACAGGGCTTTACAAGTTCCATGCGGATACCGCAGGCGAGCTGTTGGCCCAGGCCGGTTACGCGGAAGACTTCATCGAGCGGGTGAAGCAGGCGGTGGGCAAGCGGGCGCTCAAACTCAACCCCGACACCCAGTTGCTGGAGGACATCGCCGATCTGGTGTTCATCGAGCACTACATGCTGGACTTTGCTGCCAAGCATCCCGAGTACGACGAGGCCAAGTGGCTCGACATCATCCGCAAGACCTGGAAGAAGATGTCCGACCGCGCCCAGCAGTTTGCCCTTTCCGGCGGCATCAAGCTCCCGGAGCCGCTGATTCCGCTGATCCAGAAGGCGATCCAGGAGAACTGACCGAAACGTTACAACGCAAAGACGCGAAGAGCGCAAAGGAAAAATGTAGGGCGGGCACTGCCCACCATTGCGCGCCGTTTGTCATGGCATGGTTCGGTGGGCGATGCCTACCCCCTACATGTTGCTTTGCGTTCAATCCCCCGAGTGGACCACGCAAAACGCTTGATGGCGGCTGAAACGGTTTCTACGCGAACTGTTGCGTATACGCCTGCAGCAAGGCGAGCTGCGCCGCGCGTGGTTTCTGATCGTCGGGTTGCAGGCGTTTGTAGCTGCCGTCGCTCTGCATGAGCCACGCCTGGCAGTTGTCCGCGAGATAGGCCAGCAGTCCGTCGCGGATGATCTGGTCGCGCAGCCGCGCGTCCTCGATAGGGAACGCCACCTCCACGCGGCGGAAGAAATTGCGGTCCATCCAGTCGGCGCTGGAGCAGTAAACCACGGCATCGCCCGCGTTGTGGAAGTAGTAGATGCGGGTGTGCTCCAGAAACCGCCCGACGATGGAGCGCACCTGGATGTTTTCCGACACGCCAGGGACGCCGGGCCGCAGGCAACAGACGCCGCGCACGATCAGATCGATCTTCACGCCGGCGCGTGAGGCCTCGTACAGCGCCTGGATGATCTGCGGTTCCGCCAAGGCGTTCAACTTGGCCATGATGCGGGCCGGTTTTCCTTCCCGGGCGTGCTGCGCCTCGCGGGCGATCAAGGCCAGCATCGCCTTGTGCAGCCCGAAGGGGGCTTGGATGAGTTTGCGCAGCCGGGTGACGCGGCCGAGGCCGGTGAGTTCGTGGAAGAGCCTGTGCACGTCTTCGCCGATCACCTTGTCGCAGGTGAGCAGGCCGTAGTCGGTGTAGGCGCGTGCGGTCTTCGTGTGATAGTTGCCGGTGCCGAGGTGCACGTAGCGGCGCAACTGCCGGCCTTCGCGGCGCACGATCATGAGCATCTTGGCATGGGTCTTGTGGCCGACGACGCCGTACACCACATGCGCCCCCACGTCCTGCAGCTCCGTGGCGAGGTGGATGTTCGCCTCCTCGTCGAAGCGCGCGCGCAGCTCCACCACCACCGTCACCTCCTTGCCCGCCTGCGCTGCATCCACCAACGCCTGGGCAATGGCGGAGTCGATGCCGGTGCGATACAACGTCTGCTTGATGGCAAGCACGCCAGGGTCGGCGGCCGCCTGCCGGATCAGATCGACGACCGGCGCGAACGACTCGAAGGGGTGATGCAGCAGGATGTCGCCCTTGCGGATCGCCGCGAACATGTCGGTGTTGCCGGCCAGCCGCTGCGGTACGCCCGGTATGAAGGGCGGATATTTCAAGTCAGGCCGATCCACCAGATCGCAGATCGCCAGCAGCCGATTCAGGTTGACCGGCCCGTTCACCTGATAGAGGTCGTCTGCGCCGAGCCGGAACTGCTGCAACAGGAAGTTGGCGTACTCCGGCGGGCAGTTGTCGGCCACCTCCAGGCGTACGGCATCGCCGAAGTGGCGCGAAGGCAGTTCGCCCTCCAGCGCGTGCAGCAGGTCCTCCACTTCCTCCTCGTCCACGAACAGGTCGCTGTTGCGCGTGACACGGAACTGGTAACAGCCCGTCGCCCGCATGCCGGGGAACAGGGCGCCCACATGCGCGTGCAGGATGGAGGACAGGAACACGAAATCGTGCGGCCCCTGCGCGTACGCCGGCGGCACGGGGATGAGGCGCGGCAGCGAGCGCGGCGCCTGCACGATGGCGATGCCCGTGTCACGCCCGAAGGCATCCTTGCCCTCCAGCGAGACGATGAAGTTGAGGCTCTTGTTGAGCACGCGCGGAAAGGGATGGGCGGGGTCGAGTCCCAACGGGCTCAACACCGGCGAGAGCTCCTGGTTGAAGTAGCGCCGCACCCAGGCGACCTGCTGCTGCGTCCACTGGGTGCGGCGCAGGAACCGGATCTGCTCCCGCTCCAGCTCCGGGATGAGCACCTCGTTGAGCACCCGGTACTGCTCGTTGACGAGTTCGTGCGCCTCGCCGCTGATGCGTTTCAGTACCTCGTGCGGGCCGAGGCCGTCGGGCCGCGCCTGGAACGAGCCGAGGGCGACCTGCTGCTTCAGCCCGGCGACGCGGATTTCGAAGAACTCATCGAGGTTGGTGCTGGAGATGCACAGAAATCGAAGTCGCTCCAGCAGCGGCGTGGCCGGGTCCTTGGCCTGTTCCAGCACGCGCTTCTGGAACGCGAGCAGGCTCAACTCGCGGTTGAGATAGAACTCGGGCGCTCTTAAATCCGGTATGTCCATAGGCCAGTCACGGAAGATAGCACGAATCCCGCCAATCCCAGATCACTGCAGTCGGGCCGGCGTCACTCGACGAACGGCTACCCAACGCCAAGGCGCGAAGACACAAAGAGAAAAAAGTAAATGCAGACCGGATCGATGTCAGCGTCATCCGACATCGTCACCGTTATGTCGGATGACGCCCTGGGCGGGCTTAACCCGCCTACGGCTGCTAAGCCCCCTTCAGCCACCCCGCCACGCGCTTGGCGAAATAGGTGAGGATGCCGTCCGCACCGGCGCGCTTGATGGAGAGCAGCGACTCCATCACCACCGCCTTCTCGTCGAGCCAGCCGTTCTGCGCCGCGGCCATCAGCATCGCGTACTCACCGCTTACCTGATAGACGAAAGTAGGCGCGCCGAAACGGTCCTTCACCCGGCGCACGACGTCGAGATAGGGCATGCCGGGCTTGACCATTATCATGTCGGCGCCCTCGTCGAGATCCAGCGCCACCTCGTGCAGGGCCTCGTCGGAGTTGGCCGGGTCCATCTGATAACTGTACTTGTTGCCGCCGCCGAGGTTGCCCGCGGAGCCTACGGCATCGCGGAACGGGCCGTAGAAGGACGAGGCGTACTTGGCGGAGTAGGCCAGGATGCGGGTGTGGATATGGCCCGCCTCTTCCAGCGCGTCGCGGATCAGGCCGATGCGTCCGTCCATCATGTCGGAGGGGGCCACCACGTCGGCGCCGGCCTCGGCATGGGACAGGGCCTGCTTCACCAGCACTTCCACCGTTTCATCATTCAGCACGTAGCCGGTTTCGTCGATGAGACCATCCTGGCCGTGGGTGGTGAAGGGGTCGAGGGCGACGTCGGTGATCACGCCGAGTTGCGGGAACTCGCGCTTGAGCGCCCTCACCGCGCGCTGCGCCAGGCCCTCCGGATTATAGGCCTCCCGCGCGTCCAGGCTCTTCTGCTCCTGCGGCGTGACGGGAAACAGCGCTACCGCCGGCACGCCCAGTTCCACCAGTTCGGCGGCCTCCTTCAGCAGTTCATCGATGCTCACCCGCTCGATGCCGGGCATGGAGGCGACCGCCTCGCGCCGGTTTTGCCCTTCCAGCACAACATGGGGTA
>JBAYZB010000137.1:0-8287 GCA_041672765.1 Gammaproteobacteria bacterium | reverse complement strand
CTGACCAATCTGTACATGATGCGCAGGCGCCTGCTGCGCCTGTCGTGGGCGTAATGCGCCCAAAAAACGCCCAACGGGCCGAAAATGGCCCCTCGGGCGAAGATTAACCGGCCAAACGGCCCATATTCCGCGGGAAATACGCTCGTGTTGGAGTCGTCGCGCCATTGGTCACTACTATTTCAGAGCTTCCTTAAACGCAAAGACGCGAAGGGCGCAAAGGCAAGAAAGGCTTTGGCCTGCGCGGGTTGGATTTCGGCTCCGACACACTCCTCGGTCCCAACGGCAACCCGCCCGGACTGTCGTAATTCTCTAAAAACTCTTTGCGACTTCGCGCCTCTGCGTTGAAGCATTGCGTCTTTATGTTGAAATTGCGCAACATTCGCCGCAGCCTTGTTCCTCGGCGAAATATCCGGGTCCACGCGCCCTCACCAAAAACAGCGTGTAAAAACGGTGCAGGACTTGCGAGCGATTCCCTTGCCGTACTCCGTTTCCGGCTGCATACTCCGCGTCGTAAATCACAAACCCATGCATGAGAGCCATACAGACAAAATGGTCCATGGGACCAGTGTCCGTACAGCAGCTCGAACAATCAACAAACTTACAGGCGCAGGTGGTCCACATGTTCCGTTTCGGTGTGTGGCTGATCGGCATCCTCTGGTTACTTCCGTGGGCGGATGCTCCATGCCAGGAAACCGTTGATCCAGGGAGAGCGCGCACCCAATTTCTGGAAGCGGAACGCGCGCTGAAACAAGGCAAGCACGCCCAATTCCGCTCCCTGCTCGCGCACCTGCGGCACTATCCCCTGTATCCGTATCTGCTCCGGCAGGATCTGGAGCGCCGCCTCGGCACGGCGACATCGGACGAAATCGCCGACTTCCTCAAGACATATGAAGACTCGTTGCCCGCCGAGAGCCTGCGCACGGCGTGGCTCAAAGTCCTGGCGCGGCAACAGCGCTGGGCGGAGTATCTGAAGTTCTATACGCCCCAGACCGACACGGAACTGCGCTGTCATCGCCACTGGGCGCTATACCGTACCGGACAAAAGGACAAGGCATTCCAGGACGTGGAACGGATCTGGCTGTCCGGAAAATCGCAACCGGACGCCTGTGATCCCGTGTTCGAAGCCTGGCGCGCCTCCGGACGGCTGACACCGAAACTCGTCTGGCAGCGCGTAAATCTTGCCCTGGAGGCAGGCCGAACCGGCTTGGCCCGCTACCTCAAGCGCTATCTGGAGCCCGCTGAAGCCCAGTGGGTGGAGCGCTGGATTGAGGTCCACCAGTCTCCAGAAAAGGCGTTGAAGAATCCGGCGCTTGCAGCCGATCATCCCAGGGCACGGGCGATTGTCGCCTACGGCGTCCGGCGCATGGCACGCAAGGATCCGCTCGCGGCGGCCTCCGCCTGGGACCGCATCAAGGACCGCTATTCCTTCGCCCCGGCCGAGCGGGCAGCGGTGGAACGCCGCCTGGCGCTCGCCCTTGCCAGCAAGGACCGACGTGAAAGCCTGGAGCGGCTCGCCGCCATCCAGCCGAACCTCATGGACAAGCAAACACGGGAATGGCGGGTACGCGCCGCCCTGGGGCAGGAGGACTGGAACGCAGCCATCACCTGGATCGACCGCCTCGCCGAGGACGAGCGACAGGAAGCACGCTGGCAATACTGGCGCGCCCGCGCCCTCGATGCCCTGGGCCAGCGGCAGGAGGCCCAGGAGCTGTACGCCGATCTGGCCCGCACCCGCAGCTACTATGGTTTTCTCGCCGCGGACCGTAGCGGCCGCCCCTATGAGTTCGGCCACCGCCCGATCTCCTTTTCCGAAGAGGAACTTGCCGCAACCGAAAAAATCCCCGGCATCGCGCGGGCACGGGAACTGTTCGCGTTGGGCCGCACCATGGAGGCGCGGCGCGAATGGCATTTCACCACCAGACGGCTGAATGAGACCCAGTTGAACCAAGCCGCGAAACTGGCGCACCGCTGGGGCTGGCACGATCGGGCCATCCTCACTCTCGCCCGCAGCACTCACCGTGACGACCTCGAACTCCGCTTCCCCGTGCTGTACCAGGACAGTGTCCTGGCCCACGCGAAGGCGCAGCGCATCGATCCGGCCTGGGCATTTGCGGTCATGCGTCAGGAGAGCGCCTTCGTAGCGGATGCGCGTTCCCACGCAGGCGCTCTCGGCCTCATGCAGATCATGCCGGACACCGGCAAGCGCCTGGCCAAGACGCTGAAAACCAAGCTGAAGAATCCGAACCAACTCCTGGATGTCGGTACCAACATCCGCTTCGGCATCACCTATCTGCGCCGGATGCTGAATAAAACCAACGAGAACGCCGTCATGGCCACGGCGGCCTACAATGCCGGGATCACGCGCGTGCGTCAGTGGACGCCACGGGAAGGTGCGATGCCCGCCGATCTATGGGTGGAGATGGTGCCCTTTTACGAAACGCGGAATTATCTGACGAACGTGTTCGCCTATACGGCGATCTACGAATACCGGATGGGCCGCGCGCCGACCCCGCTCAACAAACGCATGCCCTATGTCGGCAACCCCGCAACTCTGACCCAAGGCGACGACACAGCCGAGCAGAGCACGCCGCGCAAACAGAAGAACTCATGACAGGATTCCGGGCCGGGGCGCCGATGCCGCATGGGCCCCTGGTATCCGGCGATTCCTCACCGTGCACTCGGAAAATGCTTCACGGGTATGAATGTCCTCAATGCCTTGGATCGGCCACAAGTCTGCTCGCCGTTACGCCGGGCAGGCGGCCCGGCGTAACGGCATATTTGTCACTACGTCTTGAGTACCCCATCCGCCCGGTCCGCAGGACGCGGCCCGGGAAGGGCCGAACAACAAGCAAGCGCGGTGTGGAACATACCACCGCCGGTGCCGCACTAAGTCGGCGACCGGCCCGTCGTGGAGAAATATTCCGGACTAGAATTGAAGTCGCTTGCCTACTTGGCGCTGGCCTCAAGCATTCTGGAAATCTGCATCTCCGCCTCACGCCAATCCTGCTCCGGATCCCCGCCCTGAAATCCGCGGCGCTCGGCGATGAAGTACGCCGCTTCGGCGATCATCCGGTGCCGATCCTCCATGAGAATCGCCGGCGCCGGTGCGGCATCCTGCGTGGCCTTCCTGGAAACCCGCTTCTTCGGCGCTTCCTTTTTCGCTCCACTTGCAGCAGTGCGCTTGGTTGCAGTTTTTTTCTCCGTCTTCGCTGCCGCCTGCGCTTGCGTTCCCTCCCCTTTCTTCCGACGGCTTCCCCCGCCGTTATTCGTCCGTGCCTTCTTTACAGGATTCTCTTCGAGCATAACGTTTCCTCCTGGCAGCTCAGGTAAATCCAACGCAAAGACTTAACAATTCCGTGACACGACTAACACCGGCGCTTCCTTCCGCGTCAAAGCCCGGCGAGCCACAGCCGGGCACGCAGTCCGGCTTCCGTGGTATATCCTACTTCCACAAACCGTATCATGCCATGCCTGTCCAGTATAAAACTCGTCGGAACGGCACGCACTCCATAGACCCGCGCAATATCCCCGAATTCATCCACCAGGACCGGCGCATTCAAAGCGTTCTCCCGCACATACGCCCGCACCTCGGCCACCCTGCCCGACTGCATGGCAATCGTAACGACGGGATATTCCTGTGCAATGGACTCGATCGTTCCCTGTTCACGCCGGCATACAGGACACCAGGTCGCCCAGAAATGAACCAGTACCGGCGTGCCGCGCAGTTCCACGAGCGAGGTCCATTCGCCGGCGAGCGTAACCCCTTCTAGCGGCGGCGCCTCACCTTGCACGATCCCGCGCTGGGTGTACGCACGCACCGCCATTATCACCACCACGGTCAATACGACCCAGCCCAGATTCACCCAGCGATTTCCAGCGAGTTTACCAGTCAATTTCATCCCCCGTTCGATAGCCCCGACACCATATCAGCGGCGCTCCCTGCAAGTCGAGCCTGCAAACCCCGTGACGGCCCGCTACAATAGCGCGACACAGGACTAGCGTTTGAACGTGCCGGCTCATTCCGCGCCGAGCGCATCGTAACTACAGGATCGCTCCGCACCGATCCGGTGGTTTTCGCCGATCTTGCGATCGCGATCATCGGTTTTCTCGAAGGAACTTATTGATGTTAGATGAGCTTCGCATCGCGCGGCTTACAGGCGACGCGCTGGAAACCCACATACCCGATCTTGCACGTCTGCGCATCCGCGTCTTTCGCGATTTTCCTTACCTTTACGACGGCACGCCCGAATACGAAGAACGCTATCTCCGCACCTACATCGATTCGCCCGAAAGCGTGATCGTGTTGGTGTTTCACGGAGACCAAGTCGTCGGCGCCTCTACCGCCGTACCGGCGGAACACGAAACCGCCGCGATTCAGGAGCCCCTGAAGAAACACGGATATGATCCACGGCGAGTCCTCTACCTGGGCGAGTCCATACTGCTGCCCGAATACCGCGGTCGCGGCCTGGGCGTACGGTTCTTTCAGGAGCGGGAAGATCACGCCCGCAGCCTGGAACGCATCGACTGGACCTGCTTCTGCGCCGTGGAACGGCCTGCGGATCATCCGCGCCGCCCCACCGAGTACGTGCCGCTCGACCAGTTCTGGACGAGGCGCGGATATACCAAGCATCCCGAGTTGCGGACGACGCTGTCATGGAAGGAACTGGACGAGCCCGAGGAATCGCCCAAACCAATGACGTTCTGGTTGAAACGCTTGACGAGGCCATGACCGCATGACCGATTCCATGCCGTTGCGGGTTGCCAGCGCTCAGTATCCGATCCAGTTCCTGAACGGCTGGGACCATTATGCGCGCAAGATTACCGACATGGTCGCCGCGGCGGCGGGTCAGGGCGCGCAACTGCTGGTGATGCCCGAATACGCCGCCATGGAACTGGCGTCCCTGCTGCCCGGAAAACTCCGCTCCCGACCGGCCGCTCAGATGGCGGCCCTGCAGGAATATCTCGCGCCATTCCTGGAACTTCACCAAGCACTGGCCCGCGAACACCGGATATACATCCTGGCCGGCTCTTTCCCTGTGCGGCTGGCCAACCGCGCATACCGCAACCGCGCACATTTGTTCGCGCCGGATGGTTCATCCGACTTCCAGGACAAGCTCCAGCTCACGCGCTATGAATCGGAGCAGCAACTGCTGCAGCCGGGCGACGCCATCAAGGTGTTCGAAACCGGGCTCGGGCGCATCGGCGTGGCCATCTGCTACGACAGCGAATTTCCGCTGATCGTACGCCGGCAGACAGAGGCCGGCGCGGCGCTCATCCTCGTGCCCAGTTGCACCGACACACTGGCGGGATTTCACCGGGTGCACGTCAGCTGTCGCGCCCGCGCCTTGGAAAACCAGTGTTATGTCGTGCAATCTCCCACGGTGGGCGAGGCCGCGTGGTCCGAAACCGTCGATGTCAACGTCGGCTGCGCCGGGGTGTTCACGCCTGTGGATCGCGGCTTTCCCGAGGACGGAGTGCTCGCCCAGGGGGAGATGAACATACCGCAGATGGTGTATGCGGATTTGCACCTGGAATACATACAGGACGTGCGTAGCAACGGTCAGGTACTCAACTACCGCGACTGGGACCGGCAGACAGCCATCGCCGCCATGGAGTTATGGACGATCACGCTGTGACACCGCCCGACCGGGTCCGGGTCAATTGTCCTTCACCGATACGATCAGGTCTTCCAGCGTCTCATTCTCCAGGGCGCTGTCCAGGGCAGCGTTGATCCGGCCCATGATCTGCTCCACCTGTGGAATGGAACACCTGAAGTGAGCCTCGTCCCCATCCCCCCTGATGATGGCGAGGAACTGCCGCACCGACAGGGTCCCCAAGTCCCGCGCCGGCAGATAGACGATCGGATCGCTGCCCGCCTTCACGATCAATCCTTTCTGCTCCAGCACCTCGAGCGTCCTGCGCAGCGGCTCCAAAGGCAGCTCCAGGCGCTGCACGAGCCCTTCGAAGGTCCATGGCTTGCGGTTGTTGTAGAAGTTGGAACCGATGAGAAACATGACCAGAAGCGCCAACTGCTCCTTCATTCTGTTTCCGAGCACCAGGGTTTCCTTGCTGCGCACGATGAACTGCGGATATTGCTGATAAAAGGCCACCTGCGCCCCGATCAACAGTATCAACCAGATCAGGTAGAGCCACAGCATCGACAGCAGCACCACGGCGAACCCGGAGTAGATCGCTTCGTACCGCCCCGACGCCACCACGAAGGACGCAAATATCTTGCCGGTGATCTGCCACAGCGCCACCGCGAACACCGCTCCCACGATGGCCGAGCGAATCCCTACCTTGGTGTTCGGCAGGAACACGTAAACGAACACCAGGGCCATGACCATGAGCAGGTAAGGGATCGATTGTCCTGCGATGGCGATCACCGTGCCGAGCGGTTCGATCGCGGCGAGCCGCTGCACCATGTCCGCCCCGATGATGGTCGCCGCCATGCCCAGGGCGGAGAAAAGCAGAACGGGACCGATCAGGACCACGCTCAGGTAGTCGCTGAAGCGATGCATGAGACCGCGCAGATTCTCGACACGCCAGACGTAGTTGAATGCATCCTCCAACTGCTGGATCAGCGATATCGCCGTATACAACAGAAAAATCAGGCCCACGGACCCCAGCACGCCTACACGCACGTTCTCGATGAATCCTACGGTATTCCGGGCGATCTCGTTGCCGCGGGGGCCGAGAGGCTCCAGGAGATTGAGCAGGAACGGCTCCAGTTGATTGTGTACGCCAAAGGCCTTGAGCACCGAGAAACTGACGGCCAGCAGCGGAACGAGGGAAATCATGCTGGTATAGGCCAGGCTGGTCGCCCGGAGGGTCAGTTGCCCCCCGTATACATCCCTGAGCAGCACCTGAAACAGACGCAGAGCGTTGACCAGCAGCCGCTGCGGCCAACTCAGGGCGGCGACGTCCCGCCCCCAAACCTTCCGTCCCAGGTAGTCCCTCAGCCTTCCCCAGATTTCCCACATTGTGTTACGACCTTCCCGTCATGAGAAAAAAGTTCTCTGCACAAAGATATGACAACCCGCAAGGCCATCGGCCCGGACGCGGCCCGCGGATTGCTAAGATTAACTATGCCACACAGGACGTTATGGAGGACACACGATGTACACCCGGACCCGGCCAACCCTTTCGGTATCGACGGCCGCGACATTCCTGTTCAGCGCGCTGCTGATGCTCATACCGCCGCCCATCCCGGCGCAAGAGGCGGCGTTGACCACCGAACTCATTCAGCGTGCACTGGACGCAGCGGTGGCGAGGGCGCGCGAAATCCGGGTGCCCATGGGCATCGCGGTGGTGGACAGGGGCGGCAATCTGGCAGGCTTCATCAAGATGGACGGGGCGTTCGCCCACACCAACCACACCTCCTACAGCAAGGCCTATACGGCCGCCTCCGTGCGCCAGCCCACCCATCAGAGCGATATCCCGCCGGACATCGCCCTGGCTCTCACCCTGGCCACGGAGGGCAGATTCACCACCCTCCCCGGAGGTATCCCGATTGTCAGAAAGGGGCAGGTAATCGGCGGTATCGGTGCGGCCGGCGGGGATGCCAAGGCCGACATCGACGTGGCGCAAGCGGGCGCGGCAGCGGTACGGGAATAACCCGGATCGCGGCACGGCAGATCGTCCTCCGACGGCCACGCGCCGGTCGAAAGACCATGCTTCACCCCAGGCCTCAGGCGCCCGATGCCTCGCAGCCGTTCCCGGTTTCCGCCAGTGCATCCGCCGCCGGCAGCGTAAATGTGAAGACGGCACCGCCCGCGGGGTTGCCCTGGACGTGCATGCGCCGCCGTGCGACTCGACAATGGATTGGCTGATGGACAACCCCAGTCCCATGCCTTCGGGCTTGGTGGTATAGAAGGGAGCGAACAGTTGCTCCAGGGCTTCGGCACTCAGCCCGCTGCCCGCATCCTGTAGCGACGCCTCCACAGTGCCGTCGCTTCGCTGCTCCGTCCGTATGCGCAGAGACCGTTGCTCCACGGGGGTACGTTCCATCGCCTCGATGGCGTTGCGCAACAGGTGCAGGAGCACCTGCTCGATCTGAATCGCAGTGGCGCGCACCGGGGCAAGGGGCTCGCTCAGGTCCAGGCTGACCTGAATCCCGTGCCGGCGCAGGTCGTGCTGCACCATATCCACGACATGGCGCACCAACTGATTGAGATTCACCAGCTCCCGTTGCCCGTCCTCCTTGCGCATGAAGTCCCGGATACGCCGGATAATCTCGGCCGCCCTTTGCGCCTGCAGCGTCGCCTGCTCCATGGCTTTCAGCAAC
>JBAYZB010000136.1:0-8306 GCA_041672765.1 Gammaproteobacteria bacterium | reverse complement strand
ATCCTCGGGCTCGTGGCCTGGATGCAGCGGCGGCGCTCCTCATGACCTTCGAACTCAGCCACCTGTTCCTCGTCACGGTAGCGTATCTGCTGCTGTTGTTCCTGATCGCCTATCTGGTGGAGCGCGGGGTCATTCCGGCGCGGTTCGTACGCCATCCCGCCACCTACGCCTTGTCCCTCGGGGTGTATGCCACCTCCTGGACCTATTACGGCAGCGTGGGTTTCGCGCAGTCGTACGGATACAACTTCCTGACCATTTACCTCGGCGTCACCCTGACGTTCCTGCTCGCGCCGGTGCTGCTGTCCCCCATCCTGCGGCTGACGCGGGACTATCAGCTCACCTCGCTGGCCGATGTCTTCGCCTTCCGCTATCACAGTCAGGCGGCGGGCGCGCTGGTCACGGTATTCATGCTACTGGGCGCCCTCCCGTACATCTCATTGCAGATACGCGCCGTGACCGAGTCCGTCCAGGTGCTGACCCAGGAGGCCACGCCCGCAGTGCTGGCCCTCGGCTTCTGCGTCACGCTGACCCTCTTCGCCATCCTGTTCGGCGCGCGGCACATCTCGCCGCGCGAAAAGCACGAAGGGCTGGTGGCGGCCATCGCCTTCGAGTCGGCGGTGAAGCTGGTGGCGCTCCTGTCGGTGGGCCTGTTCGCCCTGTTCGGCGTGTTCGGCGGGCCGGCCGAACTGAACCAGTGGATCGCCCGCCACCCGGAGGCGTTGCGCGCCCTGTACGAGCCGGTGCGCGAAGGCCCATGGTCCACCCTGATCCTGCTCTCCTTCGCCGCCGCCTTCCTGCTGCCGCGCCAGTTTCACATGGCCTTCACCGAGAACATCGAGGAGCGCTCCCTGCCGGTGGCGAGCTGGGCGTTCCCGCTGTTTCTGCTGCTGCTCAACCTGCCGATCCCGCTAGTGCTCTGGGCCGGCCAGGAGCTTCAGCCCGGGACCAGCGCGGATTACTTCGTGTTAGGCATCACTCTGAACCAGGGCTCGGCGTGGCTGCCGACCCTGGCGTTCATCGGCGGCGTTTCCGCAGCCAGCGCCATGATGATCGTGGCGACCCTCGCGCTTGCCGCCATGTGCATGAATCACCTGATCCTGCCGGCCAGCTTCCAGCGCGAGCATTGGCCCTATACCAATCTCTATCGCCGGCTGCTGTGGGGACGCCGCGCCCTGATCGTCATCATCGTCTCGGCCGGTTACGGCTTTTACCTGCTGCAGGAACACACGCAGGGGCTGGTGCAGATCGGGCTCATCTCCTTCGTCGCTGTCGCCCAGTTCCTGCCCGGCATCGTGGGCCTGCTGTACTGGCCGCGGGCAACGCGCGCCGGCTTCATCGCGGGCCTCCTGGGCGGCTTCCTGGTATGGATGCTCGCACTGATCCTGCCGATCCTGGAGAACTCCGGGTTCGTGCAGACCGGGTTCGACTTCCAGTCCTGGATGGGGGCGGCGGAGCAGGACCTCTGGGCCTTTTCCACCTTCTGGTCGCTGGCCGTCAACAGTCTGCTGTTCGTCGGCCTGTCGCTGATCACTCAGCCCAGCGCCGCGGAACAGGAAGCGGCCCTGGCCTGCTGCCGCGACCATCTGACACCACCGCGCGGCGTGGTCAGTGCGGTCTCGGCCGAGCAGTTCAAGGAGCAGCTCGCCCGTATCGTCGGCGCCGAAACCGCCGAGAAGGAAGTGCATCAGGCGCTGAACGACCTGCAAATGAGCGATCAGGAGCAACGCCCCAGCGAGCTGCGGCGCCTGCGCGAGCGCATCGAGCGCAATCTCTCGGGGCTGATGGGGCCGGTGCTGGCGCGCATGATCGTGGATGAGCGCCTGCAAATGGACTCGACGGCGCAAACGGCGCTCGCCGACACGGTCCGCTTCGTCGAAGAACGGCTGGAAGCATCCCAAACCCGCCTGCAGGGGCTGGCCGCCGAGCTGGACGCACTGCGCCGCTACCACCGCCAGATCCTGCGCGAGCTTCCCCTGGGCGTGTGCTCTTTGGGTCCGGATCACGAGATCGTGATCTGGAACCACGCCATGGAAGTGTTGTCCGGCCTGGACAGCCAGTACGCCATCGGCACTCCGCTGGAGCGGCTGCCGGACCCCTGGAGCGGACTGCTGAAAGGTTTCGCGCGCACCCGTGACGAACACCTGTACAAGGTGCAGGCGGTCATCAAGGGACACACCCGCTGGTTCAATCTGTATAAGGCGGCGATCGAAGACGTAGGCAGCCAGGGCGCGGACAATCAGAAAGGCGGCATGGTCATCCTGGTGGAAGACCTGACCGACCTGCAGACGCTGGAAGCGGAACTCGCCCACAGCGACCGGCTCGCCTCCATCGGCCGCCTGGCGGCGGGCGTGGCCCACGAGATCGGCAACCCGCTTACCGGCATCGACTGTCTTGCCCAGAATCTCAAGCACGAGACCGACCCGGAAGTCATCCGGCAAAGCATCGAGCAGATCCTGACGCAGACGCACCGCATCAGCGACATCGTGCAGTCCCTGATCAGCTTCAGCCATGCCGGCTCACGCACCGACCGCCCCGTCGCCACGTTCCGCCTGCACGACTGCGTGGCCGAGGCGATACGCCTGGTGCAACTGAGCCACGCCGGCAAGCAGCTCAAGTATGCCAACGATGTCCCGGACGATCTGGAGCTCAAGGGCGACCGGCAGCGGCTGCTGCAGGTGTTCGTCAACCTCCTGAACAACGCCCGCGACGCTTCCAGGCCGGGCGACACCATCGAGGTCCACGCCACGGCCGGCGAAACGCAGGTGGAAATACTGATCATCGACCAGGGCGCGGGCATACCGGAAGAGCTGCTCGACCGCGTGTTCGATCCATTTTTCACCACCAAACAACCCGGCGAAGGGACGGGCCTCGGCCTCCCCTTGGTCTACAACATCATTCAGGACCACGCAGGCACCATCTCCGTGGAGAGTTCCCCCGAGCTCGGAACCTGCGTGACGTTGCAATTGCCGTTGGCCGGCAAGGCCGTCGGCTCCCAGACAGAAACGAACTCATGGAACGCATACTGATACTCGATGACGAAGCCGTCATCCGCACGGCGTTGCGCCGCCTGCTGGAACGGCACGGCTATGCGGTGGAAGAAGCCGGCTCCGTTCCGGAAGCCGAGCAGAACTTCGACTTCGACACCTTCGACCTGGTGATCGCCGACCTGCGCCTGCCTGGCCCGCCGGGCACGGACATCATCGCCAAGTGCGACGGCGTGCCCGTGCTGATCATGACGAGCTATGCGAGCGTACAGTCGGCGGTGGAGTCCATGAAGCTCGGCGCCGTGGACTACATCGCCAAGCCGTTCAACCACGACGAGATGGTGCTGACGGTCAAGCGCATCCTGGGCCAGCGCCGTCTCGTGCGCCAGAACGCCGCGCTCAAACAGGATCTCCTGCGCACCTATCCCGTGGTCGGCATGGTGGGCAACTGCAAGGCCATGCGGGAGGTGTTCGAACGCATCCGCAAGGTGGGGCCCACCGACGCGACGGTGCTGATCCTGGGCGAATCGGGCACCGGCAAGGAACTGGTGGCGCGGGCCGTGCACGAACACAGCACACGGAGCGACGCACCCCTGATCACCGTCAACTGCGCATCCATTCCCGAGGGCCTGCTGGAGTCGGAACTGTTCGGTCACGAGAAAGGCGCCTTCACCGGGGCGGTGGGCACGCATCACGGCCTGGTGGAGGCCGCCGATGGCGGCACCCTGTTCCTGGACGAAATCGGAGAACTGCCCCTGTCCGCCCAGGCGCGCCTGCTGCGCGTGCTGCAAGAGGGCGAAATCCGCCGTGTCGGTTCAGCCCAGTCCCGTAAGGTCGACATCCGCCTCATCGCCGCCACGCACCGCAACCTGCAGCAGATGGTCAACGAAGAACTGTTCCGCAGCGATCTCTACTTCCGCCTGCGCGTGATGGAGATCCACCTCCCTCCCCTGCGCGAGCGCGGCAAGGACATCGAGGATCTGGCCCTGTTCCTCCTGCAAAAGACCTGCGAACGCCTCAACCGGCCCGCGCTGCAATTCACCCCCGAGGCGCTGCAGGTTATCAACCGCTACCACTGGCCGGGCAACGTGCGGGAACTGGAAAACGCCATCGAGCGCGCCGTCATCCTCTGCGACGGCATGCAGATCTCCCCCGAACTCCTGGCCATTGATTTTCCCGCCGAACGGCCGCGCCAAGAGCCGGAGACGACCACCGTCAACGCGGACCTGTCGCTGGAGGACTACTTCCGCCGTTTCGTGCTGGAGAACCAGGACAAAATGACCGAGACGGAACTGGCCAAACGGCTCGGCATCAGCCGCAAGGCCCTGTGGGAGCGGCGCCAGCGCCTCAACCTGTCGCGCAAGAAGGAGAACTGAGTGACCGACCCGACAGACGCCTATATAACGGCATTCAAAGGCAGCTTCATCAGCGCCCTGCGCTGGCATCAACTGGATGAACTCTGGAACACGCTGCGCGGCATGGCGGGCTCGGGATGGCACATCTACGCCATCGGCGAAACGCCGCCGCACGCGCCCGCCACGGCGGAACAGGTGAACGCCTTCATCACCGAGATCGACGCCCTGCTGCGCCGGGAACACGACGAGGATTACTGCGGCATCGTCTACGCCGACAACTTTAAGTCACCCACCATCATCAAGATCTACGACCCCAACAACCTCGGCAGCGTGTGCGGCTCCAGCGCCAACCCACCCCTGCCCGGCTGGGTGCTCTCCCTGCTGCCGCCGGTGGACCTCAAGGCCGCCCTGCCACCGCCCATGAACCGCCGACGCTGGTGGCAACGCCTGTTCGGCGCGGGCGGGAGCTGACAAGATTCAAACGAGGATGGGCATCGCTCACCGAACAACACCATGACAACCGGCGCACGGTGGGCAGTGCCCACCCTACAACTGTTCGTAGGCATCGAGACCAACAGTGGTGATCCCATGCTCCAGAACAAGCATTTCGAAGAAGAGGTCAACTGTATCCCGGCGCTGGCCCAGCACGCAGGCGGCGTTATCGCCGTAGCAATCGCCCGCCTGGGCCAGCGTGTCCCAGGCTTCCATGTACCGGCCTTGTTCGTAGAGAGTGCGGGCGGTCATCGCGGCCGCTTGCAGTTCGGGGCTTGATATGATGCCTGACATGTTCTCCTGTCCTCCCTTGGATGAATGACATTACCGCTGTCGCGCCGCATCCGCGGCGAATCGCTCGAACAGGGCCTTCACCTTGGCATCGATCTCCCGCCACTGGAGCAGATAGTTACGCGAAAACGTGTACTCCAGTCTGAATCGTGCGCCCGTGATGGTGGCGACTTGCCAAACATCGCAGTGAGGGTGTGTGTCTGGAGCTGGCATACCGCACTTCATAAGGATCAGATCATCCGTCGCATGGTCGTGACTGAGATAGAGCTCGTCGCGATAATCGCGGAAACGAAGCATCCCTGGCACCTCGGGCAGGTCCGGCAGCCGCTCCAGCCTGGGATAAGTGTTCTCGACGAGGCCCCGCCAGAACCGTGCATCCGGAAACATGGGTTGTGTAATGCTGGCCCTGATCCTGCGCCCCCAGCCCCTGGTGGAGGTGAACTCGTGCGCGTTCTCCGCCGTAAAGGGCTCCAGATCCGGAAGGAGGGCGCGGAAGATGATGTAGTCCACCGTGCGGCGTGTCCGCCCCTCTGCCTCGTCCTTGTCGGGATGCGGCCAGCGGCCGGTACGCCCCACGGTCCAGGGGTCGTAGCTGTAGGACACCGGGACGTCGAAGGCCACGCCGGTGCCCTTGGCGATGACGCGGTACTTGAGATCTTTCACGTCTTCGTAGGTCATGGATTTCGCCGTCAACGCGGGCCACCACAGGAACGCCATGGACCCCAACACAATGGCTATGAGCAGCCCTGCGGCGGCCCCGCGCACGGCGCGGCGGCGTGCCAACACGGCCACCAGGGCGAGCAGCAGGCAGACCGCGGCCACGGCGGCGGCCTTCGGGTTTGTGAGGACCAAGATCAGCAGGTACACCAGGTAGCCGAGCACCTTCCACCCCGCATCCTCGCTGGCAAGCGCGACGGCCAGGACGATTAGCACCGCGCCGAGGGCGACCCAGATCAGCCGGCGCATGGTGCGAGGTTTGTCGGATACCGGGCCGTTCATGCAACGACGCTCCGGCCTTCGGTGAGTGTGCGTGCCGTGTCCACCGCGCACCACCCACCGGCAAGCAGTCTCGGCGGGATGCAACAGAATCCAGGATTGCTGCGGCCATGCGCGACGGCGCAATGCCCGGGATGCCACTTTGGTTCATCCAGCCTGCGCGCTCTTATTTCAGTCATGCCCCCTCCTCACTGGATTGCGCCAAGACAAGTCCCGCCGGAATCGCTCCGCGGCTGCGTTCTTGGCGGCTTCCGGTCCTGACGATTCTTATCTCTTCAATCTCACGCTGCGAAGGAGGCGAGGGCGGGCAGCGGTTGACGTTGCGAGCACCGCCGACCGCGCAGCGGTGGTTGTTGTTTGGTCTCCCTTGCCGCGCCAAGCCTTTTAGGCGCAGACGCATTGCATCTCGAACGGCACTCACTTCTTGTTATGGGCGCTTATGGTAGAGGTGACGCTGTCCTCAAACAAGAACAAGGCGGTATAAGCGCAATCGGATTTTTTGTGCGAACGGTCTTACAACCGACTTCTAACCTGTGAACAGGATTGGAAATACGCCAATGCCTTATCGGAAGGGGCGGCTATTCACATCGACGGGCCACTGCCGAAGTGACCCAATTTCAGGTAGAACTAACCAACGTACCCAACCGACGTTCTCGGCATTTACCTCTGGCGGCCTTGCTGGGTGTGTAACGAAAGACGTGGGGATTGCCAAGGAACGGCTTCTTTATTCGCCGGGCACTAGCGCCCTTGCAACCATTGATTGGCCGTGAGGTGTTTGGAGGAATCCGGCTGCAGGTTGTCCCGCTGGTTTTGTCATTCTCAAGGCGATGGTGAGGTATGGTTGTGATTTTTCATTCCGCCCGTCTGCCCTGAGCGTGGAATCTTTTGGTCGCGGTTACTTGCTGTCAGGGTACGAGCGTGCCGGACCGAAGCTTTTGCAGCGCCGCCGCGGGCTCTGCGTCGGTCAGCAGCTTCCGGACGTCATTACCGCTCGGCTCCTGATAAACATGCAGACCGAACTCGGGCACCATGGCGAGAATATGATCGAAAATGTCCGACTGGATCCCTTCATAGTTGACCCACACAATGTCCGCCGAGAAGACATAGATCTCCAAGGGCAGGCCTTTCGGCGTGGGTTCCAATTGGCGCACCATTACGATCATGTCCTGCCGCACCTTCGGATGTTGCCGCAGGTAGTTGACGATATAGGCCCGCAGGGTGCCGATGTTGGTAAGACGCCGGGCATTGGCAATCAACCGGCCGCCGCAATCGTGCGCGCGGTTGTACTCTTCGATTTCCTTCTTCTTCGCCTCGATGTAGTCGTGCAGCAGAGCGAAACGGCCGAATCGGTCCACTTCTTCCGGTGTGAGAAAACGGATGGTGGACATGTCTACGTTGAACGCGCGCTTGATGCGCCGCGCGCCCGCCTCCGACATCCCGCGCCAGTTCTTGAAGGCGTTATCGAGGAACTTGTGGGTCGGGATGACCGTGATGGTGCGATCCCAATTGCGCACGCGAATGGCATGCAGCGAGATGTCCACCACGTCGCCGTCGGCGCCAAATTGTGGCATCTCGATCCAGTCGCCGATCCGGATCAGATTGTTGGTGGTGAGCTGAATGCCCGCCACCAGCGACAACAGCGTGTCGCGAAACACCAGCAGGATGATCGCCATAGCGGCACCAAGGCCGCTCAGGAACAGCCACGGCGACTGGTCCATCAACATCGCGACGGCGACGATTGCGGCCAGCAGGTGCGCGACGATATTGATGATCTGAAGATAGCTGCTGATGGGCCGGTCGCGCGCCATCGGCAAGGTGTTGTAGATGTCGTTGACGGCCTGCAGCGCGGCGGAAAAAGTGCGCACCGCCACCAGCGTGAGCACCGCCAACGTCAGGCGCGAGAGGAAATCGATTACCGCGGACGGAAGCGCGGGAACTACCAGCAGCCCCTGATAAAACACTACGACGGGCACGGCCCAGGTCAGGCGTCGGAAGAAGCCCGTTTCGACCAGTTTGTCGCCCCACAGGGACTTCCGGCCTTGAAGCCATCGGTGCACCGCCCGCACCACGTAACGGCGCACGACGGGCAGCACTCCGAGGGAAAGCGTGGCGACGAGGGTCAGCACCGCGATGCCGACAAGTGCCGGATAGTCGGCCGCCGCCGGAAAATAACCGACAATGAGGTCAA
>JBAYZB010000135.1:0-8389 GCA_041672765.1 Gammaproteobacteria bacterium | reverse complement strand
GACACAATTGGTCGCGTCTGCAATACGACCGTCAACCTGTGGCATGGTGTAATAATTGTCGAGCGCCGCCGCTAAAAGGTACCCCATAGCGCTGTGATCACCCCAGTGCCACGCCGCCTCCCAGCGATTCGTGCCTTGCTCTACGGTCTCCACGCGCGAGCGTAACGGCCCGATTTCCGCCCCCACCGCGCCGATCTCCGCGCGGATATCGTCCAGCCAGACCACCGGCACGGGGTCATTGGTAGATGCCGCCGCGCTGCGCGTAGCCGTCACCGTGCCCTTTGCCCGCAAGATACGTGCGGCGTCCGGCTGCACCACCTCCAGCGTCCACTCCGCTTCGTTGCATGCGGTCGGCAGCCACTCCGAGACGGCCAGCCGCACGGTCGCCACACCGCCCGGGCCGGCTGCGCCGGGCACCTGAAAGCTCACGCCCTCAGCCATGCCGTTTGTTCGCGCGTGCAACGTTACCGCTGCGCTTTCGATGTCCAGCGGGTTTGCATACGAGAGGAACGTCCATTGCAGGTTGATCGTTTCTCCATGCACCACCTCCATCCGGATATCCTTCGGGTCGGAAGTCTCCACCCTATACACCTTTTTGGGCACCTGCTGCGCTACCGCGCACGCCGCCACCGCCAAACAAAAAACCGTTGCTCTCACTCTCATATGCGCCCTCCTTTCATTTTGCCGCCCGGCCCGGCTTTCGCACCGACAGCACACCCTGCGCGGCGTAGGCGGACAGTACCTGCTCCATGATCTCCGTTGCGCGGGGCGGCTTGTTCGTGTTCAGCCACGCGCGCACCTTCTGGATGCAATCGTCCACGCTGTCCGCGTTCAAAATGATCTCGCGAAGCGGCGCGTATCTGCCCGTGAATGCCTCGGCCAGCTCGGCGTCGCCGCCGTCAGGCGGTTGCGCGGGCACCGCGCCGGATGCGGCCAGCGGCACCGCCGAAAACGGCATGCCGACCGGCTGCGGCGACGCGCGGCGCTGTAGCTCGATGCCCGTCTCTTCGCTCAACTGCGCCAGCCCGTTGTCGGTCGGTTCAAAGCCCGCCGTCGCAAGTTGTCCGACCATGCTGACCTTCGCCTTGATCGCGCTATCGGTTTCCGATCCGAATGACAGCACGGGCGGCATGCCGCCGCGCCCGTTGATCCGCAGGTATTGCTCCAGCAACTGCCGCCGGAGCGTGACCGCCAGACGCCGCGCGTCCATGCGCCGCAGATCCTCGCGCACCTCACCCTGCAGCCCCGCCGTGCCGCCGCCCAGCTCGCCGGTAGGGGAGGCCGTGCTACTCAGAGTCTGGCCCACGATCGCGCGGGAGATTTCATCATTGCAGAGCTGTATGAACCTATCGTGCGCGTCGCTGCTGTCCGACATCGCCGTCTGGATGATCTCCACCTCAGTGTTTTTGCTCAGCGCGATGCCGCCCAATTTGCGCGACATGGCAAACGCCTGGTGCAGTACGTTGCGCCCCGCGTCATCCTGATATTTTCCCTTGAAAAATGGCTGCCCGAAACGCTCAATGAACGTCGCCCACCACTGCCTGCCCATCGTGCGCAGCAGCCACCAGAACAGAATGCTTCTGAAGCGCCCTCCCCACCAGTCGGGCACCGGCAGCGTGTGGCCGCGATGGATGATGTAGCGCTCAGGATCGGGATCGCGCCCGGAACCCCGCAACGGCAGATGCGACGCCGGATCGACATCCAGAATCTGCAGCCGCCCCGCCTGATAATCCAGCAGTTGATAGGGGACGGCCACGATGCCGGTCAGCGCGAACCCGCCCGCCACGGGGCGGTAAACCTTCTCCGCCACGGCCACCGGCCAGAGCGTCGCATTCAATAACCAGCTTTGCAAGTCGGAGAATGCCTGCGACTCCGCCAGCCGCTCGCAGAAGCGCGCCGCCTCCACATCGTCCGCGTTTTTCGCGTCCCACGGGCGGAGGTTGACCGGGTCGCCAAGCACCGCCGATTTTCTTTTTTCAAACTCGTTGCCGGTGTGTGAGTCCGCCGCCATGATGTCGCGGTAAAGTGCAAACAGATCCGCCACGTTGCCGCCTTCGGCAGCTTGCAAAATCGACATCATGCGCGTGGCCGTGAGGCCCGGCAGTACCGACTCCGGCTCGCGGATTTCAATCATATCCATCATGCGAATAACTCTCCTCTCTCTTGCCCGTCCGGTTCGCCCGGGCGCATCGGCATGCGGTCGCCGCGATACCCCGGCAACAATGAAATGCTGGGCGCACCAACCTGCACCGCCTCCGCCGCCGTCTCTAGGCAGTCGGTCGTGTGGCCGCGATAAGCCAGTTTGAACGCATCGAACAAATCGCCGTGGTTCCCGGCGGTGTCCACCTCGTTCGAGAAGCCGCCCTTCTGCCTGCGCACCAGCCTGAAATCATCCTTCACGCACTTGTCCGGCGGAATCGCCGCCTTGTGGTCCTCAAGGCTCGCCACCGCTTCGTTGCCGAGGATGGTTTTCAGCAGTACGTTCTCACCCTCGTATTCCTCGCGCTCGCTCGATACAATCAACAGCACCGGGACGCGCGGCTCGATCTCCTGACGCGTCTCCGCGCACCAGTACCGCTCGCTCGTCGCGTCCAGCACCGCGCACTTGACGGGGATCCCCGCCGCAATCAAATCATCCACGGCGGACACGATCACCGCCCGCGCTTCCTTCGGCGACTGGATTTTGTAGCGCATCAGCGCGCGCGCCTCGTGAAGTGCGCCGTCCATCTGAGACGCGCAAAAACCGGTCGGGTTGCTCGTCGCCCCCTCGGTCGTGGCCGGATCAACGCCGATCACCGCCGGAACACCCGGGCGGAAACCGCACGCCTGAACCCATCCCGGCGGCAGCATATCTTGATAGTATTTACACCCGCGCTTCGCGCCCTCGTTCTGCGCCGCCAAAAGCGGCACCAGCGCCACCGCCGCCGAGCCGCCCGTGATGAACGCGCACCCGTAGTTCCTGTCCCATGCGTCCTTATCGCGGTAGCGCGCGCGGTGCGAGTCTGGATCCAAAGGCTCGCCGTCCTTAAGCGAGTAGACCGGCACGCCGTCCGCGTAGGCGTCCCACGCGTCAACGCGCAGCACGGTCATCTCGTCCACCTCGTACACGTTGCCCTCGGGGTTCGGTTTGAATACCGTCCCCGGCGGGGGTGCGAGCTGCTCAAACGAATAGTGCGCGTCATCCGGCGGCGGGGTAGTGGACAAGAGCAGCCTGAACTCTGGATCGCTGGAAACAATCGGCTCTATCGCCTCCCAGCATTCGCGCCAGTTGTTGATGCGCCCGACCTCGTCCGCCATCACGTCGCCGGTTTCGCCCACGGTGTCCGGGCGCAGTGCGACGACCTTCGTGCGAGAGTACACGGTGCGATCATGGAACAGCCGGAACTCCAGCCGCTGCGCCTCGAACAGCCCGGCGAAATCGTCCGCCGTCAACCGGTCCGGCACCGCGCCGGTATCGGAGTCGGCCACCGCGAGTTGCCCCGCCGCCAGGCTCCGCATCGCCGCCGTGATCGCCGCCTGAAAAACCGCCGCCTCCTTGCGCACGATCTCGCGGGAGAGGTTCAGTTTTGCCGAGCCGAAAATCACCGTGTGCCCGGCGCGCTTCATCATCTTCTTCAGCGCGATGTTTGCGAACGTGGTTGTTTTCCCGTACTGGCGGCGCGCGACGAACGCGAGCAGCCGGTGGTCGTCCACCAGCCGAAAACAGCGCCGTTGCCCCGCGCGCATCTGGATCGCGCCGCCGCTCACTCGCCATCCTCCCAAAGGTCGGCGAACATGAGACGCCCGAGCGCATCAATCTTCGCTGCGTTGTCGGTGCTCTTATCGTCCATGATCGCGCCCACACGTTGGTCAGCGTGCCACTCAATGAACAGCTCGCACGTCTGGCGGGCGAACCGTTTTTGATCCAGATCCAGCCGCTGTTGATCCTGCTCCAGCTTGGATGCCGCCAGGTCCGCGCGCTTGGCGGCGATGTCCTGGCGGCGCAGCGACGCAATCGCGCGCGCCAGCCCCTCCGCGTCGTTGCCGTCCGCCGTCCGGATCGCCTCTAGGATTTTCGCGGTCAGCATGCGCGACCCGACCGCGCTGGGATCTCCGCCGGTCGCCTCGACAATCGCGCCGGACAGGTCCGCGTATCGCCTCAGCCGCTCGGTCTCCTTCTGGTCGTTCAGCCAGTCCTGGTACCCGCCCGCGCGCCAGTCGCTCAGGTTCTGCGCGTTGACCGGCGCGCAGCCGGTCTGCTTCATCACCCTCGCCATCTCCGGATGCGCGTTCAGCCACGCCAGGCACGCCGCGCCGGTCGCGCCGTCGCGCATGCGCTCGCACAGCTCATTGCGCACAGCGTAGGGCAGCCGACCGATCTTGCTCCTGTGATACCGCGCCGTCACCGCCTCACCTCCTCACGGAATGTAGGGGCGCCCGTCTTGCGCCCAGCGCGCGCATCCCGCCGCCGTTGCCCACCAGACCAGATCGCCCTGCGTGCCGTCATAGCGCGACTCCACCAGCCGCCCGCCGCTGTCGCTCGCCATCCATTCCAGATTGCCATGCACGCTCGCGGGCGGGCTTGAAAGCCGCCCGCTGGAGATGACATGCCGTGCTATCACCGCCTCCGTGTACGCCGCCGGGGAACGCCCCGCCAAAAATGCCAATATCGCCGTCTTAGGATCCACAGCCAGCCCCTCCTCTGCTCGTGTTGCATTGCAGCATGTCCACCTTACCCTCCAGCCGCCCCAGCGTTGTGCCGAGCCCCTCCAGCTTAGTGGAAATGTCGCGCTGGTCCTTTTCGATCTTGTCATGCAGCCGCCGGATGTCGGCGGCATACTCGTCGCGCGGCACAAAATCGCGCCGCAGCGCGACCTCCACCGGGTGCTCCAGCCGCACACGCCCCGGTATCAGCACCGCCGCTACCACACCCAGCACCGCGCCGCCCAGACCCGACACCAGCGCTAAAAACACATCACCCATAGCACCCCCCGAAAAACGGCTCTGCTTCATGCCCGCCATCTTAACCGCGCGTTCGCGGCGCCGACACCGTTCCTGCGCAGTGTGCGGAGCGGGTCATTCCGGCGGTTCCGCCGTCTTGTCAAAGTCCCAGTTCCAATCGACGACCACCACCCAGCCCGCAAGGTAAATGAACGGCGAAGCGTCTAAGTCTTCATAGTCTAAGGAATACCACCAGTTTTCACCATCCTCATCCACAATAGTGTATCCCCTGCTACAGAACTCGGCACCCGATACGTCAAGCGAGCCCGGCCTAAAATCCAGATTGAAAACAACGTTGGACGAGGGGTTGCTTTCCTCAGCGACGCTTGTCAGGCGGAGCGGCACCGTTGTTCTTGCACCGTGTTCAATGCGAACGGTCTTTGTATAGGAAGCAGACGCGGCTTTGTATTCGATTTCGGGCAGACGCGCCCAGCTCAGCAAACCGTACGCTGGCGCAAGCGTCGGGCCAGTGTAGCTAAAGCGGCGACTACTTGCGCCCTCGCACGGCAGCCAACTGGCATGGTCGTAAAATGGATGTGGCGGCGAATTAAACGGCAGCGCGGGAACAAGCGCCGCAAACACCTCGACCCGCGCAACGGCTCCGGTCTCGTAAGCCGCCGCACACGGCCACGGCAGACAACAATCCTTCAGGTCGTACCATTCGACCGACGCGGAAGCGTTCCACAACTTGTCCGAATAGTACCCCGCGCTACCGCCGTCCCCCTCTTTCTTAGAAAAACTAACATCCGCCCATCCGCCGCACACCGCTACATTGCCAGCGGGCAACGTTGCACTAATTCCATACGCCTCGGGGCTACCCACGGCCTCGCTCCAAACTTCAGACAACTTAGCCGACATTTGCACAGTGGTATTAGATGCGTCGTATCCGTACCCGTACCATTTGACCGAGTTTGTGGGATCGTACGTTACTGCGTTGGGCGCAAAAAACATGACCGACCTGTTGAGATTTGTGATGATGTTATATGCCTGACTGAGATTCTTTTTTGCCGTCGCCCTCCCCGTCTGGGGAGGCCAAACCGCAGTGTCTTTGTCCAGCGTCAATGTTGTCGTTTCCGCCGGGTTGGGCGTCCCCGTCCAACTTTGAATTGCCGCACGGCTAAACTTTAGATCGTGGGTTGTTGCGGGCTTCGTATCGGGACAATATATAATGTATTCGTACGTCTGCCCGAGGTATCCGACGCGCCAAACGATCACGCTGTCCGCCGTGTCGTTGTCGTTCGTTGCCGTGACCCAGATTCTCCGGGTGTCGCCAAACGGGTTCCCCTTGTATTGCATATGCCAACTATCGATATGCCCCCCATACGGTGTGGCCCGCAGGTTGCCCGAGGAGTACACAATGTCAAAATCAATCATGTTCGTGACGCCTTCGGGCATATCATTAGGGTGCGTCCGCGTGTAAAACTCCAGCTGCGTCCAGTTTCCTTCCTTCAACGTGTACAGCGGGATCGTCGTGTAAATCTCTTTCAAGGGATTCCACGCTCCCGTTTCCACGACAAGATGCTGCTCCTCACCGTCCCCGTCTTCGCCCTTACGGTGTCTCGTCTTCCACACCGTCGCGCGCGGGTAGTTGTTGGACTCGGGCATCTGGATGTGAACGGTTGCGGAATCACCTGCAGACGCGATATCTATTTCATTTGTCACAATCTCACACGGGCCGCCGTAGACCTTGTCTAGAACAACACACGGCTTCTTTTCGCAGGCAAAAATATAATTGGTCGTTCCGTTCCCGATTGTCTCCCACCAGTCGTGTTCACTCAGAGCATTCGTAACACCGTACCATCGTCTTGAAAGAGGCGCGTTAGACGAAGCGACACGAGGCCACGTCTTATTGTTTCCACTTCTGCCTGCCGCAGTCGCCAATTTGTCGACGTGGTTCGATGCCGTGAGTTTCCAATATTCCTCTGTGTAGGTGTTGCCACATACATTTGTTTTTTCCTGTGCGCTGTGCATGTAAAAGAACGAATTGCAGTCCGCTATCACGTCGCCGTCCGCCGGCGCGGGCTTGCTCGCGTCCAGCCAGAGCGGGGCGCCCGCCGCGTCCAGCAACGCTAACGCGCGGGCGCCGTTCATGCCGTACCACCAATGAAAGAGCCGTATGCTTGTATTAACAGGGTAAGGCCCCGAGCTAACCGCATCGCCGTACAGCGCCTTCCATGCAAGCCCGTGCCCGATCTCAATATCACAAAGTTGCGACTGCCACGGCAGGTTCGTCGGGGTTTGATCGCCGGTCAGGCGGCTCCACATGGTCCGCTTGTGTATCTCCGCGTTCATCTCGGCCACGTCCTCGCCGCGCAGCGCCGCGTCGCGCTCCCAGAACATCGTGCCCGTGATCGCGATCCCCGCCGCCACCAGCACGCCCGCCGCATATCTGTTCCAGGTCGCCGCCATCAGAGGTACACCCCGATCCTCGGCATGTTGCGCGCGTCGATTTTTACGCCCCATTTGCCGTCCTTGCAGACCATTTTGTAGAGCGGGTAATAGATCACCTCACTGTTCTCCTGTAGCGCAGTCGGCGGATTGTCGAACGTGAGCCCCAGCACCTTGGACTCCGTGTTGAGCGTGCCGCAGAGCCAGCCCACCGTTCCGCTCATGGACGCGGTCAGCTTCATCTCGTCACCCTCGGCAAAAAACGTCACGGTCGTGGTCATCACCATGCAATTCACGCACGTCGCCTGGCCGCCGGTCACCGTCAGCGCCCACGTCCCCGCCGCGCCCGCCGCGCCCGCCGCGCTGTCCGACAGCGCCAGCACCGTCCCCGCCGGCCCGCGCGAGCGGACCACCAGCGGCCACGCCACGGAGAGGCGGCACCGGCGCAACTCATCCACCAGCTCGCGCGCCCACGCCGCGCTTAATGCGTCACCTGCAACCGGAGCCGTGAGGTTCCTGTGCATCAATCCCCCTCCGCGCTCTCATACAGCAGCTCCTCCCATTTGAGTGCCCCTGTCCATTGCTCCGTGCGCGTCCATGAGCGATCCTCGTTCTGCACCAACCGATCCGCCGTCTTCAGATACTCGTATCCGGACACGCCGCCGCTCGGCGGATCCTCGCGCTTGCCCGGCGCCTCAACGTCCGGTCTGCCCTTGTAGGTCCGAATCCGCGACACGACCGGCGCAAACTCCAGGTACCCCTCAACGCCCTTGAGGATCAGTTGCGCCCATTCCTGCTCCTCTTCTGTCAATGTTTGCTCGCCCTGTGCGTCTGAGTATTTAAAAAACGGATTGCATCCGTCGTCGATCCACCGTTTGAGATGGACCGCCATGAAGCTCCCGGCCTTGTTGAGTGTCGGGTGCATCAGAATCGGTCGCTCGTATTGAACAAAATCAATCTCTATACGCGACCGCAATTCCTGCTCGGCAAACGAGCCGTAAAACGACTCATACGGAACCAG
>JBAYZB010000134.1:0-8453 GCA_041672765.1 Gammaproteobacteria bacterium | reverse complement strand
TCCAGTTCATCCGCGCGCTGCCGGTGCTCGGCCTCGAACGTCTGCCGCAGTGCCGTGTGCTCGGCGGCCTGTGCCTGCAGGGCGGCGATTTCGGCCCTGAGTTCGCCGGCCTTGCGCTCCGCTTCACGGGAGGCGTCCTGCGCCTGCTCGATGGCCGCCGCCGCTTCGCGCTTGATGTTTTCGGTATATGCCTTGGTCTGGCTTTTCAACCGGGCGATCTCGGCCTCACTACGCTTGCGCACCGCCTCCAGTTCGCTCCGCAGGCGCTGGAGTTCAGCGTCGGGCGTCTGGTTCGGCTCGCTGCCGGCGGCCGCGTCCGGGGCGGCGGGCTTCCAGAAGTGGATGATCTCCACCCCGCCGGCGTCGGTCATGTCGGCCGGTGCCGGCGTCTCCGGTTTCGCCGCCCGCGCGCTTACCTTGAGCTTGCGGGGCGGAACGCTCCGCAGCCCGCCGGTGAGCACGCAGACGTCGAAGCCGCGTTCGCTGAGCAGGAATGCGGCCGTGGTCGCGTGGCGGCCGGTGTTGGAGCAGACGATGTAGCGTTGTGCCGGATCGAGCGTGGCGATCCCGTCGCGCAGCTCGCTCAACGGCATGTTATGGCTGCCCTCGATACGGGCACGGCGGTACTCTTCCGCGGAACGCACGTCGAGCCACGCGGCGCCCTGTTTTACCAGTTTCACCGCTTCCTCGTAGTTCACGCGGGTGAGCAGGGGCGTGATGAGCAGGTCGAGGAAGTCCCGCTTCGGCAGGCGCATGAGCGTGCCGTCCGTCGTCATGGTCAAGGTGGCGTTGCGCCGCCGGCCGGAGAGCAGGGCCTCTTCGCCGAAACCATCGCCGTCCTGCAGTTCCGCCAGGGTGATGTCGTTTCCCGCCGGGTCCTTGCGCGTCACCCGGCAGCGGCCATGGCGGATGATGTAGTAGTAGTCGCCCTCGTCGCCCTCTCGGACGATGGTGTCCCCCGCGTGCACCTCCACGGGCTCCATGCGGGAGAGCATCGTCTGGATGTTGGCGGTGGGGAGTTTGAGCAGCACCTTGGACTGCAGTATGCGCGTGAGCCAACTGCCGTCCACCGCGGCCTCGATCTCCGTGATCTCGTACTGGGCGGATTGGTCGGAGGTCAACAGGAAGTCCAGCAATGCGCTGTCGATGCGGGCCACCACCGCCTTGGTTTTGGCTGTGACCGACACCGGGCGCGGCTGTTGATGCGCGATGGGGTGGCGCGCCGCTTCCGTGCCTGCGGCGAGGGTGGCGACGACTTTGTTGTCCGCCAGCAGATCGATCTTGCCCTTGATGAGGTAGATGGTCTGGTTGTCCCGGTTGCCCTGTCGCAACAGGCATTGCCCCGGAAGCAACTGCTGGACCGTGAACTGGCCCATCACCTCGCCGAGCCGATGGGGCGGTACCTGATCGAACGGGACGAGCTTCTTGAGAGTTGCGTAATCCAGAGTTTGCCGGGTGTCAGCCATACTGCCACGTTTGTTGGAGTTATTATCCTGCCCTCCGGCGCCGGTGGGATCGATGAGGGAACGGGGGCGTCAGCCGTATCGGCTCGGCGTTGCCGGGGCCCGCGCCAGCCCCAGGCCGATATCCGTCTTGGTATCGGCTATTTATAACGCGGCGGCAGGGCGCGAACTATGTAACGGGTCACAAGCGCGTTTATAAAACGGATCACGGATTTAGCATTGCCGAGTGTACCGGCAGGAGTGGTTTCGATGACCCGGGGCCGATTCGGCGCCGGGGGCGGCTGTTTGGTCTATAAGGACGGGGACGAAGGGAGATTCGGGCAGAGGCAAGCCGTGGGACTACTGCGCAAAGCGGCCGCGAGGGTTGCGGCGATGGTGCGGGCCAGGTTCGAAAGCCTGCGCTTTCGCCTGCTGGTGCTGATGCTGTTGGCGGTGTTGCCCACCAGCGGAGTCCTGTTCTATCACAATCGCGCCCATTATCAGGAGGAGCGGCGCGACGTGCAGGAGCGGATGCTGCAACTCGCCCGTTTCGTGGCCCTGGGCCGCGCGCAGTTTACCGGCGAGGCGCGCCAGTTGCTGGCCACGCTGGCGGAGGAGGTGGCGCTTCCGGCCGGTTCCACCATAACGCTGCTGGACAGTTCCTACCGGGTCCTGGTGCGTTATCCCGATACCGGGCGTTGGGCGGGGGCGTTGTCGCCCGTCCGGAGCGCGATACGGGCGACCGCGGGCGCGGGCACGGCCGAGGCGACCGGCCTGGATGGCGTGCGCCGGGTGTACGGGTTCAACCGGCTGCGGGACCTTCCGGGCGGGGCGGCCTACGTCCTGGTCGGCATTCCCACCGCCGTCGCCTATGCGGCCATCGACCACGCGCAAGCCCGCGATACGGGCCTGTTCATCGTGGCCACCATCCTGGTGTTGGTCATGGCGTGGTGGGGCGCCGAGATCTTCGTGCTGCGCCGGGTGCGGGGACTGCTGGGCGCCACCCGCGCGCTGGAGTCCGGCAACCTGGAGGTACGCGCCTGGGCGGGGACCGGTCGCGGCGAACTGGCGGCCCTGGCTCGCTCCTTCAATGAAATGGCGGCGGCGCTGCAGGAGCGGGAACGGGAGGCGCGGGAGCACCTGGACCGGATCGAGCGTCTCAACCGCGTGCATGCCGTCATCAGCGGGATCAGCGGCGCGATCCTGCGCATCCGCGACCGCCACGAACTGCTGCGGGAGGCCTGCCGGATCGCGGTGGAGCACGGGCGTTTCCAACTCGCCTGGGTGGGGTTGGTGGACCCGGTCACCCTGGAGATCAAGCCGGTGGCCTACGCGGGGCCCGGCAGCAGCTACGTCGAAGGGATCAAGGTCTCGGTGCGCGACGACCTGCCGGAAGGGCACAGCCCGAGCGGCATCGCGGTACGCGAGAATCTCCATCTGGTCATCAACGACGTCGCCACGGACCCCATGGTGGCGCCCTGGCGGGAGAGGGCGCTGCGGTTCGGCTGCCGCGCCATGGCGGTATTTCCCCTGGTGGCGGAGGGGCGGCCGATCGGCGTGATGAGCCTCTACGCCACCGAGGCCGGATTCTTCAACGAGGAAGAGGTGCGGCTGCTGCAGGAACTCGCCGCGGACACCGCGTTCGGCCTTGAATACATCGAGAAGGCGCAGCGCCTGGAATACCTCGCCTACTACGACTCCTTGACCGGCCTGCCGAACCGGCGCCTGTTCGAGGACCGGCTGGCCCTGGCGGTGGCGCTCGCCCGGCATACGCAGCGCTATCTCGCGGTGGCGGTGCTGGACATCTACGGCTTCAGGCAGATCAACGACATCCTCGGGCGCCAGGTGGGCGACCAGGTGCTCATGCAGGCGGGCAGGTATCTCGCCCAGGCGGTGCGCGACGGCGACACGGTGGCGCGGCTCGGCAGCGACGAGTTCGGGATTCTGTTGGCGGACATCGGCAGTCCGATGGATGTCGCCACCGTCATGCAGAAGGTGATGGCCGGGTTTCCCGGCGATATCGTGATCGACGACGAGCGGCTGTTCGTCACCGGCCTGATGGGCATCGCGGTGTATCCCCAGGACGGGACCGAGCCCGCGCTCCTCCTGAAGAACGCGGAAATCGCCCTGCACAGCGCGGCCGAGACCTCGGGCTCTTCCTTCGCGTTCTATGAGCCCGAGCTCAACGTCAGGGTTCAGGAACGCCGCCAGATCGAGCAGGAGCTGTTTCACGCCATCGAGCGCGGCGAGATGCAGATCCACTACCAGCCGATCGTGGAACTGAGCACGCGGCGCATCATCAGCGCCGAGGCGCTGCTGCGCTGGCATAACCGTAAACTAGGCGATGTTCCGCCGGCCAGGTTCATCCCCGTGGCGGAGGAGAACGGCATCATCGTCGCCATCGGCGAGTGGGTGCTGCGGGAGGTCTGCCGGCAGGGGCAGCGCTGGACGGCGCAAGGGATCTCGTCCCTCAAGGTCGCCGTCAACGTGTCGGCCAAGCAGCTCAAGCAGAGCGGGTTCGTGGATCGCATCGCGGCCATCCTCGCCGATACCCGCTTCGATCCGGCGCTGCTCTCCCTGGGCATCGAGGTGACCGAGACCGGGCTCATGGACGAGTTGGAACCTTCCGTCGCCGCGTTGAGCCGTCTGCGGGAGATGGGGCTGCTGGTCTATATCGACGATTTCGGTACCGGGTATTCGTCGCTCAATTATCTGCGGCGGCTGCCGGCCAACACGCTCAAGATCGACAGCTCCTTCATCAAGGACATCGCGGTGAACGCGGAGGCCGCCTCGGTGGTGCGCACCATCATCGCGCTGGCCGACGCGCTGGGCCTGAGCGTCGTCGCCGAGGGGGTGGAGACCGAGGAGCAGGCGGCCGTCCTGAGCGAGCTGCAGTGCGATGCGGTCCAGGGTTACCTGTTCAGCCGGCCGGGTCCGGCGGAAGCGATCGAGCCGCTGTTCGGCAGGCAGCTTTGAGCTGCGTCGGGGGATATTTGATGTTAGACCTCATGCTCAGGCCATAGAGCAGGCAGCGCCCGCCCCGCGAAATCCACTCTCCGGCCCGCGGCCGTTCACGGGCCCGCAACGGCGCTTGTTTCCCGCGGATTGATATTTATCAGTACCTTCCCGCCCGAAATTAGCCAAACTGGCGCCTCAAGGAACGGCGGAAGCGCCTGCCGCCGTTTCTTCTTCTTTCATGGACTGCTGTTCAATGGTCATGCGGCGATCGGATGCGTTCATTACGGCACTTGGTGTGCTCTCGGTACTGTTCGTCCTCACCTTCGCGGACGCCGGCATGAAGATCGACGGCGCGCGGCAGGCGCTTGAGCGGGAGAGGGCGCTGGTGCAGGGCCTGGGGCTCACGGATCTTTGCCTGTTTACCGAGGCGCGCTATACGCGCCATCCCACCCAGGCCGATTTGCATACGCCGTTCCAGGATCATCCCCTGGCTCTGGAGCATTTCCCGACCGGGTCCCTGTTCCCGCCGCAACCGGTGTACGCGACCGATGCTGACATTCATCCGCAGACAGAAATACCTGATTGACTACACGCTCTCGTCGCTGCTCCGGCGCAAGACGAAGAACCTGGGGTTGCTGCTGGTCTATACCCTGATAGTGTTCCTTCTGGCGTCGGTGATGCTGTACACCCACGCCCTGCAGCGCGAGGCCGGGATCATTCTCGCGGAATCGCCGGAGCTGATCGTGCAACGCATGGTGGCGGGCCGGCACGATCTCGTTCCCGCCGAGTATCTGGAGGCGCTGCGCGGCATACGCGGCGTGCGGGCCGCGCAGGGGCGCCTGTGGGGCTACTACTACGATCCCGTGGTCAAGGCCAATTACACCCTGCTCGTGCCAGCGGACCGCGCGCTGCAACGGGGCGAGATCGTGGTCGGCGCAGGGGTGGCGCGCACCCACAACATGGGGCGCGGCGACTATCTCACGCTGCGCGCGGCGGACGGAAAGGCGATGCCGCTGCGGGTGGCGGACGTGCTCCACCACGAGTCGGAGCTGGTGAGCGCCGACCTGATTCTGCTGGGCGAGGCCGACTACCGCGAGTTCTTCCGCATCGACGCCGGCCTCTACACCGACCTGGCGCTGCAGGTGCGCAACCCGCGCGAGGTGCGCACCATCGCGGAGAAAGTGACGCGCCTGTTTCCGGATACGCGCCCGATCCTGCGCGAGGAGATCCTGCGCACCTACGACTCCATCTTCAACTGGCGCCAGGGCATCGTGGTGGTGTTGCTCAGCGGCGCCATACTCGCCTTCGCGATCTTCGCCTGGGACAAGGCGTCGGGCCTGAGCGCCGAGGAGAAGCGCGAGATCGGCATCCTCAAGGCCATCGGCTGGGAGACTTCGGACGTGATCCGCATGAAGTTCTGGGAGGGCGCGGTGATTTCGCTCAGCGCCTTCCTGGGCGGTTATCTGCTGGCGTATCTGCACGTCTTCTACGGCGCCGCGATGCTGTTCGAGCCGGTGCTGAAGGGCTGGGCCGTGTTGTATCCGGCGTTTCGCCCGGTGCCCTTCATCGACGGGCTGCAGGTGGCGACGCTGTTCTTCCTCACGGTGTTCCCATATACCGCGGCCACCATCGTTCCCGTGTGGCGTGCGGCCATCATGGACCCGGACGCCGTGATGCGCTAGCCGCCGGAGTCGTTGCGCGATGATCGAATTGAGCGAGGTACGGAAGGTCTTCAATCAGGGCAAGCCTAACGAGTTCTGCGCCATCCGCGGCATCAGCCTGCGCATCGAGGCGCACGAGATCACGGTGTTGAAGGGGCCCAGCGGCTCGGGCAAGACCACGCTGTTGTCCCTGATCGGCTGTCTCGCGCGGCCCAGCTCTGGGCGCATCACGCTGAATGGCCGGGCGCTGTCGGGCCTGCCGGAACGCTTTCTGACCGACGTGCGGCGCCGCACCTTCGGGTTCGTCTTCCAGCACTTCAACCTGATCAAAGGGCTGACGGTGCTGGAGAACGTCATGCTGCCCGCCTATCCCGCCGGACCGGAGTGGTCGGCGTTGCGGCGCCAGGCGCAGCAGCTCCTGGAGCGCTTCGGCATCGGCGCCAAGGCCGGCTACAAGGTGGAGTGGCTCTCGGGCGGCGAGGCGCAGCGGGTGGCGATCTGCCGGGCCTTGATCAACGATCCCGAAGTGCTCATCGCGGACGAGCCGACGGCCAATCTGGACACCAAGCTGTCGCGGGAGTTCATGGAGATCGTGCGGATGCTGAAGGAGCAGGGCAAGACCGTGATCCTGACGAGCCACGATCCGGTCGTCTTCGCTGCGCCGGTGGTGGACCGGTTGATCGAGGTGCGGGACGGCCTCATCGCGGGAGGCGCCTGATGCCGTTCAGCCCCGCGATCCTCGCCCTGACGGCATCGTCCTGGATCGTGGTGTTCCTGGTGCTGCTCGCCGCGGGCTTTGCGCTGCAGGTGGTGCGGCACTGGGACATCGCCAGCGGCAGCGAGCGGCAGTTGCAGCTCGAACGCCGCACCTATCTGATCTCCACCATCCTGACCTACACGTTCGCCATCGAGATCGTGGCGCTGCTCCTGTACGTGTACAACGCGGAACAGATGTCGCCGCAGTTCGTGGGCGCCATGTGCGCGACGGGCGTGCTGAACGTCAATGGCTACGGCTGGCCGACGCTGTTCCTGAAGATCGTCGTGTTCTTTCTCGCGGCGATGTGGCTGATGCTCAATTACATCGACAACAAAGGCTACGACTACCCGCTGGTCCGCACGAAGTATCTGCTGCTGCTCGTGATCGCGCCGCTGGTGGCGGCGGAGGCGGCGGTGCAGACGCTTTATTTCGTTAACCTGGAGCCCGACGTCATCACCTCCTGCTGCGGGTCGCTGTTCAGCGCGAGTGCGAAGGGCGTCGCCGCGGAACTGGCGGGACTGGCGCCGAAGCCCGCCATGATCGCGTTCTACGGCATGGCGGCCGCGCTGGCGCTGAGCGGTGTCTGGCTGCTGCGGCGCGGCTCGGGCGGCCCGCTGTTCGCGGGCCTGAGTCTCGTCGTATTCATGACCGCGCTTGCGGCGATCGTCTCGTTCGTGTCGCTGTACGTGTACGAGCAGCCGCATCACCATTGTCCCTTCTGCGTCCTGAAATCCGGCCATGACTACATCGGCTATTACTTCTACGTGCCGCTGTTCGCCGGCGCCGCGCTCGGACTGGGCGCCGGCGTGCTGGCGCCGTTGCGGCGCGTGGCCAGTCTGCAGAACGTGATCGGAAACGACGTGCGGCGTTTCGCGGGATTGGCGCTCGTGCTGCTTGGGCTGTTCTATGCGGTGGCGACCTGGGCGATGCTGCGCTCGAATCTGGTGCTGCTCGGAGGGTGACGTGAAAGCCTATGCCGGAAGGAGGAACATGAACACCACAATGCGCCTGCGTGCGGCAGGTCTTGCGGTTCTGGCCGCTCTCGTTCTCATGGCGTGTGACGGCGGGCAGGGGCGGCTTGCGAGCGGCATGCCGGCCCCCGCGTTCGAGCTGAGTCATCTCTCCGGAACCACCGTGCAATTTCCCGGCGATTATCGCGGCAAGGTGGTGGCGATCCGCTTCTGGGCGGATTGGTGTCCCTACTGCAAGGACGAGATGCAGGACATCGAGCCCGTCTACCGCAAGTACCGCGACGCCGGACTGCTGGTGCTGGCGATCAACGTCATGCAGCCCGCGGAGACGGCGCAGGCGTTCATGCAAAAACTGGATGTCTCGTACGACGTGCTGCTGGACCGCCAGGGCGACGTGGCGCGCAACTACGGCGTGCTCGGGCTGCCGACGACCTATTTCATAGATCGAGAGGGCACGGTCCGGGCGAAGATTCACGGCGAGTCCACCGCCGAGGTCTTCGAGCGGATCGTGAAAGAGTTGTTGTAGTGATCGGTGATTAACCGTAAGGAGGTGTAATATGGGTGCCAAGTTCAAGCGTGACCGCCGGCAGGTGCTGCAGGCGTTGGGGGCGGTAGGCGTAACGGCCGCAATCTGGAACAGGACGGCGGCTGCACAGGCGGCGCG
>JBAYZB010000133.1:0-8461 GCA_041672765.1 Gammaproteobacteria bacterium | reverse complement strand
GAGGCGTTCCGCATGATTCACGCCACCCGGATGCAGGATCTGCCGTTCCTCAACCCGGCCCTGACGGTGGAAGGCGTGGGTTTCCGGCATTGGCGGGACAGGTTGCTGGGGATCCTGATCACCCCCTGGTTCATGAACCTGATGCTGCTGCCCACCGACGCGGAGACTTGCACCATGCCCGGGGAGGGCGAGAAACAGTCCTGGGCCTTTCCCGCCGGGCGTTTCGATTTCGTTTCCGGCATGGAGGAGGGGATCGGCTGGTACCAGTCCTGTGCCCTGTTCTCGCCCATGTCCGGCTTTGCCGATCAGGAGAGCGCCCGCGCCACTGCGGTGGCGGCGCTGGAAGCCCTGTTCCGCCCGTCCGCGCAGGAGGTCCGGCCGCCCGCAGCCGGGGACTCTCTTGCTCCGCCCCCGGTCGCGCCGGCAGCCATGCCCGGCACGGTGCCGCTGGACCAGCCCCTGTCGCGTCGCGCCCTGTTGCGCGGGGCGTTCTTCCAGAGACGCGGGCGTGAGTGACACCTTGCCAGGCCTGGAGGGCCGCATTCACGTACAGCTCCGGCTGAAGGCCGGTCGGGTGGCCGATGTCACTGTGACGTCCACGCGCAGGGTGCAGGCCTGCCGGGTGCTGGAGGGGCGCGGTCTGGAAGAGGTGCCCCGTCTCGTGTCGCTACTGTTCAGTGTGTGCAGAAACGCGCAGGTCCAGGCGGCGCAGACCGCCTGCGAGCAGGCCATGGGGCAGGCGCCGGACCCGGCCGGATGGGTGCGGCGCGAGCTTCAGGTGCTTGCGGAAACTCTGCACGAGCATTGCCGGATGGTGCTTGTCGACTGGCCCTTTCTGCTGGGCGAAGAGCCGGATGTGGCGGGTTTTGCACGGGTGCGCGCGGCGCTGCACGATATCCGGCGCGTGCTGACGGCGGATGAAAATGTCGTGGTCGACAGGGCCGTGTCGGACACGCTGAAGGCTTTTGGCACAGTGGTCCGGGAATGCCTGGCGCTCGATGCGGACGTGCTCGGCGATGAAGCGGCCCTGCGGACCTGGGCCCACGCAAGGCGCGGGCCGACGGCCCGGTCGCTGCACCGGGTGCTGGAAATGGGGCTGGGCGGGTTCGGGCGCAGTGACGTGGCACCGCTCCCGCCCATCGATCCAGGCGACCTCGATGCGGCGTTGAACGCCGATTGGGCGGGCGAGCTGGCGGCCCGGCCGCATTGGCAGGGGCGTGTGTACGAAACCGGGCCCCTGGCGCGCATGCACGATCATCCGTTGCTGATGGGGGCACTGCTCGAGCGCTACGGCAACGGGCTGTTGACGCGTCTTGCGGCGCGGCTGTTGGAACTGCTGGCGCTGCCGCAACGGATGTGCAACTTGCTGAATCTGCCGGACCTGGAGCGGGAAATCCATCAGAGTGGCTGCGGAAACGGAACGGGAATCGGCTTGGGTGTGGTGGAGGCGGCCCGGGGGCGGCTGGTGCACCGGGTGGAGGCGGTCGATGGAAAGGTCGTACGCTACCAGATCCTGGCGCCCACCGAGTGGAATTTTCATCCGGAGGGCGCGTTGACACGCGGATTGCTCCACAGCGACGCGGGAGACGTCGAGATGTTTCGGCGTAACTTGAGTCTGCTGGTCGCCGCCCTGGATCCCTGCGTGGCCTACGACGTGACGGTACAGTAACGATGCACGAGATGTCGTTGTGCGAAAGCATTCTGAAGGTGCTGGAGGAGCAGGCCAGGGCGCAGGACTATACCCGCGTGAAGGTGGTGCGTCTCGAGATTGGCGCGCTGGCGGGCGTGGAGCCCGAGGCCATGCGCTTCGGATTCGATGTGGTGAAGAAAGGCACGCTGGCGGAGCAGGCGGCGCTGGAGATCATCGAGGTGCCGGGCACGGCGTGGTGCATGCCCTGCGGCAGGACGGTCGCCGTGGAACGGCGCTTCGACGCCTGCCCGTATTGCGGCGGTTATCAGTTGCAGGTCACCGGCGGTGAGGAACTGCGGATCAAAGAACTGGAGGTGGAGTGATGTGTACGGTATGCGGATGCGGAAGCGGAACCATGACGATCGAAGGCCACGAGCACGTGGAAGAGGAACACACGCACCGGCACCGGCATGCGGACGGGACCGAGCACAGCCATCCGCACACCCATGAGGGCGAGCATGCCCACAGTCACGAGGGATTGGTGGAACATTCCCACGTGCACCGGCATGCGGACGGAACCGAGCACAGCCACTGGCATACCCACGAGGACGACCATCCCCACGGGCACGGCGAGCCGGTGGAGCACGAGCACACGCACGGCCCGGCGGGGGACCGGCCGCGCTACAGCGGCGACCCGGTGGCCTTCGGACATGGCCATGCGCACCATGGCCACGGGCCGGCGCATTCCCACGCCCCGGGCATGAGCCGGACGCGCATGGTGCAGATCGAGCAGGACCTGCTGGCCGAAAACAACCGCTATGCCGCGGCCAACCGGCGCTACTTCGCCGAGCGCGGCATCTTCGCCCTGAACCTGGTGTCGAGCCCCGGCTCGGGCAAGACCACGCTGCTGGTGCGCACCATCGAGGCGCTCAAGGGCCGGATGCCCATCGCCGTGATCGAGGGCGACCAGCAGACCAGCCTGGATGCCGATCGCATCCGCGCCACCGGCGTGCCGAGCCTGCAGATCAACACCGGCAAGGGCTGTCACCTGGACGCCCACATGGTGGGCCACGCCCTGGAGCGCCTGAATCCGGTGCCGGAGAGCGTGGTGATGATCGAGAACGTGGGCAACCTGGTCTGCCCCGCGGGCTTCGACCTCGGCGAGGCGCACAAGGTGGTCATCCTCTCGGTCACGGAGGGCGAGGACAAGCCGCTCAAGTACCCGGACATGTTCCATGCCGCGGACCTGATGCTGCTCAACAAGGTGGATCTCCTGCCCCACCTGAGCTTCGACGTGGAACGCTGCATCGAATACGCGCGCCGGGTGAAGCCCGGTATCCGCGTGCTGCAGGTCTCCGCCACCCGCGGTGACGGGCTGGACGAGTGGCTGGCGTGGATCGAGGAGGGCGCCCGCGCCGCGGCCGCCGTGCGCCGCGACACCATCGACGCGCTGCGCCGGCGCAACGCGGAGCTGGAACGGGAACTCGCCGCCCTCAAGGCGCGGCTGGGGGAACGGACCTGATGCTTGTGCCCCTGCACCCGCAGACCGGGATCGTGCGCCGCCGGGTGCGCGTGCGCGGGCAGGTGCAGGGGGTCGGCTTCCGGCCCTTCGTCTATCGCCTGGCCGGCGAGCACGGGCTCGACGGCTGGGTGCGCAACGACGGGCAGGGCGTGGACATCGAGGTGCAGGGCACGGCCGAGGCGATGGCGCGCTTCCTTGCGGACCTGGAGCGCAAGGCACCGCCGCTGGCGCGGGTGGATGCGGTGGAGGCGCAGGAACTGCCACTCCAGACGGCCCAGGAAGGGTTTGTGATCGACGCGAGCCGTGGCGACGGCCCGGTGAACACCGGCGTGTCGTTCGATGCGGCGGTCTGTCCCGAGTGCCTGCGCGAGCTGTTCGACCCGCAGGACCGGCGCTATCGCTATCCCTTCATCAACTGCACCCACTGCGGGCCGCGCTACACCATCACCGGCGCGCTGCCCTACGACCGGCCCAACACCTCCATGGCGCCCTTCGCCATGTGCCCGTTGTGCCGGCGCGAATACGAGGACCCGGCGGACCGCCGGTTCCACGCCCAGCCCAACGCCTGCCACGTGTGCGGGCCGCAGCTCGCCCTGTACGACACCACCGGGGAGCCGGTGTCGACGGAAGATCCGGTGGCGGCGGCCCTGGAACTGATCCTGGCGGGCGAGATCGTCGCGGTGAAAGGATTGGGAGGCGTACATCTCGTCTGCGACGCCCGCAATGCGGCCACCGTGGCACGGCTGCGCGAGCGCAAGCAGCGGGAGGAGAAGCCCTTCGCCGTAATGGCGCTCAATGCCGCCTCGATTGCGCCCTGGGCCGACTGCGGGCCGGAGGAGCGGGCGCTGCTGGAGGCGGTGGAGCGGCCCATCGTGCTGCTGCGCAAGCGCGCGGGCTGCGATGACCTGCTGCCTGGCATCGCCCCTGGCATCGCCTGGATCGGAATGCTGCTGCCCTACACGCCGGTCCACTACCTGCTGTTCCACGAGGCGGCGGGCCGGCCTTCGGGCACGGCCTGGCTGGACAAGCCGCAGCAGTTGCTGCTGGTGTGCACCTCCGCCAATCCCGGCGGGGAGCCGCTGGTGATCGGCAACGACGAGGCCTTCCGGCGCCTGCGCGGGATCGCCGACGCCTTCCTGCTGCACGACCGGGACATCCTGGTGCGCTGCGACGACAGCGTGGTCCGCTGGAACGGCCAGGCGCCCGGTTTCATCCGCCGCGCCCGCGGCTACACGCCCCGGGCCATCCGGCTGCCGTGCCCGGGCCCGTCGGTGCTCGCCTGCGGCGGCTGGTTCAAGAACACCGTGTGCCTCACGCGCGGCGCCGAGGCCTTCGTGTCGCAGCACGTGGGCGATCTGGACAATGCCGCCACCTGCCTGGCGTTGGAGGAGACGGTGGCGCACCTGATGGAGGTGCTGGAGATCACGCCGGAACGGGTCGCCCACGACCTGCACCCGGACTTCCACAGCACCCGCTTCGCCCAGCGTTTCGCCGCCGAACGGGGCCTGCCGGCGGTGGCGGTGCAGCATCACCACGCCCACATCGCCGCCGTGGCGGCGGAGCACGGACTGGAGGGGCCGGTGCTGGGCGTGGCGCTGGACGGCGTCGGTCTGGGCCCGGACGGCACGCCCTGGGGCGGCGAACTGTTGCGGGTGGAAGAGGGTGCGTTCCAGCGCCTCGGGCATCTGCGGCCCCTGGCCCTGCCCGGCGGCGATCGCGCGGCGCGCGAACCCTGGCGCATGGCGGCGGCGGCGTTGCACGCGCTGGGACGCGGCGCGGAGATCCCGCGGCGCTTTGCATCCGAGGCGACCGAGATCGTGCGCCAGATGCTGGAGCGGGCGGTCCGTACGCCCTTCACCAGCAGCGCCGGGCGCTGGTTCGACGCCGCGGCGGGGCTGCTCGGGGTGAAGGAGTGCATGCGCTTCGAGGGCCAGGCGGCGATGCTGCTGGAGGGACTGGCGGAACGGCGCGGCCCGGTGACGCCGGCTGAAAACGGTTATGCGCTGGGGGCGGACGGAACGCTCGATCTGCTGCCTACGCTGGAGCGGCTCGCGGATCTCGACGATCCCGGTTACGGCGCGGCCCTGTTTCATGCTACGTTTGCCCAGGCGCTGACGGAGTGGATCGGGCGCGCCGCCGAGCAGCAGGGCATCGATCGGGTGGTGCTGGGCGGCGGCTGTTTTCTCAATCACATCTTGAGCACTGCGGTGCGCGCGGGTCTTGCGGCGCGCGGGCTGCGCGTCCACGCGGCGTGCCGGCTCCCGCCCAACGACGGGGGCCTGAGCCTGGGCCAGGCCTGGGTGGCGCTGGCGCGTGCGGTGGAGGAGGAAGGAACGTAATGTGTCTTGCCATTCCGGCTCGCGTCGAGCAGCGGCTCGACAACGATATGGCCATCGTGGAGATGGGCGGCGTGCGCAAGGAGATTTCGCTGGCGCTGGTGGACGGCGTGGAGGAGGGCGATTACGTGATCGTGCACGTGGGTTACGCCCTCAACCGCCTGGACCCCGAGGAGGCTGAGAAGACCCTGGCGCTGTTCGCCCAGATGAACGCGCTGGAGCAGGAGGCGAGCCCGTGAAATACGTGGACGAGTTCCGCGACGGCAGGCTAGCGCGCAAGCTCGCCCGCGACATCGCCGCCGCGGTGCTGCCCGACCGCAGCTACAACCTGATGGAGTTCTGCGGCGGCCACACCCATGCCATCTCGCGCTACGGCATCCACGACCTGCTGCCCGCGAACGTGCGCATGATCCACGGGCCGGGTTGCCCGGTGTGCGTGCTGCCCGTGGGGCGCATCGACAACGCCATCGCCCTGGCGCGGGAGCCCAACGTCACGCTCTGCACCTACGGCGACACGCTGCGCGTGCCGGGCTCCGGCCGGGTGAGCCTGCTCAAGGCGAAGGCTGAAGGCGCGGACGTGCGCATGGTCTATTCGGTGGCGGACGCCCTGAAGATCGCGCAGGAACTCCCGGAGCGCGAGGTGGTGTTCTTCGCCATTGGCTTCGAGACCACCACGCCGCCCACGGCGCTTGCCATCAAGCAGGCGGAACAGTTGGGGCTCAGGAATTTCTCGGTGTTCTGCAACCACGTGCTCACCCCCTCCGCGATCCAGAGCATCCTGGAATCGCCCGAGGTGCGCCAGTACGGCACGGTGCCGGTGGACGGCTTCATCGGTCCGGCCCACGTGAGCACCGTGATCGGCAGCAGGCCCTATGAATACTTCGCGCGGGAGTACCAGCGGCCGGTGGTGATCGCGGGCTTCGAGCCGCTGGACGTGATGCAGGCGGTGCTGATGCTGGTGCGCCAGTTGAACGAGGGCCGCGCCGAGGTGGAGAACGAGTTCACCCGCGCCGTGACCCGCGAGGGCAACCTCAAGGCGCAGGCGCTGGTGGCGGAGGTGTTCGAGCTGCGCCGCGCCTTCGAGTGGCGCGGCCTGGGGATCGTGCCCTACAGCGGCCTGCGCATCAAGTGGCAGTACGCCGCCTTCGACGCCGAGCGCCGCTTCGCCATCCCTTACATCGCCGCCGCGGACCACAAGGCCTGCGATTGCGGGGCGATCCTGCGCGGCGTGAAGCGTCCGCAGGACTGCAAGCTGTTCGGCACTGCGTGCACGCCGGAGAATCCCATGGGCTCCTGCATGGTGTCGTCGGAAGGCGCGTGCGCGGCCCATTACACCTATGGGCGCTATCGCGACGTGGTTGAAAAGTCTAGTAACACGAGGGCGCAAAGGCGCTGAGAGGAAAGGATCGTCCCCATCCACGATAACTTTGCGTCTCTGCGCCTTTGCGTTAAACAGGTATCTCGATAACAGTCCATTTTTGGAATGGCAGCCTGATGAGTACGGTACGGAAAGATTACGTGCGCCCCGTGGACTTCAAGCACGGGTGCGTGGACATGACCCACGGCGGCGGCGGGCGGGCCATGGCGCAACTGGTCGAAGAGCTGTTCGTCGGCGCCTTCGACAACGAATGGCTGCGCCAGATGAACGACCAGGCCAGCTTCGCGGCTCCGCCGGGACGGCTGGTGATGGCTACAGACAGTCATGTAGTCTCGCCGCTGTTCTTCCCGGGCGGGGACATCGGCTGCCTGTCGGTGCACGGCACCATCAACGACGTGGCCATGGCCGGTGCGCGACCGCTGCATCTTTCGGCGAGTTTCATCCTCGAAGAAGGATTTCCGCTGAAGGATCTCAAGCGTATCGTCGAGTCCATGGCCCGGGCGGCGCAGGAGGCGGGCGTGCCCATCATCACCGGCGACACCAAGGTGGTGGAGCAGGGCAAGGGCGACGGCGTGTTCATCACCACCACCGGCATCGGGGTCGTGCCCGAGGGCGTGCACATCTCGGGCGACCGGGCGCGGCCCGGCGACAAGATCCTGGTGAGCGGCACCATCGGCGACCATGGCGTGGCGATCATGTCGCTGCGCGAGAACCTGAGCTTCGGCACCACCATCGCCTCCGACACGGCGGCCCTGCACGGGCTGGTGGCGGCCATGGTGGAGGCGGTGCCGGACATCCACTGCCTGCGCGACCCGACCCGCGGCGGCCTGGGCAGCACCCTGAACGAGTTGGCGCGCCAGTCGGATGTTGGCATGCGCATCCGGGAAGAGGACATCCCCATGCAGCCCGAGGTGCGCGCCGCCTGCGAGTTCCTGGGGCTCGATCCGCTGTATGTGGCCAACGAGGGGAAGCTCATCGCGATCTGCCCGCCGGAATCGGCGGAGCGGCTGCTTGAAGTCATGCGCGCGCACCCGTTGGGACGGAATGCCGCGATTATCGGCGAAGTGCGGGAAGATCCGCATCACTTCGTGGAGATGGAGACGGTGTTCGGCGGCAACCGGATGGTGGATTGGCTCACCGGGGAGCAGTTGCCGCGGATATGCTGATAGAAATTTTTTGACGCGAAGGCGCAAGGGATGCGAAGAACGCAAAGAGGGTTACGAGTTTGGGTTGCGAATCAGACGGAAACGGTATGGTGATGCCACGAAGTAATCCGGCTTGCTTTGCGTTCTCTGCGTCCTTTGCGTCTTTACGTTGAATATGGCGGGTAGCGTACATGCGCATACTGTTCCTGACCCACTCCTTCAACAGCCTCGCCCAACGCCTGTTCGTGGAACTGACACAGCGCGGACACGAGGTGTCCATCGAGTTCGACATCAACGACGACGTCACCGTGGAAGCGGTGGCGCTGTACCGGCCGGACCTGATCATCGCCCCTTATCTCAAGCGCGCCATTCCCGAATCCATCTGGCGCAACCATGTGTGTCTGGTGGTGCACCCGGGCGTCAAGGGTGACCGCGGTCCTTCGGCGCTGG
>JBAYZB010000132.1:0-8490 GCA_041672765.1 Gammaproteobacteria bacterium | reverse complement strand
GCGTGTTGACGGAATCGTCCTGGTGGACCGCCACATCTGCATCGGATGCCGCTACTGCATGATGGCCTGCCCGTACAAGGCGCGCTCTTTCGTCCACGAGGATCTGGAAAACCAGAAACCGCATGCACCGCGCGGCAAGGGCTGTGTCGAGGCCTGCACCCTGTGCGTGCACCGCGTGGATGCGGGCGGCCAGCCCGCCTGTGTCGAGGCCTGCGCAGCCGAAGGCCATGCGGCCATGGTGTTCGGCGACCTCAAGGACCCGAATAGCGAGATCTCGCAGCGTCTGCGCAAGCATGCCAGTACGCAGATTCGTGCCGACCTGGGACTCAACCCCTGCGTTCGCTACGAAGGCATCTAACGCTGAATGCGGAGTGAGTGAGGAACAATGAAGAAGGTTCACTATCGCGAAATCGAAGGTCGCAGCGCCGGCTATTACGGGCTGCTGGGGCTGCTGGGCGCCCTGGTCCTCGCGGGGCTGGGCTCCTCTTACTATATGGAGCACCATGGCCACTGGGTGACCGGCATGTCCAACCAGATCGTCTGGGGCATGCCCCACGTGTTTGCGGTCTTTCTGATCGTAGCAGCCTCCGGTGCACTGAACGTCGCGTCCATCAGTTCGGTGTTCGGCAAGACCGCCTACAAACCGCTGGCCCCCCTCTCCGGCCTGCTGGCGATCGCGCTGCTGGTGGGCGGACTGGCGGTGCTGGTGCTCGATCTGGGCCGGCCGGATCGCCTGATCGTGGCGATGACCTCCTACAACTTCAAGTCGATCTTCGCCTGGAACATCATCCTCTACACGGGCTTCATGGCGGTCGTCGCCGTCTATCTGTGGATGATGATGGAGCGCCGCATGAACAAATATGCGAAGCCGGCCGGCTTCGCGGCGTTCCTCTGGCGCCTGATCCTGACCACCGGTACCGGCTCCATCTTCGGCTTCCTGGTGGCCCGTCAAGCCTATGACGCAGCGATCATGGCGCCCATGTTCATCGTCATGTCCTTCTCCTTCGGGCTGGCGATCTTCCTGCTGGTGCTGATGGCCTCCTACCGCTGGACCGAGCGGCCGCTGGGCGATGCGACGGTGTATCGTCTCAAGAACCTGCTGGGCGTATTCGTGGCGGGCGTGCTCTACTTCGTCCTGGTCTATCACCTGACGAATCTGTACGCCACCGAGCATCACGGCGTCGAGCGTTTCATCCTGCTGGACGGCGGAATCTACACCAAGCTGTTCTGGATCGGCCAGATCCTGCTCGGCAGCCTGGTTCCGCTCGGGATGCTTTATCACCCGACGCTGGGCAAGTCGCGTACCTGGATCGGCGCCGCCTGCGGCCTGGTCATCTTGGGCGGCTTGGCGCAGATGTATGTAATCATCATCGGCGGTCAAGCCTATCCGCTAGTGCTGTTTCCCGGCAAGGAAGTGACAAGCTCGTTCTTCGACGGTCAAGTGAACGCCTACGCCCCGACCATGCCGGAAGTCATCCTCGGTGTCAGCGGAGTTGCCCTCGCCCTCGCGCTGGTCGTCGTGGCGGTAAAGTTCCTGCGCTTTCTGCCTGCCAGCCTCGCGGATGCCGACGTCGATCCGCACTACCGCGGCACGCAGGAGACAGCTGCGCCTGCTGCGGCCAAGGCTGCCTGACGCCCGGACGCCACCTCCGGCCATTCTCAGGGTTGCAGGAGACAGCGATGATGCAAGAACATCCCTTCGCGCAGTATGTACGAATCCTCGGCAAAGGCCGGCACGGATCGCGCGCCCTGAGTCAGCAGGAAGCGTATGAAGCCATGCGCCTGATTCTCACGGACGAGGCTCAACCGATCCAGATCGGCGCTTTTCTGATGCTCATGCGCGTCAAGGAAGAGACGCCCGAGGAGGTTGCAGGCTTCGTGCAGGCGGTGCGATCCACTTTTACGGTGCCTGCGAACGTCCAAGTGGATGTCGATTGGTCCTCCTATGCCGGCAAGCGCCGGCAATTGCCTTGGTTCATCCTGGCCGCCCTGCTCCTTGCGGAAAACGGTATCAAGGTATTCATGCACGGTACCGAGGGGCATACCCCGGGCCGCGTCTACACCCGCGAAACGTTGCAGGCTCTCGGAATTCCCGTGGCCCGCTCTCTGGCGGACGCCGCAGTCCAATTAGCGGCGGCCAACTTCGCCTATTTGCCGTTAGCAACGCTGTCGCCCAGGCTTCAGGAGATCATCGAGCTGCGCCCTCTGCTCGGCCTCCGTTCGCCGGTGCACACCGTGGCGCGGATGCTCAATCCGTTTCAGGCGCCTTACCTCGTGCAGGGAATTTTCCATCCGGGTTATCGCGACATCCATCAGCGAGCCGCCCTGGCGCTCGGGCAGCCGTACGCAGCGGTGCTCAAGGGCGAAGGCGGCGAGATCGAGCGCAATCCCGATCAGCCCTGCCTGGTCAAAACCGTCAGGGAAGGCGTCCTGGCAGAGGAAGAATGGCCCGCCATATTTAAAGGGCCGCGTCACCTGAAGGACGAGACCATGGATGTCCGGCGCCTGGCCACACTCTGGCGCGGCGAGATAGAAGACGAGTATGCCGTGGCCACCATCACCGGCACGGCGGCCATCATCCTCAAGATGATGGGCCGCGCGGACAGCATGGACTCCGCCGAGGCGCTTGCCCGCACGATGTGGGAAACCAGAACCGTCGAGAGGCTTGGCGCAGCGGCGTAGCCATGGCGCACCTGCTCATATCGGCGGCTCACAAGTCTTCCGGCAAGACGACGATCACCCTCGGCTTGTGCGCGGCGCTTGCCGCGCGCGGCCTGCAAGTGCAGCCCTTCAAGAAAGGGCCCGACTACATCGACCCCATGTGGCTGGGTACGGCGGCGCGGCGGCCCTGCCACAACCTCGATTTCTACACCATGGAGCGCGACGAGATCCGCGCCACCTTCGCCCGGTACGCGGCACGCGCCGATGTCAGCCTGATCGAAGGCAACAAGGGCCTGTACGACGGCCTGGATCTGGAAGGCAGCAACAGCAACGCGGCACTCGCAGCCCTGCTGGATGCGCCCGTCGTGCTTGTGATCGACGCCCAGGGCATGACCCGCGGCATTGCACCGCTCATCTTGGGTTATCAAGCCTTCGATCGCGGGATCCGCATCGCGGGCGTCATACTGAACAAGCTGGGGGGCAAACGGCACGAGAGCAAGCTGCGCGCGGTCATCGAACATTACACCGATGTCCCCGTGCTGGGCGCGGTGCAAAACGCCCCGGAGCTGCAGATCGTCGAGCGGCATCTGGGACTCATCCCCAGCCATGAAACCGGCTTGGCCGATGATCGCATCGACAGGATCGCCCGGGTGGTCGCCCAACAGGTGGATCTGGACCGGTTGCTGGCGATAGCGCGCACCGCACCAGCCGTGTCGTATGCACCGATGGCCGAGGCCGCCCTGCCGGCAGCGGATGTCCGCATCGGCATCGCCCGGGACGCGGCCTTCAATTTCTACTATCCCGGCGATCTGGACGCCTTGCGCGCGGCCGGCGCGGAACTCGTGGAAATCGACATGCTGCGTGATGAGCGGCTACCGGAAATCGACGGCCTGCTCATTGGTGGCGGTTTTCCTGAAACACAGATGGAGCGGCTGCAGGCAAACGTCTCCATGCGGACGGCAGTGCGCCGGGCGATCGAAAACGGCCTGCCGGTCTACGCCGAATGCGGGGGGCTGATGTATCTCGCCCGCAGCATCGAATGGCAGGGACGCAAGTGCGAGATGGTCGGCGCGGTGCCGGGCGACGCGGTCATGCACGACCGTCCTGTGGGACGTGGCTATATCCGGCTGCGCGAGACCGGCGCAGGTCCGTGGCCGTTGGCAGGTGCCGCGGGACAGCTAGGTGAAATCGCCGGACACGAATTCCACTACTCGAGTCTCGAGAACCTGCCGGCCGGGCTGAAGTACGCATTCGAAGTGTTGCGCGGTTCCGGAATCGATGGCCGGCACGACGGGATCGTGTACAAAAACATGTTGGCCGGCTACGCGCACCTGCGCGATGTACGAGGCAACCGCTGGGCGGCCCGATTCGTCGACCATGTGCGCACGTGCAAGCGTACCGGTGCCTGGCGGCCGATGGCCGCCACGGCCCGGTGACAACGGTACCGGCATTTCGACGTTCGCGTCGCTGCCGACACATGCTCCGTGTGGAGCCCCCCTGACAAGAAGGAAACCACCGAATGATCCGCATTACCCCGCAAGCTGCAGAACGAATCCGCGCCGCCGCCGCAGAGGGCGGGATGGAGGGGTTGTCGTTGCGCATCGCCGCAAAGGAGAATCCCGATGGCAGCATCGAATACGGGATGGGGTTCGACGAGGCAGGCGAACTGGACATCCGGGTCGACTGCAACGGCATCGACGTTATCATCGCGCCCATCAGCGAACCACTGCTGATGGGCGCCGTGCTGGATTTTGTCGAACTCGAACCGAATCAGTACAGCTTCATCTTCCTCAATCCGAACGACCCGAATTTCGAGCCTCCCAACGAGGGCGAGAACTGCCGGCCCCAGGGAGGCTGCAATTGCGGCAACGGAGGCTGCGGTGGCAGCTAATGCCGACAAATTCGATCTGATCGTCATCGGCAGCGGCCCGGGCGGCTACAAATCCGCCGTCACGGCTGCTCACCTGGGAGCACGCGTCGCGTTGATCGAAAAGGGGCTGCCAGGCGGAACCTGCCTCAACCAGGGCTGCATCCCCAAGAAGACCCTGTTGCACCTCGCCACCCTCATCGAGGACGTCAACGCGCTGAACGGGCGCGGCCTGATCGGTGAAGTGCGCGGGGACTTCAAGGCCGCGATGGCGCACAAGGACTCCGTCGTGGCGAGCATGCGCGAGAATTTCCCGTTCTGGCTCAAACGGCTCGGCATCCGGGTATTCAACGGCCACGGGCGATTTCGCGACGCCCGCTCCGTCATCGTGGAACCGGCGCCCGGCAGCGCGGTGAACAACACCCCGCAAATCATTCATGCAGAGCGGATCATCATTGCCACGGGGGCGGTTCCGCGCCAGCATCCCGCCTGCCCCACCGATGGCGACCGCATTCTCAGCTCCTCCGACTTCATGCTTGGCCTGAACTCCCTGCCCGATTCCGTGCTCTGCGTGGGTGGAGGCGCCATCGGCACGGAACTCGGCTTCCTGCTCCATCAGTTCGGCTCGCGAGTGACGATCGTCGCAAAATCCGACCGGCTGTTGCCGAAATCCGCTATCCCCGAGCGGGCGGCCGATATGCTAGAGAGAAAATTCCGGCGCGTCGGGATCGATGTGCGCAAGAACATGACCGTGACGCGCGCGGATGTGGACACCGCGGGTGTGACAGTGACCTTCAGCGACAGCAGCCAGGAGCGTTATGAGCGCATACTCGTGGCCATCGGGCGCCGTCCCCTGACGGAGGGCCTAGACCTGGAAAAGGCAGGCGTGGAACAGGATGCCAACGGCTTTATCATTACCACCGAGTATCTGGAAACCACCGCGCACGGAGTTTATGCGGTCGGGGACGTCAAGGCCGGTCCCATGACCGCGAATGCCGCCCTGCACGATGCCAAGATTGCCGCAACCAATGCCATCACGGGCAATCAGCATCGCAACAACTACCACCGGGTGCCGATTGTCATCGACTCCGCACTGGAAATCGCCGCGGTCGGCCTTACCGAGGAACTGGCCGACGATGCCGGTTTCGAACCGGATGCGGCGCGCGCAAACTTCGCCGGCTCCGCCAAGGCCCGGGCCCGCCATGATTACGAAGGCTTCATCGAGGTGGTGCACGATGAGGAAACCGGCCAACTCCTGGGCGGCTGCATCGTCGGCCCTGAAGCGGGCGAGCAGATTCACATGCTGGCGGCGGCTTGCCAATCCGACCGGGGCTTGTGGTTCTTCCGGGATATCAGCTACACCCACCCGTCCTGGTGCGAAGAACTGGAAAACGCCATCAACCCCTGCACCTCGGAGTTCACCAAGTCCGGCAAGACGATCTTCCGGCCCGGCATATATTTCTCAGCATACGACTGACCGCCCAGCCTCAGCTTTGTGGGAAAAAGCGGTCCGACTGCGTTGCAATCAACCCCACCAACCGAGCGGATTAACGCGCTTACTCCATATTCGTAGTATGATTCTGTTATTCATTTGACCTGATGCCGTCCTGGTATTTACGCGGCGAACCCCCACCGGTCACCGACGATGAACCACACACCGAGCAGCGCAGGCGCGACACGCTGGGACAGGCTGCGGACCTGGATGATCCCGCCTGCCACCGGCTGGCGCTTCAAGGGCAGCAGCCTCATCATGAACCGCTTGTTCGGTGCCCTGCTGGGCCTGGGCGCCATTCTGTTCCTGCTCGTGATGGCCGCCATCTTCATGGCGAACATCCCTGTCTATTCCAACACCATCCTCGGCTTCCAGATCGTGCTTGCATTGGCAGGCGCGGTCCTGCTAGGCATAATACTGTATACGGTGCAGCATCACCTGCTGGAGCCGCTGGCCCATCTGCGCAACTGGGCGGCGCGCATGCGCGGAGGCAACCTCTCCGCCCGCATCCCGGTCCCGCCCAAGGGTGAATTCGCGGAACTGGCCCGGGACATCAACAGCCTGGGCGAGGAGTTGAAAACCCTCTCCCGTGAGCTGGATGCCCAGGTGCAGAAACAGACCGAGCGTATCGCCCAGAAGACCCATTCGCTGGAAATCCTGTACGACGTCGCCGCCAGCATCTCTGTGTCCCGGGACCTGAACGACCTGCTGACCCGGTTCCTGCACACGCTCACCGATGTCGTCGACGCCCAGGCCGCCACCGTACGCCTGCTGTCGGACGATGGCCAGATGCGTCTGGTGGCCAGTACCGGCCTCAACCCGGACTTCGTCAGCCGGGAACAACTGGTCCCGGTGGACCGGTGTCTCTGTGGGCAGGCGGTTTCCGGCGGCCAGATTCTGTGCCAGGACGACGTCCGCAAGTGCGGCGAATTGGTCGGCCAGCCGCCCGCGCACGACGAAGACCTGGAGATGATCGCGGTTCCCCTGCAATACCGCGGGACCAACCTCGGGGTGTACAACCTTTTCGTCAAGCGCCAGGGCATGGTGGCGCGGGAAGACGTGAAGGAGCTGCTGACGAGCATCGGCCAGCATCTCGGCATGGCCATCGAAAAGGCCCGCCTGGACAATGAGGCCAAGCGCCTGTCCATCATGCAGGAACGGACCACGATCGCGCACGAGCTGCACGACTCCCTGGCGCAGACCCTCGCGAGTCTTCGCTTTCAGGTCCAGACCCTGGATGAGACCCTGACCCAGGAAGGCAACACCGTGCGGGTGAAGCGTGAGCTGGAACGGATCAAGAACAGCCTGGACGAAGCCTATACCGAACTGCGCGAACTCCTGGCCCACTTCCGCGCCCCGATCGATGAGCGCGGGCTCATCTCCGCGGTCGAGAACTTGGTGGACCGCTTCCGCAAGAAAACGGGGATCGCCACCTTCCTGCAGAACGAGTGGGGACAGCCCGAACTGCCGGCGAATCTGGAGATGCAGATCCTGCGTATCATCCAGGAGGCCCTGGCCAACATCCGCAAGCACAGCCAAGCCCACGCCGTACGCGTGATGCTGCGCGCCGGTCCGCGCGGGCATTATCGGGTGCTGGTGGAAGACGACGGCGTCGGGTTCAGCGAACCGGTGATGGCCTCCCACCCGGGCGAACACATCGGGCTTTCCATCATGCAGGAGCGGGCGCGACGGCTGGGCGGCGAGCTACGCATCGAGAGCGAGCCCGGCGAAGGGACCCGGGTGGTCCTGGATTTCCATTACCCGCCTGCGCAGAAGATCACCTTCCAGCCTACGGTAAGTCGAGTAGAGAATGATGCGCATACTCCTGATTGACGATCACGCGTTGTTCCGCATGGGCCTGGAAGGCCTGCTGGAACGGCGCGGCATTCAGATCGTGGCTGCTACGGGCGATGGCCGCGAGGGTCTGCGGCTGGCGCATGAGGTCGACCCGGACGTGGTCCTGCTGGACATGCGCATGCCGGACCTGAACGGACTGGAAGTGCTGCTGCGACTGCGCGAAAGCGGTTTCAAAAAGCCGATCGTAATCCTGACCACCAGCAACGAGGAACGCGACCTGGTGGAGTGCCTGCGCAACGGCGCCCAGGGCTATCTGCTCAAGGACATGGAACCCGACGCGTTGGTGAACGCGCTGCGGGAGATCGTCGCCGGCAAGACCGTGGTGGCGCAGGACCTGACCGGGGTGCTCGCCAAAGTGGTACAGGGCGCAACCACCGGGACCCAGGAATCCACCAGCCCGTTCGCGGACCTGACGCCGCGCGAGCGGGAGATCCTGTGCCTTCTGGCGGAAGGCCAGAGCAACAAGGTCATCGCTCGCAACCTCGGTATCTCGGATGGCACCGTCAAGCTCCACGTCAAGGCCATCCTGCGCAAGCTCGGCATCCATTCCCGGGTGGAAGCGGCCGTGATGGCCGTCGAAAAGAGACTCTGCGAGAAATCCTGATCACCGGGG
>JBAYZB010000131.1:0-8517 GCA_041672765.1 Gammaproteobacteria bacterium | reverse complement strand
GTTCAGACTCTCCACCGCGCCCCACATGGGGATGCGCACCAGCAGATCGCAGTGCTCCCGCGTCAGCCGCCGCAGGCCTTTCTCCTCCGCCCCGAGCACCAGGGCGACAGGGCCGCGCAGGTCCGCGTCATACAAACTGGCCTCCGCCTCGCCTGCCGCCCCGATCAGCCACACGCCGCGCTCCTGCAGCATGCGCAGGGTACGCGCCAGATTGGTGACCTGGAAGAACGGCACGGATTCCGCCGCACCGCAGGCCACCTTGCGCACCGTAGCCGTCAGGCCCACCGCCCGGTCACGCGGGGCGATCACGGCCTGCACCCCGGCCGCATCGGCGGTGCGCAGACACGCCCCCAGGTTGTGCGGATCCTGCACCCCGTCCAGCACCAGCAGGAAGGCCGGCCCCCGCAGCCCGTCGAGGAAGGCTTTCAGTTCGTCCTCCCCGCGCGTGCCGGGCAGCTTGCATTGGGCCACCACGCCCTGATGGCGGGCGCCATGCACCATCCGATCCAGGGTTTCGCGATCCGCCTGATGGACGGCGATACCGGCAGCCACGGCGGTTTCCACCAGGCGCTCCAGCCGCCCGTCACGACGGTTGCGCTGCACCCACAGGTTCACCACGCTCCCGTCGCTGCGCTCCAGCACCGCCGCCACCGCGTGCAGCCCGTACACCAGCTCCTTTTCGGCCATGACACTCACCCAACCGGCTCACCAGAGCCGTTCAGTATACCGGTCCGCACACCGTCGCTTAGTGTTTTTTCTTTTTGCGCAGGGAGCGCGTCCGGGTCCGCTCGCCCTGTCTTTCCTTCTTTGCCGCCCGGGTCCGCCTCGCCTCGACGAGCTCGAACTCGATCTTCCGATCATCCAGGTCGACACGCATGACCCGGACCCGCACAGGATCGCCAAGCCGGTACATGGTGCCGGTCCGCTCACCCATGAGCCGGTGTTTGGCGGGGTCGAAGTGGTAATAGTCGTGACCCAGCGCCGTCACGTGCACCAAGCCCTCCACATAGATCTCGTCCAGTTCGACGAAGATTCCGAAACTCGTCACCGCGCTGACGATCCCGTCGAACTCCTGCCCCACCTTATCCATCATGTACTCGCACTTGAGCCAGGCCACCACATCGCGGGTGGCGTCGTCAGCGCGCCGTTCCGTCATGGAGCAGTGTTCGCCGAGGGTCACCATGTCCTCGTACGTGTACTCGAAGTCGGTGGGCTTGCCCCCCGTCAGCACATGCCGAATGGCGCGGTGCACCAGGAGATCGGGATAACGGCGAATCGGCGATGTAAAATGCGCATACGCTTCGTGCGCCAGCCCGAAGTGACCCACGTTTTCGGGGCTGTACATGGCCTGGTTCAAGGACCGGAGCAGCACCGTCTGGATCAGGCGGGCATCGGGACGCGACTGCACCTTTTTCAGGAGTTCCGCGTAATGCCTGGCCTGCGGCTCGTCGCCGCCGCCCAGGCTCAGGCCCAGCTCCGCCAGGAATGCGCGCAGGTCCGCGAGCTTTTCCAAATACGGCCTCTCATGAATGCGCAGCAGGACGGGCATCTTGCGCCGGGCCAGGAACCGGGCCGCCGCCACGTTGGCGGTGATCATGCACTCTTCGATGATCCTGTGGGCGTCATTGCGCTGTACCGGCACGATGCGCTCGATCTTGCGGTCCGGGCCAAAGACGATGCGGGTCTCGACGGTCTCGAAATCGATGGCGCCGCGCGCTTCGCGGGCATCGCGCAGCACCTGGTAAAGCGCGTACAACTCGTCCAGGTGCGGCACCAGCCCGGCGTATTTCCTACGCAGCTTCCGATCCCCATTGATCACCATGGCGGCCACTTCATCGTAGGTCAGCCGGGCCGCCGAGCGCATCACACCCTCGAAAAACCTGGAACGAGTGACACGACCCTCGGCGTTGAGGTACATCTCGCACACCATGCACAGCCGATCCACGTGCGGGTTCAGGGAACAAAGCCCGTTGGAGAGGACCTCAGGCAGCATGGGGATCACCCGTGCCGGGAAATAGACGGACGTGCCGCGCTCCCGCGCCTCCCGATCGAGGGCGGTTCCGGGCCGCACATAGGCAGACACGTCCGCGATGGCCACCAGCAGGCGCCAACCTTTGGGAGTTCGCTCGCAATACACGGCATCGTCGAAATCCCGCGCGTCCACGCCGTCGATGGTCACCAGCGGCAGCGTGCGCAAATCGACGCGCCCCTCCTTGTCCGCCTCAGGAACCTCCGGGGCGAACTCCGCGATCTCCCGCTCTACCTCCTCCGACCACTGGAAAGGCAGCCCGTAGGCGCGGATGGCCACGTCGATCTCCATGCCCGGCGCCATGTGCTCGCCCAGTATTTCGGTCACCTTGCCGATCGGCTGGGTGTAACTGCTGGGCTGCTCCAGGATCTGCACCACCACGATCTGGCCCGGGGCAGCCGCCCCCTGATGCTCGGGCGGGATGACGATGTCGTGCGGGATGCGCTTGTTGTCGGGCGCCACGAAACCGATACCGCTCTCACGGCGAAACCGGCCCACCAGCTCCCAGGTATTGCGTTCCAGGATCTCCACCACCGCGCCTTCCAGCCGACCGCGGCGATCGATCCCGGCCACATGCGCCACCACCCGGTCACCGTGCATGAGCGCGCGCATTTGCCGCGGCGAAAGGAACAGGTCTTCGCTCCCATCGTCGGGCACCAGGAACCCGAACCCATCGGGATGGCCGATGACCCGCCCGCGGACCAGATTCATCTTTTGCACCGGACCGTAGGCGTTACGCCGGTTGCGATGCAGTTGGCCATCGCGCTCCATGGCGGCGAGGCGGCGGCGCAGGGCCTCCAGGTCCTGCTCGTCGGTAAAGCCGAGCTCGTTGGCAAACTGCTCGTAAGTGAGCGGCTTGCCGCGCTCGCCCAGATACTTGAGGAGAAACTCGCGGCTGGGGATGGGGCGCTCGTACCGGCGCGCCTCGCGCTCCGCGTAGGGGTCCTCAAAAACCGTGCTTACGGCCTTTGCCTCTGCCCGGTTTGCCGGTTTTTCGTGATTTCTCGCAGACCGTTTTTTCGGTCCGGAACGACGGGATGTGTTACGGCTCATTGACAACGATTTCTTCTCTGGGTAAAGTGCGCGGCTTCGGGGGCATCATTTCCTGATCTCAACGGAAAGGCCCTGCGAAAGCCGAGGTGGCGGAATTGGTAGACGCGCTAGTTTCAGGTACTAGTGGGTAACACCGTGGAGGTTCGAGTCCTCTCCTCGGCACCATATCAAACATCCTGTCTTCAAGAAATTTCTCTTTTGAATTCAAGCGGCGGTGCCTGACGGGTGATTTCCTGCGGCGTCGCTGTGCCTGTTGCCCGGCGTCCGGGTTCGAACGGCGGCGTGCATCGTCTGCCCTGCTGCGCAAGCGAGGCCCGCCGCCGACCGGATCAGGCCTTGGAATCGAACGGATGGCGCAGGATGATGGTCTCCTCGCGGTCCGGGCCGGTGGAGATGATGTCGATGGGCGTTTCGACGATTTCCTCGATACGCTTGAGGTAGGCGCGGGCATTGGCCGGCAGATCCTCGTAGCGCTTCAACCCCACCGTGGACTCCTTCCAGCCTGGCATGTCCTCGTAGATCGGCTCGCAGGCAGCAAACGCCTCGGCGCCCACCGGCGGCGTGTTGTGGACGGTACCGTTGCACTTGTAACCCACGCAGATGCGGATGGTGTCCAGCCCGTCCAGCACGTCGAGCTTGGTGATGCATAGGCCCGACACGCTGTTGATCTGGATGGACCGGCGTAGCGCCACGGCATCGAACCAGCCGCAGCGGCGCGGACGGCCCGTGGTGGAGCCGAACTCGTGGCCGCGCTCGGCCATGTAGGCGCCGACGGCGTCCATCAGCTCCTTGCCATCATACAGTTCGGTGGGGAACGGACCGGCGCCGACCCGGGTGGTATAGGCCTTGGTGATACCCAGGATGTAATCGAGATAGCGCGGCCCCATGCCGCTGCCGGTGGCCGCGCCGCCTGCCGTGGTGTTGGACGAGGTGACGAACGGATAGGTGCCGTGGTCGATGTCGAGCAGCGCGCCCTGGGCACCCTCGAACATGACGTTCTCGCCACGCACGTGGTACTGGTGCAGCATCTCCGAAATGTCGGCCACCAGCGGGCGCAGTACCTCCGCCATGGCCAGGGTCTCGTCCAGCACCTTGCTGAAATCCACCGGCTCGGCCTTGAAATAGTGCTGCAGGGCGAAGTTGTGGTAATCCAGCACCTCGCCCAGCTTGGCGGCGAAGCGCTCGCGGTGGAACAGGTCGCCCAGGCGCAGACCGCGGCGCGAGACCTTGTCTTCGTAGGCGGGCCCGATGCCGCGCCCCGTGGTGCCGATGGCGGCCTTGCCGCGCGCCCGTTCACGGGCGTGATCCAAGGCCACGTGGTAGGGCAGAATCAACGGGCAGGCCTCGCTGATCTTGAGCCGCTCCCGGGCGGGAACGCCCTGGCCTTCCAGCATGGCGATCTCTTCCAGCAGGGCCGAAGGCGACAGCACCACGCCGTTGCCGATGAGACACTGCACCCCGTCGCGCAGGATGCCCGAGGGGATCAGGTGCAACACCGTCTTCTTGCCGCCGATGACCAGGGTATGCCCGGCGTTGTGACCACCCTGGAAGCGCACCACGGCGCTCGCGCGGTCGGTCAGCAGATCCACGACCTTGCCTTTGCCCTCGTCCCCCCACTGGGTGCCGATCACCACAACATTCTTGCCCATGTCACATGATTCCTGGCTAACGCTTATAACGATTTATGCTTGCAATACTGCCACGATATGCCCGAGGGCTCCGCAGCCTCCGATCCATTGATCGTCAACAATCGACGACCACCCACTCTGCACCCCGGCGTTCCAGCACGCGGTTGCAGTTCATCTCACGGGCACCGCCCGCCTGTCCCGGCAGCGCGAAAACGACCCGCTCGCCCTGGGCCCGCAGTTCGCGCACCCGTGCCCGCAGGAGCGGATCGTCGGACGCGGGCGCAAAGATACCGCATGTCGCCGTTCCGCGCGACTCATCACGGCCCAGCGCCACCAGCGTCTTCAGATCCGCGCTGAAACCGGTCGCTGGCCGGGCGCGCCCGAACACCCGTCCGATCTCGTCGTAGCGGCCGCCGCGGGCGATCTCCTGCCCATGGCCCGGCACGAATGCGGCAAATACCACACCGGTCTGGTAATGATACCCGCGCAGCTCTGCGAGATCGAAATACAACGGCACGGAGGGCAGGCAACCTTGCACCGCCCGGGCCATCCGTTCCAGGTAATCCAATGCTTCCTGTACCTCGGCATCCGCCTCTTTCAGGACGCGCCGGGCCTCGCCCAACACTTCGGTTCCGCCGTTCAACTCCACGAGGCTTTCCAGCATGCGGGCATGTCCGGCCGAGATCGCATAGCGGGCGAGAAATTCCTCAATCTCCGGCCTCGCCTTGCGCTGCAGGGCATCGAACAGCACCGCCTCCTGCTCCGGGGCCAGCTCCGCCGCCCGCGCCAGCCCGCGGAAGATACCCACGTGCCCGAGGTCCACATGGACTTGCTCGATGCCGGTCATCGCCAGCGTTTCCAGCATCAGGCACAGCACTTCCACATCGCTCTCGATGCCGGCGTGGCCGAACAGCTCGGCCCCCACCTGCAGCGGCCCGCGCGAACCCGCGAAACCTTCCGGCCGGGTGCGCAACACCGTCCCGAGATAGCACAACCGCACGGGCACGTCCCGCTTCAACCGGTGCGCGTCGATACGCGCCACCTGGGGCGTCATGTCCGCGCGCACGCCCATGAGGCGGCCCGTTAACTGATCGGTGAGCTTGAAGGTCTGCAGGTCAAGGTCCGTGCCGGTACCGGTCAGCAGCGACTCCAGATATTCGATGAACGGGGGCATGACCAGTTCGTAGCCCCAGCTCTGATAGAGGTCCAACAAACGCCGGCGTAAACGCTCCAGATGCTCCGCCCGGGGCGGCAATACCTCCTCGATGCCCTCCGGCAACAGCCAGCGATCTCTAGCCGTCATGATCAATTCCGCCTCTAACCCAGCATGTTCTTTACAGTGCGCTTAGGATACACCATTGCCCCTCCGAGGACCCGGGCAACCGCCCCTGTGGCATGCCCGGCCTTTCCCGGCTGGCAGGCGCTACCGGACCCAATACAGCAACAGGAGCCCGAGCCCCATACTGATCAGGCCCGCCGTCCGCAACGACCGGTCATCCAGTTGCGCCATCATCTGCCACGCACGGCGCATGCCTTGGGGATTGGCAAACGGCAGAATGCCTTCCAGTACCAGCAACAGCGCTACGGCGGCCAGCAGATCACGCCACACGCCCCCTCCCAAAAAAATGCCGGGCGGCACATGCGCACCGCCCGGACATCGTGTTACGACCACAGACTACAGGATGACTATTTCCTTGCGCCTGTCCCCGCGCCCGCATCCGTTCCCATGAAATACCGGAAGTACTCCGAATCAGGCTCCAGCACGATCAGGTCGCTCTTGTCCTTGAACATGGTCTTGTACGAATTGAGACTGCGGTACAGCGCGTAGAACTCGGAGTTCTGGCTGAACGCCTGGGCATAGATCTCCGCCGCCCTCTTGTCGCCCTCGCCGCGGATGCGCTCGGCATCGCGGTAGGCCTCCGCCCTGATCACAGTCCGCTGGCGATCGGCGTCCGCACGAATCCGCTCCGCCGCCTCGGCACCGCGGGAGCGGAATTCCCGCGCCACCCGCGCCCGCTCCGCCTCCATGCGCCGGTACACGGAAGTGCTGACCTCCGTCGGCAGATCGATGCGCTTGAGCCGCACGTCGACGATGGACATTCCGAGCCCTTCCACCGCCTTGCTGGCGGTGACGGTCAGGATGCTCATGATCTGACTACGCTCGCCGGACACCACCTCCTGTACCGTGCGCTTGGCGAACTCGCTGCGCAGACCGTCCTTGATGATCTGGGCCAAACGCGCCTCCGCGCGCCGCTCGTCCCCCTGGTTCGCACGGTAGAACCGGCCGACATCGCTGATGCGCCACTTGACGAAGGAATCGACGATGACGTTTTTCTTCTCCGCGGTCAGATAGCGCTCCGGCTGGGAATCCATGGTAAGGATGCGCCCGTCGAACTTGCGCACGGTCTGGATAAGCGGGATCTTGAAATGCAGTCCAGGCCCCACATCAACCCGCGCAATCTCGCCGAGCTGAAATACGATGGCACGTTCCCACTCCTTGACGGTGTAGACGGAAAGCGATCCGATGACCGCTGCCACCAGCAACAAAACAATCGCGAAAGTTCTCGCCTGACCCATCAGCGCACCTCCCGCCGACGCAGATTGTCGCGGTCCCTCTGACTCATGCCCGACACCGAAGGCGACATCGTTTCGGGGGCCGGCACCATCTGGACGACACCGCCGTTGTTGGATGAACCGCCCTGTTGCTGCCGAACGATACGATCCAGCGGCAAATACAGGAGATTGTTGCTGCCTTGGACGTCCACCAGCACCTTGCTCGCATTGGAGAGGACTTCTTCCATGCTCTCGATATAGAGCCGCTGCCGCGTTACCTCTGGCGCCTTGGTGTACTCGGCCAACAGCTGCAGGAAACGGCTCGCCTCACCTTCCGCCCGCGCGATCACGCTCTCCCGATAGGCATTGGCCTCCTCGATCTGGCGGGCGGCGTCGCCGCGCGCCTGCGGGATGATCTCGTTGGCATAGGCCTCGGCCTCGTTCTTCAGCCGCTGCTCGTCCTCCCGGGCCCGGATGGCATCTTCAAACGCGCTCTGCACCTCCTCCGGCGGCTGGGCATCCACCAGATTCACCGCGGTGATATCGAGGCCCGTCCCGTATTGATCCAGTACCTGCTGCATGACCTCGCGCGCATCCGCCACGACCTCGGCACGGCCTTCGGTCAGCACGAAATCCATGGTGCTCTTGCCGACGATCTCGCGGATGGCGCTCTCGGCCACCTGCCGCAGCGTAAGATCCGGATCACGCACATTGAACAGATAGCCGCGGGCATCCTTGACGCGGTACTGCACCGCAAGCTGCACGTCGACGATGTTCTCGTCCTGGGACAACATCACGGCCTTGTGGTCCACCGAGCGGATCTGATCCACGTCGACCTTCTCAACCCGCTCGATCGGGTAAGGGATATGCCAGTGCGGCCCGGGCGGCACGGTATAGGCGTATTTGCCAAAGCGCAGCACCACGCCCTGCTCGTAAGGATCGATGATGTAGATGCCGGAAAACGCCCACACGGCCAGAACGATCAGGACAATCAGGCCCATACCATACGGACTCGCCTTGCCGCGGCCACCGCCACCGCCTTTCTTGCCGCCGAACAGGCCGCCAAACTTGTCCTGCATCTTGCGGACAATTTCATCCAAATCGGGTGGGCCTTGCTCGTCATTGCGGCCGCGCCAGGGATCCTTGCTCCCACCACCCGGTTCGTTCCAGGCCATAATGTTCTCCGTTGCTGTGAAATAGGCACGCGCGGGCGAAGCCGCCCGGCGGGCAAATGGATTTTATGAGGCTTGCGCT
>JBAYZB010000130.1:0-8560 GCA_041672765.1 Gammaproteobacteria bacterium | reverse complement strand
TCTGCTTTCCTTTTCACTATCTCTTCACCAAACGTTTGTTGACATGTCGCACCATAGACTGATGTATAGTCTTCAACGGCTTCTTGGATTGTGACTGGATAGTTTTCAAAGCTGTTCAGATATTCTAGCAGAACTCTTTGTTCTGGAGAGTGCAGCTTGTTTTCGTATGCACTTACATCAATTGCGATGCAGTTTAGAATTTCTAGGATACCATCCCTATTCTTAGGCTTAGCATATGGGTTACGAGTAATTGTAAGCTTGAGCAGTAACTTCTCTCTGACATGCTTTAATTTCAAAAGAGTCTCATTATCTGGTTTATTGATTTTCGCTAGATTACTCAACTCAATCAACAGGTCTTGTAGATCAGTAGAATTTAACTCCGAGATTCTTATTATAGCGATTTTAATTTGATTAGAGCCTCCATCATTGAATGCTTTTATATTGGTAGGAATTCGCCTAACCTGTTTTAATAGAAGATTTCGCTCCAGGTTGTCGGTAGCTTTCATTTCTAGTTCGAGGGATGTTATAATACCCATGAAACCGGATAAGGTTTCCGAGCTTATCATCCCACTGCATTTGTGAAGCAATTCTTTTAAGAATATCCCAGTTTCTTCAGCTGTTCCAGGTGATAGCTTATAACCGATTATCATATCAGATATTTCTGATAAATAAGGTTTGTCTGACAACTCAGGATTGTGTGCTCTGATTTGATTGGCCTTGTCTAGCCTCCATTCATCTATTCTCCTCTTGATCAACTCGACGTCTGGAGTATCAGCTCCAGCTTTTGTCCCAAACTTCACTGCCGGTAATCCAAGAACATAGATTCGGTCGACGGCATTTTCTACAGCATCGTGTTGAAATGCGGTAACAAGATTACTGCCTGCTATTCCTTTCTCAGCGGATGAAATCTCATTGAGCCTTTTTAAAATGGCCGTGATGACAGTCGTTTTACCAGTGCCGGGAGGACCCTGAATAATCGCAATATCAGGCGTATTTAAGGCAATCTCGATTGCCTTTCTCTGCTGATAGGTCGGATCATGTTTAGGGAATATCTCTTCTTTCACTCCAGGACTTATGGGATCATAATGGTTTTGTTGAGGTTTTGTTACTGGTGCTCCCTGTAAAAGGGCTTTCAACTGAGGCATGGGGTTGGATAGATTGTCAATCAGATACCTGGCTTTGTTTCGTCTTTCTTGAATTGTCCTATCACCTCTGATTGACAAGAACATAAAGCCTGTCATAGGTATCTTTTCTTCTGATTCTACATATATAGCATAGTCTCTTTCACGGATTTTGCGAGCTAACTTGACCACGAAACAGTTTAGTTTGTTCGCCTTTGTGAAAGAACTATATGCGTTTATGTCTGGAATCGAGATATTGAGAAAACCAGGCTCTACAGTAGTTATCTCCAGTAGATCACCCTGAGATGTATCATTTGCAAATCCTTCAATTGCTTGATTAGGCCTCAAACTTAGTCTGGTTACTTTGTCATCCTCCTGCTCAAAGCTTTCGTACTCAACATAGCCGACCCGATACATCCTTTCGAGGTAGATCTTTTCTTCTTCCAAGCTATACTTATTCCAGATATTCAGGTAACTTGTGATCGAGTCTTCCTGCTGTGCTAAAGCGGCTTGTGTTTCTCTTTTCAAAACCGCCACTGTAGTTTCATCAGTGAAATCCAATGATCCTTCGCACAGTGTGAACACATAGTTTTCTTTCTTGATTGATCTAGTAATTTTATCAAGAATCAGCACATTGTAAGGCACGCCATCTTGGTTTTGTTTAACCATCTTATTAACTTGTAGAAATACGGAGTTCCCAGCTATTATAAACCCAGAGTCTTTTTCATCATGAGATTGTATGTGTTTCCCTAAGATAATTACTCGTAAGTCTTTACTCTTCTGAATGGTAGTATGTTCGACTAGCCATTTGATTTGATCATCGATGCTCAGGTTCCGTCTACCAATGACTTTGCTGAGTGCCTTTGCAAGCTTATCTGGAATACCTATAGAAAACTCAGTGTAGTATTTCTCTTGGAACTCAAAAATCGATAGTACGGCTTCATTCTTAAGCTTGCTGGTGACTTCTACAGAAACTAGCCTCGATAGCCCCCTTGTTATCACCAGATTTAAATCATCTTGATAAGATTGAGTAGTTGGGGTGATTTCGAATATTTCGCCTTCACAGGTGATACATACATCATCCCCAAGCTTGATTATCTCCCATATTCTATTTGTGTTAACAGCCCTAACATCTCTGATGGTTACTTCCACTATCGTGGCTTTCAAGAAATTAATCTGTTTTACATTCACGACGTTTTGCCTCAAACTCTATCAATCGTTAAATATCTGAACTCACTTTCGCCCCGATAAGCAAGAGATATTGTGCCCGATCTACCGAATGCTTCAAAACTGAAATTTTTATACTTATCATCTACTTTAACATACAGATTATTGGACCTAAGTATATTCCTTACCATTAACCTATCGTTTTTAATGAATAGCTCTACAACATCAGTATCCTGCTCATGAGCTAGACGAGGAACGAAACTGCTGATCTTGATAGTGTCTTTTCCACCTGTTTCCAGTCCATCTAAGACCAAGGTTTCAATCGTTTTCCAGAGATTCCCATCAAACTCATCTTTAATCAATGACTTGATTGTAGTGAAAAACACCTGTTTCCGATTAGTATCACAGAATGGGCAGTTATTGGACAAGAAATACGTAGAGCCACATCCCTCACATGTTACAACCATCTTCACAGCCCTTGATAAACATTTATGCCATTCTAACATGGAGGGTCTTGTTAGAGGCTTCTTCCTGCCTTCGTAACTGAATGTTTTCTCGAACAAATCGTACATAACTGGACTAATCACCCATTTATGCGGAATTCCCACGCCTTGGATAGGAGCATTGCTAGTGTCATCCGGATCGTCTACCCAGGGAATCTCTCCCCTATATGCCAGATCATATAAATCGTGTCCTTCATCCTCCCAACCCCCTCCATTAATCACTCTATCTCCTTCAAATGGATGTCTGGCAGTTAACAATTCATACGCGAGTACGGCAAAGCTGTAAACATCTGAATATATGGTATTGGGCATGGAACCAGAATACACTTCCGGAGATGAATAACCTGGAGTCTGTACACTATTTGTAAAATCCAATTGGTCGCATATATTGTCCGGATCAATGAGCCAGACCTCAGATTGGTCAAAAACACCTGAGACAAATACGTTGTTTGGAGATAAATCCCCATATACAAGATTGTTCATTTGGAGATATGAGAGTATTGACGCAAGTTTTTTCAGGATCAGCAGTCTTCTCTTTAGCCCCCCAGTGTTCAGGTAGCTTTTCGATAACGATCCTTCCTTATGATTCATGCTCTTTTCGAGAGGAATCATGCCAGTTAACATTTGCATTGTATAACCAATATGCGGAGGGGCCAATGTATCCACGGGAGTGGCAATATTGACTTGTTTTGGGAAGGGGACTATCTTAACTCTATTGATCTTCTCTTCATATGAGTGTTTTAATTTATCATCAGTTGTTGGGAGCCCTAACTCGTTAACGAGCATCTTAATAATAACGTTAGGATCGTTTGTCTTGTAAACAATACCCTGGCCACCCCTACCTAATTCACCCGTTACTATATGGACCTGCCCTTTGGAATCAAGTACTTTTCTGACTGAAGAGTTTTCCATCTTCTCCTTGTCCTGTGACGCTTTAAATAGCATTCTGATCTCCGACCTTAATCATAAGTAATGTTTTATCGTCTGAATGCAAAGGAGTTGGCCATTCATCTTGCATTCTTTTAATAAACTTGTTTTTCTCTACCTGTGTCTTCTTATGCATCGAACCACTATCAACATAATCAACGAAATCGCTAATCCTCGATTGTATCAAATCCTCAGCTATTCCATCAGTTGCTAACATCAACCTGATATTTCGATTTTCCATACTGAAAGACTCGCAGATCCAGTCTGAGCTCATTGAATTATGGATTGATTTAGTTAAGTTGGTATACTCATCCGTTTTATCTGCTATTACTCTTGATACTCCATCGAGTTGGACATGGACGATGCCATCTCCAAGCTGGCCAACCACAAGCCTATTCAGATCTGTAATGCCGGCGGAAAACAGGCATGTTGTGCCACACAGGTTTGGATCAAAATTACCTATTTCTAGTAGCCAGATGTTATGAATAAGGCGCAAAAGAAGCTCCACTGTAGAATCAGGATAACGTTTCCATATATCTAGAGCTTTTATGACAGCTCTACAAACAGCCTTAGAGCCTATCTGAGAATGAACATGACTACCTAAGCCATCAGCAACAACACCAACGAATCCCCAAGAAAGTTCTCTGAATATCCATGCATCTTGATTTGGAGTATTATTCAGCTTATGTCCGGGGCCTCTTGATGAAGCCCCGGCATAAGACAGATTCACTTTTGATTTAGTGTTTGTTCGCATTGCGATCAAAAGGATCTTTAAGATCAGGTATAGCTTTCTGGGTTGCTGGCTTACTCATACCTGAGCTTGCTTCGGATATGCTATGGGCTGGCTCTTCACTAGCTTCTTCTTCAACTTTAAAAGGATAATCCGCTACCTTTGGGGCCTGATTATAGAATTCTATCATTGCTTTTCGGTCTTCTTCCGCTCTATTTTTCGTAACTACCTGGGCATGATATGTCTTTCTAATCTTGTCCGCCACTTCATCTTCAATCAGGCTCATGTGACTTTTTGTGATCACTCCGAGATCTTGAAGTTGCTTTTTTAAACTCATTGCACTAATCTTAAGTTCCTTAGCTAATTCATGTACTCGTATTTGCATAGTTTCTCCCGTATATCTGCCAATATCCTATTATCCTGACAGTAATGTTTTAATTCCTAATTTTAATAGGCTGCAAGGGTCTAGTCAACAGCCACGATAAATGCTTCCTAGAATCAGAATCTGATCGCATTAGGATCAAAGGGATCTTTTAGATTTGGTATCGATTTCTGTACTACTGGTTTGTTAGGTTCTGCGCTCTTTGACTGCTGTACGGTGGACATTGTTACATAGCGGAAGAAGTTTACTATTTCTGTAGCATCTTCAGCATGAAACACTTTCGCGTCTGAGCTGTTTAAGTAGAGCCTTAGCATGGTCTCATCACAGTCATCGCCTATACCCAAGGCCCAACGAAAGCATTTTGCGCTTCTTCCGTCATGTATAAAAGAGTGCATCTTCTGCTCCCAACCATCATCGTTAGGTTGACCATCAGTTACTAGAATAATCGATGGCCTGTATGCTCTGCTGGGTATCTGGTCTCGATCTTCAACGATAGATTTGCATATCGAGAACGCTTCTCCCATTGGGGTCAACCCGTCTGCAATGAATTCTTCGGGATTGATTTTCGAAGCGGGTTGTAGTTTTGTGTGAATCGCAGCCTTATCACCAAATGTGATTATTCCAACATGTATCTCTGCTCTGATCGATTCACTGACAGAAAATGTTTTGAGCATTTCTTTTACTGCCAGATTCAGGCTTTGGATTTTTCCTCCAGCCATGCTGCCTGATACGTCAAGAAGCAGTATCACCGGTAAAGGTCGTGCTTCCTGAGCTACTAATTCTTTCAATTCAGCCATTGTTCCTCCATGTTTGATTTTGGCTTTTTACTCTGCTACTGGATAGGGGTTTTTTGTCAACCTCCAATCCGTTTCTACTCAATGATTAAAATCACAAACCAACTATCTTGCATTGATAGCTTTTTTAGCTGCTTCTTTAGCGATAGTGGCAGCAATAGAAATCACACCGCTTATCACTATCAGTAAGATGTTCTTTTTCATCTTACCTCCTTTTATGATTCCTGGGGTGTTTACCACACTCAATCTCACATCTATGATGACTATGTAGTAAGCAATAGATTCCAACAATTCGTTTAGATTCCTATTCCGTTGATATGCAGTTAATTGCATTTTGAGTTATCAACACACAGTGAAGAATTAGTTATTTATGCTAAAGTATTTATTGACATTTAGGACGGGTCCAATTGACTGGACATGGAGATTGTTATGAACATATTGATTTCATGGATAGGTCGTCACGACTGCGAAAGCTCGACAAGGCAGGTAGAGCCTTTTGGCCCTATTGAGAGCATAGTCTCGTCAGAGAAATACCATATTGATGAGATATATGGCTTTTACCAGGCCCGTTACGTAGACGATTTTGATTTTGACATGCGCCGTTACTCAGCCAAACTCAATAAAAAGTATGGTTGCAAAGTCTTTTCTAAGGCTATAGACGATGATGTGAAGGTTTCAGATATAGGTGAGATGCACGAGATTCTCAAGAAAGAGATAACAATGTATCTTCATTACAAGAAGTCGATCAGTAGGCTTTTTATCAATACTTCCTCAGGGACAAACGCTATAACTGTGTCCCTGATTATGCTAGGACGAACCATTTATGAGTCAACGTTGCTCCAAACTTGGGCTGATGTGGCTGAACGTAAGTCTGGTGTAGAAGAAGTAAACTTCCCATTTCAGATAAGCTATGATATCTTACGAAAACAGCTTCCTGGCGATACTCAAACCAAGCGAGCAATTCTCTATGATAATCAATCTCTCAATGTTATCATAGGTAAGTGTGAAAAAATTCTAGATGCTAAAAGGGATACCATCCAGTACTCTATATTTGATAGAAACCTCTTGATTGTAGGTGAAAGCGGTACTGGTAAAGAGCTTTTTGCTGCGCTGTTTAAAAGCTCTAGCGTACGAGATAGTAAAAAGTTCTTTGCTTTTAACTGCGCCAATCTATCTGACCAATTGGCAGAATCTGAATTGTTTGGTCATAAAAAAGGGTCTTTTACTGACGCGAAAACAGATAAAGATGGTCTGTTTAAGATATCAGACGGGGGTATTTTGTTCTTGGATGAGATAGGGGAATTATCTGATAACCTTCAAGCCAAACTATTACGAGTGCTAGAGGATGGGCTTGTTAAGCCCCTAGGTAGTAATAAATATGAGAAAGTAGATGTGAGAGTAATCGGAGCAACAAACAGCCCCCAGAAACTAAGATTAGATTTGTACTACAGGCTCGCTGAAGGGGTGATAGATTTACCTCCTCTTAGAGAACGTGGAAAGGACTCAATCCTGATAGCAGAGAAGATACTAGAAATTACCAACGACGAGTTAAAACGCATTACAATTAGCAGGCAAGGACTGCAGATAAACTATATCCCTAAGTCATTTGATAAATCAGCTTATGACTTTATTTTGAGCTACCCATGGAGTGGTAACGTCAGGGAATTGAAGACAGTAATCAAGAGGTGTTGTATCCTAAATGCAGACACAATTATCAATGAAGATACTATGCAAAAAGAGTGCTTTAAAAGATTCTATGCTAATCCAGATCGGGGAGAGCTTCAACTGCCAATTAGGGACGACATCACATGCAAACTGAATGGAGAATTTGATTTGATGAGTGAGATGAAAAAGATTAAGATGAAAGCCATAAATGAGAGCATCCGAATTAATAGGAACCTAACTCAAGCAGCCCGATCTCTGGGTTTTAAATCTCTACAAGCTATGAAAAACCATATCAACAGCAAAGCAAGAGACAGTGACGAGTAGCTGTGCGTACTATTGGTATTGTCTGACCATTAGTTAATGTGGCTCTTGTTTCATTAAATTTCGATCTACTCAAGCAATCTATAGCACCCAATCCTATTCATATTCCTGAGTTGCCCCAATATACCTTTCTGGACTTTTCTGCCGATTTTGGCCACGTTTTGGCGGGAAATAACCACATATATGTGCTGCCTCAGGTCAACGACTTCAATCGATGCCAGTGCCTCCAGATAGATATAGACCCACTGTCTGGACTTACAGATGGCTTGAGCAATCTCTCGGATGGACTTGTATCTGCCTTGTTCCAGGATGTCCAGAAGCCTATGGGCATCTGCGATGCTGAAAGTCCATCCCTTGTAGTGCTGGTAGCCGATCCTAGCTTGGTAGCGATTGGCTCGGACATAAATCGGAGGACTATCTTCAATCTGTTTGATTGCCTGACTTTGGAGCAGTTCGGGTAGTAGCTTTTCGATACCATCTCTACTAACACTGGTCAACTGTGCGATTACTTCAGCGTTAAATGGTCGATCATACTGATTGATGAAGTTGAGGATCAGTTCTTGGTTGGTCATACTATTCTCAATCATCCAGGTCGGCTTGTGTGATCATTTCAAGATTCTTATAAATACCTATCTCTTCCACTGAGCGGATAAGTTTCATGGCTTTACGGACATTGCCGCTGGAGTGGAAGTGGACATATTCGACAATATCTGGATGGAACTTGATTTCCAGAACCTCGCTGCATAACTGAGCTATGTCCTTCTTAGGTAGGTCTTGGAATTCATAGAAGAAATTGCATCTATCAAACTAATCTTTCCTAGGTATCTAAGCTCCTGGGTGGCAGTAAATTAGGTAAAAATAGTGCTTGACAAAAACACCTCGTAAGTTATTGTGGTAGTGCAAACAACGCAAATAACAAAACGAGGTGTTAATGTGAAGTATCTTAGAGT
>JBAYZB010000129.1:0-8576 GCA_041672765.1 Gammaproteobacteria bacterium | reverse complement strand
GATCCGCTGGTGCAAGAAGCCGGAGAACTACCTGGCCATGCTTCACTTCGCCTGCGGCCTGATCGCGTATCAGCAGAGCGGGTTATTCGGATAGGCTCTAAGGCGAGCCGGACCGGGGTTTCGTAGGGCAGGCATTGTCCACCCTGCGGTAATTGAAAGCGCAGGCCTGTCGACGCGGGATTTTGCAGATGAATGCGAGCCTGAAACAGATCAGGGCAGCCAAGGGCGTCGTTTTTGCGATCTGTCTGCTGCCGCTGGGCTTGCTCGTGTGGGACGCCTTCAACGCCGGTCTCGGCGCCAATCCCATCGAAGCGATCACGCATCGCACGGGCGACTGGACGCTGCGCTTTCTGCTGGTCACGCTGGCCGTGACGCCGCTACGCCATTTCTTCGGCTGGCGTGTGCTCATGCGTTTCCGGCGCATGTTCGGGCTGTTCGCCTTCTTCTATGCGTGCCTGCACTTCCTGACCTATCTGGTGCTCGATCAATTCTTCGCCTGGGAAGAGATCGTCGCGGACGTGGCCGAGAGGCCCTATATCACGGTGGGGTTCGCGAGTTTCGTGTTGCTGATTCCGTTGGCGGTCACGTCCACCGACGGCATGATGCGCCGTCTGGGCGGCAGGCGCTGGCAGCGGCTGCATCGGCTGGTGTATTTCATCGGTATCGGCGGCGTGCTGCATTTCTTGTGGCTGGTGAAGGCCGATACCCGTGAACCGTTGCTGTACGGGCTGGTGCTGGCGGTGCTGCTGGCCAGCCGGTTGTGGATTTATGGGAAGCGCGTGCCGCAACGCAGCGCCAGGGCTGCACCGCGTCATATGTAGGGTGGGCACCGCCAGCCCTGTCAACATGCTGTAAGTCTCGGGATGGATTGGATTTCGTTTATCCAACCTGGCCTCGAACCGATGACAGGAGAGGCTCACAAGGCCTACGCCATTGCTACGCCCGACGTTGGCACAGCGCCACGTCTCCAGTAAGCGTTTGCTCGTTCAGGAAAATTGGAATCGAAACCGAAAAACTGAAAGAAATTGAAGTCGAAATCGACATGTTGACAGGGCTGGGTGGGCACCGCCCACCGTGCAGCCGGTTGTCAGGACGTTGTTTGGTGGGCGATGCCCACACTATGCAGACTTCGGTTGACCGGGCGTGTTGGGCAAAGAGCTAACCGGCCTGCCGCAGTTCTTCTACCCGCACGCCCGGCGTGCCGTTGGGGCCGGCCAGCCGTTGCGCCAGTGGCGGCAGTTCCCGTGCCAGCGTTTCCTTCAGTTGCCACGGCGGGTTGATCAGCACGATGCCGCTGCCGTTCAGGCGGTGCGGGACGTCGGTGGGCAGGGTGGTCAGTTCCGCGGCGAGCGCGGGCAGGCCGAGGGCCGCGACGGCGCGGTGCAGGCGCGCAATGGGATATTCGGCCTTGAGCGGATACCAGATCATATAGATGCCGTTATGCCAGCACTTCGTCGCTGTACGCAGCGTCGCCGCGATGTCGGCGAAATCGTCGGTCTTCTCGAACGGCGGGTCGATCAGCACGAGGCCGCGCTCTTCTTTAGGCGGGATGAAACCCTTCAGGCCCTGCCACGCGTCCATGTTGCATATCTGCACGCCCTTGGTCGGGCCGATCAGCGCGGCGAGCGCCGCGTGTTCCTCGGGGTGCAGTTCGAGAAAAACCGCCCGGTCCTGGGGGCGCAGGAATTCGCGGATGATGAACGGTGAGCCAGGATAGAACTTGAGCCGGTCCTTGCCGTTGAACTTCGCGACGACGGAGAGGTAATCGGCGAATGCCGGCCACTGCGCGCGCTCGGGCCACAGCAGGCCGATGCCCTCCTCGTGTTCGCCGCCTTTCCTCAACACGTATTTGCCGCGGCCCGCATGGGTGTCGATGATGCAGAAGGGCGCCTCCTCTTTGTGCAACGCACGCAGCACGCGAGTCAGCACGATATGCTTGAAGACGTCCGGGCCGTTGCCGGCGTGGAAAGCATGGCGGTAGTTCACGGAGTCGGATCAGTACTCGGTGTATTTCTTGGCACTGGCGCGCGCCTTGTCCGCGGGATACTTCCGTTCGTTGACGAGGATCTTGTTCTGCGCCGCCTGCATGAGGTCCACGCCCAGCATGTCTGCGAGACGGATGAGATAGATGAAGACATCGGCGAGTTCCTGCTCGACCTCTGCAAGCTTGTCAGGCGGCAATTGGCGGCTCTGCTCCTGGGTGAGCCACTGGAAATGCTCCACCAGTTCCGCCGCCTCCACGATGAGCGCCATCGCGAGATTTTTCGGCGAATGGAACTGTTCCCAGTCGCGCGCCCGCGCGAACTCGCGCAGACGCAGTTTCAGCTCTTCCAGATCAGACATCGGTCGGTTGGTTCCTTCTCTGCAAGCGGCGGCACGCGGACGAGATCACAGGCGGCTGCGGCCCGCCCAATCCCGCGCGAATTGCCACGCCACGCGGCCGCTGCGTGAGCCGCGGGCGAGGGCCCATTGCAGGGCGGCCTTGCGCACGGCTTCGTCGTCCGTGACGCTCACCTGCAGCCGCGCCAGCCAATGGTTCACAATCGCAAGATACTCGTCCTGGCTGAAGGGGTAGAAGGACGCCCAGAGTCCGAACCGTTCGGACAGGGAGATCTTTTCTTCCACCGCCTCGCCGGGATGGATCTCGTCGCCAACGCGCCGCGCCTCGGCATTTTCGGAAAAATACTCGGGCAGCAGGTGGCGGCGGTTGGAGGTGGCGTAGATCAGCACGTTTTCCGGCATGGCGGCCACCGAGCCGTCGAGCATGGCCTTGAGCTCCTTGTAGCCCGGTTCGTGGGCTTCGAAGGAGAGGTCGTCGCAGAACAGGATGAAGCGCTCGGGGCGTCCGTAAACATGCTCGATGATATCGGACAGATCCACCAGGTCGTTCTTGTCCACCTCGATCAGACGCAGACCCTGCGGGGCGTATTCGTTGAGGATGGCCTTGATGAGGGAGGATTTGCCGGTGCCGCGCGAGCCCCACAACAGGACGTTGTTGGCGGGCAGGCCGTGCACGAACTGGCGGGTGTTGCGCTCGATCTCCGCTTTCTGGGCGTCGATGCAGAGCAGGTCCGCCAGGCGCAGCCGGTGCGGGTGGCGGATGGGCTGCAGCCGGCCGCCGCGGCCCTGGCGGCGCCAGCGGAATGCTGCAGCGGCATTCCAGTCGGGCGCGCCGGCGGCGGGTGGCAGCAGTTGCTCGAACCGCTCCAGCAGTTGTTCCGCGCGGTTCAGCAGCCGGTCGAGTTTTTCATCCATACGCGCACCGGAACACACCCATTGGACTAGGGGGTGATCATGATCAACGCTATACCGATATAGACGAAATACAGCGCGCCGTTTACGGCGACATGCCACACACGCAGACCGCCGTTACGCAACTGCAGGCGCAGCCACAGGGCCGCCGCGAGCGTGGCGATGACCCCGAACAGCACGGCGGGACGCGGTTCCCACGGAGTGAGCATGATGCCGATGGCGGGCAGCAGCGTGCCCTGGAACACCATGGCGCCGGTGATGTTGCCGAAGGCGAGGGTGTCCTTGTGCTTGCGGATCCACAGGATGCTGTTCACCTTTTCCGGCAGTTCCGTGGCCACGGGCACGATCAGCAGGGACAGCAGCAGCGCGGAGATGCCGATCATCTGGGAGACCTCTTCCACGCCGTGGATGAAGCCTTTGGCCCCCGCGACCAGCAGCACCAGGCCCAGCGCAAGCTGGAACAGGATCACGAACATGTTGTCCGGCAGGCCGATCCGGTTCAGGAACATCTCGCTTTCCGCCTGGGTGGCATGGCCGTTCTGCACCAGTTCCGCCGAAGCGCGCAGCGTGAGCATCACGTAGACGAAGTAGATGAGCACCAGCGAAATGCCCAGTGTGGCGCGCACCGCGGAGAAATCGTGCGGTACGAACAGGGCGATGATGGCGATCGCGAAGGCCACCAGAAAAAAGTCCAGATCCCGGATGACGCCGGTCTTCTCGGGCACGAAATGCCCGTTGGTGCCGCGCTTCTGAATAGTGGCCACGGCCAGCAGGAACACCGCGAGGGTGGAGAGCATGAGCGGTGCGCCTAGGATGGCGCCCACGCCGATCTCCTCGTTGAGGTGCTGGTCGTCCGTGCCGGCGAAGATGGCGAGCAGCGGCACCATGGTCTCGGGGAGCGCGGTGCCCACCGCCGCGAACAGCGAGCCGGTGACGCCCTCGGAGATGTTGAGCCGCTCGCCCAGGTGTTCGAGCGCGTTGGTGAAGATCTCGGCGGCGATCAGGATCACCACCAGCATGAGGAGCAGGGTCAGGATGGATAGCATGGCGCGTTTGTCTTGTTTGGAATGGAAATGATTAAAGCAAAGACGCAAAGAGATTTTAGATCGGACTTAAGGTTTTGTCGGAAGACAACTTTCCATTTCCGGTGGCCGACAGCGCGAAAAGCGCTGCTCCTGGTGCGTTTTCGCTCCCTCAGTCTTGTAGATCGGGGCGGCACATAGCGTAACTCGACGTAATGGCTGTTCGACATGGCTATTTGTCGGGTTACGCCCTATTGGCCTGGCCCGGCCTGCATCTGCTTTGCGTCTTTGCACCTTCGCATTGAGTAGTCTTTTCCCTTTGGCCTCAATGCTGCAGCCGCTTGTACTTGATGCGGCGCGGCTGGTCGGCCTCCACGCCCAGGCGGCGCTTGCGGTCGGCCTCGTAGTCCGCGTAGTTGCCCTCGAACCAGACCACCTGCGAGTCGCCTTCGAAGGCGAGTATGTGGGTGGCGATGCGATCGAGGAACCAGCGGTCGTGGGAGATCACCACGGCGCAGCCGGGGAACTCCAGCAGCGCCTCCTCCAGCGCGCGCAGGGTTTCCACGTCCAGGTCGTTGGTGGGTTCGTCCAGCAGCAGCACGTTGCCGCCGCTCTTCAGGAGCTTGGCCAAGTGCAGGCGGTTGCGTTCGCCGCCCGAGAGGTCTTTCACCAGCTTCTGCTGATCGGTGCCCTTGAAGTTGAAGCGCCCGCAATAGGCGCGCGAGGGGATCTCGTACTTGCCCACGGTGATGATGTCCTGCCCGTCGGAGACTTCCTCCCACACGGTCTTGTTGCCGTCCAGGGCGTCGCGGCTCTGGTCCACGTAGGCGAGCTGCACGGTGGGGCCGATGCGCAGTTCGCCGCTGTCCGGCTGCTCCTGGCCCACCAGCATGCGAAAGAGCGTCGTCTTGCCCGCGCCGTTCGGACCGATCACGCCCACGATGCCGCCGCGCGGCAGGTTGAACGACAGGTTCTCGATGAGGAGGCGGTCGCCGAAGCCTTTGCTCAGGTTCTGCGCCTCGATCACCAGGTCGCCCAGGCGCGGCCCCGGCGGGATGTAGATCTCGCGGGTCTCGTTGCGCTGCTGGTATTCCTGCGAGGCCATCTCCTCGAAGCGCTGCAGGCGCGCCTTGTTTTTGGCCTGGCGTGCCTTGGGGCTGGAGCGCACCCACTCCAGCTCTTCTTTCATGGCCTTGATGCGGGCCGCCTCCTGCTTCTGCTCGATGGCGAGCCGCTTTTCCTTCTGCTCCAGCCAGGAGGAGTAGTTGCCCTCCCAGGGGATGCCGTGGCCGCGGTCGAGTTCGAGAATCCAGCCGGCGACGTTGTCCAGGAAATAGCGGTCGTGGGTCACGGCGACCACCGTGCCCGGATATTCATGCAGGAAATGTTCGAGCCACGCCACCGACTCGGCGTCCAGGTGGTTGGTGGGCTCGTCCAGCAGCAGCATGTCGGGGGCCGAGAGCAGCAGCCGGCACAGCGCCACGCGGCGCCGCTCGCCGCCGGAGAGCTTGGTCACGTCCGCGTCCCAGGGCGGCAGGCGCAGGGCATCGGCGGCGATCTCCAGCTTGCGGTCCAGATCCCAGGCGCCGGCCGCGTCGATCTTGTCCTGCAGCTCCGCCTGCTCGGCCAGCAGCTTGTCGAAGTCCGCATCCGGGTCGGCGAAGGCGTTGCTGATTTCGTTGAAGCGGTCCAGCAGGGCCTTGGTTTCCGCCACGCCTTCCTCCACGTTGCCGCGCACGTCCTTGGTGGGGTCGAGTTGCGGCTCCTGGGGCAGGTAGCCGATGCGGATGCCCGGCTGCGGCCGGGCCTCGCCGATGATGTCGGTGTCCACGCCCGCCATGATGCGCAGCAGCGTGGACTTGCCGGCGCCATTCAGGCCCAGCACGCCGATCTTGGCGCCCGGGAAGAAGGACAGAGAGATGTCCTTGAGGATCTCCCGCTTCGGCGGCACCACCTTGCCGACGCGGTTCATCGTAAAAACGTATTGTGCCATCGGATTTTGCTCTGGATTGCAGTTAGATGACGGGAATGGAGCGACATTATCTGTGAATCGGCCGGGCTTTTCCATCCGCCGCCAGGCCGCCGGCGAGCGTCTGCAGCGGCCGCTTTCCGGGCCGCATGAACCGGCCCACCGGGGGAGCAGACACAACGTCATTGTGTCAATCACGCACATAAGATATGGTTCTGCGTCGACTATTTCGGCGTACGGGTGAGCATGGCCGCGGTACGCCGGCGGACAGTGGAGTGTAGTATGCGGGCGGAGCCGAGCGTATTTATTGTCGATGATGATCCATCCATGTGTAGTGCGTTGCGGCGGCTGCTGCGTTCGGCGGGACTCAACGTCGAGACTTATGTTTCAGCTCAGGAATTTCTGGAGTCGTACAGCGCGGAAAGGCCCGGTTGCCTGGTGCTCGACGTGCAAATGCCGGGCATGAGCGGGCTCGATTTGCAACAGTTGCTCGCCGAACGCAACATTCACATCCCCGTAATCGTTCTTACCGGACATGCCAGCGTGCCCACCGCCGTGACGGCATTGAAGGCGGGCGCCACCGACTTTCTCGAAAAGCCCTTCGACAACGAGGTGCTGCTCGCCCGTGTCAGGGATGCCCTGGCGCTGGATGCGGAAAGCCGGCAGGCCCGGCGCGAGCGCGCCATGGTGGAGGAACGGCTCGCCCTGCTGACTCCGCGCGAGCGGGAGGTGATGGAGCTGATGGTGGAGGGCAAGTCGAGCAAGCTTATCGCCGCCGAACTCGGGCTGAGCGCCCGGACCGTCGAGATTCACCGGGCACGGATCATGGATAAGATGCAATGCGATTCGCTGGCCGATCTCGTGCGTATGGTGTTTCTGATAAAAACCCCCGCCATCCAGGACCTTGGTAGGTAAAAGTACGTATTTGTTACAGGTATTTTCCTCGCTAACTTAGCGCCACGGCCCCTGCGCGGTGCCGCGCAAGCGGTTGGTGCGGAGTACGTTGTGCGACTGCGTTGGCAGTCCATCTGAACCAGGCCCTGACGCAACGGCCGACTAACAATAATTGACTGTACCGGAGAAACAGCCGGTTCTCCCTGTCGGGAATCGAGTGGAGCGGTGGCGTCCCTGCGCCGTGTTTTCCGAAGCAGATGAAGGCTGTTCATGGGGCAAGGGCACCACATGGAAAGAACCCTGCTGTTGGTGGACGACGAAGAACGCATCCGCAAGGCGCTTGTGCGCCTCCTGCGCGGTGAAGGTTATCGTGTTCTGGTGGCGGCCAGCGGCGCGGAAGGGCTGGAAATTCTCGCGCGCGAGAAGGTCGACGTGATCCTGTCGGACCAGCGCATGCCGGGGATGACCGGTACCGCATTTTTTCGCCAGGTGCGGGAGCGTTATCCGAATATCGTCCGTATCGCGCTGAGCGCCTGCGCCGATACGGTCACGATGCTGGACGCGATCAACCAGGGCGCCGTGTACAAGTTCATCGTCAAGCCATGGGAAGATGAGTTGTTGCGCGCGTATGTGCGCGAAGCCTTCGAGCATGTCGAGCTGATCAACGAGAGAGCGCGTCTCGCGCAGGTGCGGGGAGAGGCGGACCGCCGGCAGCGAGGCATCGGCGCCTATTGGGACGACGGCGAAGAGAAACTTCGTTGATTTCTCCCCGGCGGTGGAGGACGGACGGCGCGCCGGGCTAAGCTTATGATGTATGCGGCCCATTTGGCGCATGGGGCGGACCGGACAACAGGATGCGCGCATGAAATCGCCTTGCAAGGTGAGCGTGTATGTCGGCGAATCGCTGGGCCGGTACGGCTTTGGCGGCGGCCATCCGTTCGGGCCGGAGCGCATGGACGTGTTTTGGCGTGCGGCCCGGGAAAAGGGTATCGACCGTGAGGTTTGCGTCTGCGAGCCGGTGACGGCGGAGCGCGCCGCGATCGAGCGTTTTCACACTCCCGCCTACGTGGAGCGGGTGATCGGGCAATCCCAGAGCGGTTCGGGACTTCTGGATTACGGCGACACGCCCGCGTTTCAGGGCGTGTACGAGGCGGCGGCCTGCGTGGTGGGCTCGGTCCTCGACGCCGTGGCGCGGCTCATGGATGGGCACTGTCGGCGCGTCTTCGTGCCCATCGCGGGGCTGCATCATGCGCGGCGCGATCGGGCGGGCGGTTTTTGCGTCTTCAACGACTGCGGCGTGGCCATCGAAACGTTGCGCTCCGAATACGGCGTAAGGCGCGTGGCCTACGTGGACATCGACGCTCACCATGGCGACGGGGTGTTCTACGGTTTTGAGGACGATCCGGATCTGATCTTCGCCGATCTGCACGAGGACGGCC
>JBAYZB010000128.1:0-8618 GCA_041672765.1 Gammaproteobacteria bacterium | reverse complement strand
AACTGTTGGTGCAGGGCGGGGCGTCGCCGCACACCTACGTGCTGCGGCCCTCCGACGCGAAGGCCTTGCGGGATGCGCAGGTGGTGTTCTGGGTGGGCGAGGGCCTGGAGGGGTTCCTGCAGAAACCGCTGGCGGCCTTGGCGGGGCGCGCCACCGTCGTCGAGTTGCTGGAGGCTCAAGGGTTGACGCTGTTGCCGGCGCGGGCGGGGGGCATCCGGGATGGGCACGCGGAAGACGCGCACGCGCATGAGCACGACCATGGACATGACGGGCATGACCACGGTGACTGGGATCCGCACTTCTGGCTGGGCCCGCAGAATGCCAAGCGCGCCGTGGAGATCGTGCGCGCGACCCTGAGCGCGGCCGATCCCGCAAACGGCGTCATCTATGCGCGCAATGCCCAGGACCTGGCGCGTCGGCTCGATGCGCTGGATGGGGAACTGCAGACCCTGCTACAGCCGGTGCGGCAGGTGCCGTTCCTGGTATTCCACGATGCCTATCAGTACCTGGAGCATCGCTACGGACTCGCCGCGGCGGGGGCGGTGACCATCAGCGCCGAGCAGCGCCCCGGTGCGCGCCGGATCGCGGAGATCCGCGCGGCGATCAAGGCCGCGGGCGTGCGGTGCATCTTCCATGAGCCGCAGTTTCCCACGGCGCTGATCGACGCCATCGTGGAGGATACCGGCGTTCGCACCGGGACGCTGGACCCGCTCGGTGCCGAACTCGCGCCGGGGCCGGAGGCGTATTTCGGATTGATGCGGAATGCGGCAATGGCGTTGAGGCAATGTCTGGCGCCGTAGGCGCTTTTGTCATTTGCGGGCAATTGAGCGGCGTCACTTTCGCGGCGGAGCCGCTTCCATCGTATCCGGAACGGCCGGCGCGGGCGGTGTGGGGGCGAAGCGGCGGGTCATCCACAGGAGCAGCAGCAGTCCGGGCAGCGCCGCCGCTGTGGTGAGCAGGAAGAAATTCAGCCAGCTCATGTGATCGGCGAGCCAGCCGCCGGAGGAGGATAGCAGTGTGCGGCCGAAGGACATGAAGGAGGAGAGCAGGGCGTACTGTGTGGCAGTATAGGCCACGTTGCACAGCCCGGAGAGGTAGGCGACGAAGGCCGCAGTGCCCATGCCGCCGCTCAGGTTCTCCACTGCGATGGTGAGCGTGAGCATGGGCAGGCTGTAGCCGGTCAGGGCGAGGCCCGCGAACATCAGGTTGGAGAGCATCTGCAGAATGCCGCAGAGGAGCAGGCTGCGGACGATGCCCAGGCGGCTCACCATGACGCCGCCGATGATGCCGCCAACGATGGTGGCGCCAAGGCCGAAGATCTTGCTGATGTTGGCGATTTCGACCTTGCTGAAGCCGAGTTCCACGTAGAAGGGATTGCTCATCACGCCCGCCAGGGCGTCGCCGAACTTGTAGAGCAGGATGAAGAGCAGGATCAGCGCCCAGCCGCGCCGGCCCATGAATTCCGCGAAGGGGCTGATGACGGCCCCGTAGATCCACGCCAGCGCCTGGGCCTTCCAGCCGCGCAGGTGCGGGCGAGCCTGCAGATAGTGGGCGATGCGGGCCGCCTGCTCCACCGACTCCCGGCTTTGCGCCGTGCGTGGTTCGGGGTTGAGCAGGATGGTGGCCAAGCCCACCGTCATCAACGCCGCCATGAGCGCGTAGGCCGCCTGCCACCCGGCGTAGGAGGCGAGATAGAGCGCGCCCGCCCCGGAGGCGAGCATGCCGATGCGGTAGCCCAGCACGATCATCGCCGCGCCCGCGCCGTATTGCCGCTCTTCCAGGATCTCCACCCGGTAGGCGTCGATCACGATGTCCTGGCTGGCGGAACAGAACGCCACCACGAAGGCGAGCAGCGCGGTGAGCCCGGGATCCTGTGCGGGATTGGTGCTGCCCAGGGCGAGGATGGCGGCGGCGAGGGCGAACTGGGTCGCCACGGCCCAGCCGCGCCGCCGGCCGAGGCGGCGGGTGAGGAAAGGGATCGGCATGCGGTCCACCAGCGGCGCCCAGAGGAACTTGAAGGTGTAAGGCACGCCCATCAGGGCGAACAGGCCGATGGTGGTCTTGTCGACCCCGGCCTCCGTGAGCCAGACGCTGAGGGTGCCGAAGGTGAGGGCGAGGGGCAGGCCGCTGGAGAATCCGAGGAAGAGGATCGCCAGTACGCGACGATCGGTATAGACGGCGGCGGCCGCGAGCCAGCGGCCGAAGGCGGAGGCGGGAGCATTCATCGCGCCGCATGTTAGCACGGGGCGCGATGCTTACGAAACGGCGGGAAATCGCTGAAAAATACGCGGTCGGCTGCAGGAAAGCGGTTTGCACACGGCCCCTCTGACGGGCGTGGCAATGCCGCCCGTTCAGGAGATGCGTGGGGATGAGGCTGTGCTACACAGCGTCGCCGCCGTCACTCCGTCGCGTACACCCGTTGGCCTTGCTCCGAGAAGCTGTAGATCACGAACGGCCCGCTCTTTGGTCCGTTCATGCCGGGGGAGCCCAGGGGCATGCCGGGCAGGGAGATTCCCTTGACGGCCGGTCTTTCCGCCAGCAGCCGGTTCACCACGCCCACCGGCACGTGCCCCTCCACCACGTAGCCGCCCACCAGCACCGTGTGGCAGCTTTCGAAGCCGGAGGGTACGCCGTGTTGGCGCTTGATCTGATCGAGATTGCGCGTATTGACCGCGGTCACGTCGAACCCGTGCTGTTGCAGGTACGCGATGTACTCGTTGCAGCAGCCGCAACCCGGGTCCTTGTACACCGTGGCCTTCTCCGCCGCGTTCAGGCCGGGCGCGAACGCCAGCAGCGCCAGCATCCCAAAGACAAATCTGTGCATCCTCTCGTCTCCTCTTCGTGGGCACGGAGCGGTGGTCGTATCGTTATGTAGTCACCGTCCCGGCAAGATTGTGTATGCAGGTTGGATTGCTGTCCAGACATGCGTTCCATTAACGATAGTAACCAGGGGCGTTTTTTGCAGGCGCCGCACGAGATCGCTTCCGCCACGACACAGCTTCATGCCGTGGTACGTCGCCAGCCCTGGAAGGGGCCGGAACGCAGGACCTGGGCGATGAACATGATCCAGCCCGCCAGGGCGGGGAGCAGGCCCCAGGCCGCCCCGAGCCCCAGCGCCGCGCCGCCGCCGAGGAACAGCAGCGCCCGGACCGCGCCGAGATATCCAAGCCGCGCGCGTGCCGCCGCATGCCACGCGGTCTGAGGTCCAGGACGGATCCAGACCGGGAGCAGATGGGTGGCGGCGCCGGTGACCAGCGGGAACAGGAAAGCCGCGATGTAGGCGGCGCTGGCGCCGGTGGCGGACAGCACACCGGCCGCATGCCCGGCGCCGTGCAGCAGGACCAGGACAAATCCGCACAGTGCCGCGGCCAGCGCGGGCACAGCTCCGCTCAGCCGGAACGCCTCGTGGCGGTAGAGGTTCCACCAGGCGCGGGCGAGCCGCAGGAGCGGCACGAGCCAGAGGATCAGCCCCGGCCAGACCAGCCAGACCTGCACGGCGGAGCCCACGGCGACGAGCAGGGTTCCCGCCACGACCCAGGCGAGACCGCTGCGGAGGCGTTGCGCGGCCTGCGGGTCCGGACGCCCGCTCGCCGTGGGCACCAGGACCTGCAGCGTACCGATGGCGGTGATGCCGATGAATCCCAGGGTGTTGAGATGCAGGTGGAAGCGGCGCAGCGCCAGATAATGCTCGGGCCATATCCGCATCAGGACCACCGCCGACAGCGCAAGCGCCAGGCAGAGGATGGCGGCGAGGTACCAGTACAGGCACGGATGGGGCCGGCCTATGCTGCGGGCGCCACGGCGATGAATCCAGACGGCCAGGAGCGCGGCGCCGGCGATCCCGAGCCCCGCGGCGGCATCGCGCGCGCCTGCGGGATTCACGGGAAACGCGAAAGACGCGAATGCCAGCGCGCCGGCCACGAGCATCGCCAGGGGAAGGGCCTGCACGGTGCGCGCGGGCGCGGCGCTGCGGCTGAGCACTGGCACGAAGTGGAGCATCGCGCCGAAGATGAGCGGCATGGCGCCGGCCGCGAGGCCGAGATGCACCGGCGCCGCGGGCATCAGGACTCCGTACCCGTAAAGCAACGCAGCGCCGGCCAGCACCACCAGCGCGAGCAGCACCAGGACGACCAGCACGGCGGCGCCTGTCGCGGGACGCGTGGTCACGCCTGGGTGCGCACGAAGTCGATCACGATCTGCCCGGGTTCGCGCTGCACGTAGTTGATGGCCACTGCGTCGCCGTAGCGCTGGCGCAGTTGTTCGAGCAGCGGCAGCGGGTCGTGGTCGTTCACGAAGCGCATGGTCTCGCCGGGGACCAGCGCATCCAGCGCGCCGAAGATGGCGGCGTGGCGAAAGCGCTTGGCGATGCCGCGGGCGTCGAAGGGATACAACTGATCGGGAAGTATGTGCAGGTGCGGATGGTGGGTCATGACGTGCTCCTCATGCAGGTTGTTGTGGTAGTCAATTTTGCTTGGAACGGCCAATTCGCGTGTCACGGATGCCGCCCGGCGACGACGGGGTTGCGGTACCGGACCCCAGCCGGACCGCGCTGACGGTGTTCGCCAGGAACAGCACGATCGCCACCGCGTTGAGCAGTCCACCCCATTCGCGCAAGGCCATCCAGCCGCCCAAGTCGCCGGCGACGCGCGCGATCAGGGCGAAGTGGAGCAGCGCGACGTGCAGGTAGAAGCGCGGCCGATAATCGATCGCGACGCCGAGAATGGCGGGGAAGATGATCGGGGCATGGGCGAAGATCATGGAGAACACGAAGCCCACGAACAGCGCGTGGAGTACCGCGTCGTAAACCGGACCGGCGGCGGTGTGTCCTGCCATCAGCAGGATCGCGCCGCCGATGCCTAACCATAAATATCCTAAAAAGAGACCTGCCGCGACGAACCGGACGAGGCCCGTCTGGCGGATGTTGCGGCGGGCGATGTCGAAGCGCAGCAGCCACGCCGTCAGGGCGATCGCGCCGGCGCCCGCGAGCCGCGCGCTGAGATCGGGCGATGCGAATGTCGCCAGCACGCCGGCAATGAACACGGCAAGGGCCGCGACGAAGGAGAGGCGCACCCGGCGCGCGGGCGGGAGCAGCCGGTTCAGCTCCAGACGCTCGCCCAGGATGGTGAGGACCAGGAACGCCAGCCACCAGTAGACCACGGTGAACAGCGGCTGGCCCGCGGACCAGAGCAGATTGCCCGTCAACCAGGCGAGGGCGCCGGCGGCCATTATCTGGGTGTACAAGGCCCGGTGCGAGCGCAGCGCAAGGACGAAGACGGCGATGATGACGGCGCTGCTTGCCGTCATCAACAGCGCGCCGGGCCAGTGGGGAATCCCGGCGATCAGCCCGGCGGCGCCCAGCCCGGCCAGGAGGGGCGCCGCGTACGCCCAGGGCCGGCCGCAGGCCACGGCCCGCTCCAGCCCGATGACCGTGCCGAGAAAGCCGGACACCATGAGGGGACCGTGCAGCAGCGCGAGATTCCCGGCGCCGGGCAGCTGCCAGCCGAGCCGCACCAGACCACCCCACAGGGCGGCGACCAGGGCGATCATGCCGAGGGCCAGGAGGGGAACGCGCTCCGGGTGGCGCAGGGCACGTGTGGCAGAGGGGGGCGGGTGCGCCACGTCGCGCGGCATTGGCTCAGGCCTCCCAGCCCAGTTGCCGCTTGGCGGCGGGGCTCATCCGGTCCGGGGTCCAGGGTGGATCCCACACCAACGTGACGTTGATCGCTGCCGCGTCCGCAAAGGCCGTGCGCAGCGCCTGCTCGGCCTGTTCCCGCACGTGTGCGCCCAGGGGGCAGACGGGGCTGGTAAGGGTGAGGAGGACGTGGATGGCGCCATCCTCATAACGGGCAGCGTAGACCAGCCCCAGGTCCACGATATTGAGGCCGATTTCCGGGTCGATCACCTGGCGCAGGATGTCGAGTATGCGTGCGTCGTCGCTCATCGCGCGTTTTCCTGCATGACGGCCGATCGCAGTTCCTGCAGCACGAATTGCGCATCGACGTTGTAGGTGGCGCTCACCTCGGCCAGGGACTCGTAGGATCCCATGACACAGCCGATGCAATCCCCCAACCCGATACGTCGGAAGACATCGGCGGTGAACGGCCAGCGTTGCAGCACGGTGCTGACGGTATCGTCCAGACTCGGCAGGGTTTCGATGTTCATGCGCCCAATGTATGGCGGGCGGCATCCCGCGTCTTTGCGCTGGGGCAACAAGGCCCGCCGGCCGCCACGGGCGTCAGCTCCGCGCGGGCGGCAACTCCTCGGCGATGGCCACCAGCCGGTGCGGGGCGCGGATGAGAACCTTCTTGCGGCCCGTCTTGACCAGGCCCAATTCCTCCCACTGGCTCAGGATGCGGCTTACCGTGTAGAGCGTGGTGCCGGTCATCTCGGCGAGATCCTGCCGGGTGAGGGCCATGCCGATCTGCACCCCGTCCGGCACCCTGCGCCCAACCTGGCTCACGAGGCGCAACAGCAGGCGTGCGACACGGCGCTCGACCCGTTCCGTGGCGAGCTCGCGGAAGCGGTCCTGGAGTTCGTGCACGCGCGATACCAGAAATGGAATGGCGTTCAAGGCGATGCGGGGATGGGCCTCCATGAGGCGGTGCAGGGTTTTGCCGTCCCAGGAGCAGCCGCTGCCGGGCGCCGCCGCCTGGGCGGTGGCTGGATAAACCGAACCCTCCAGGGTTGCGACGATGCCGAGCGCCTCGCCGGGACCGACCAGACGCAACAGCACCTGTTGCCCGTCCGGCGTGTTCTGCACCAGCTTGACCTGTCCGCTGCCGAGCATGTAGATCCGCGCCGCGGGGTCTTCCTGCCGGAAAAGCTGTGCGCCGGGCTCGATCGTAAAGGGCTTCGCCGCGCGGGCGACCTTTTCGAGTTCTTCCGCGGTGAGCCCGTGAAAGAGCGTCGAGTTCCGCAAGACGGCAAGGCTGTCGGATTCGTTCATCGTGTCCTGGGCTCCCAATGCGGCATGTGCGGCGGCCGTGTCGCAATCGGGCACGGCGTCCGGCGGAACGGCGCAGCGCTCCGAACGGCAGGTATAGCCGAGAAGACGGCACAAGGGCAAGCGCGCCGGTCAGGGATAGGCGGCGGTGCGCGGCGCCGACCTTCTCCTATATTGAGTGTGTAATGTTGCTGCCTGTTTGGGACAGGGGCGGGGGTGCAACCGGCCGGAAGGGCTTTGCCCACGGCGTGTGCCGGCGCAATTGGCCCGATCCATGGGCGGCTATCGTCCCGAAAAACGGAAAAGGAAGGAGCGGCCGCGTCGGCATCCGGTTCGGGCGGCGGCGTGTGGAGAGGTGTGCTTTACTAGAATATGGTTCATCGCTGCGAACGCAGGATGTGTGCCGCGAGGGGAGGGGATCGGAGCGGTGGTGTAGATCCGCCTGAGCGCGTACGGCACACCGCTCGAAATAGAGCAGGGCCAACAAGGGATACAGGGACCGGCCGCAAGCGGTTTCGTGCAAGGCCGGGATTGACAGGGGGTCATACATGGATGTCGATGTGTTCGAGGGGAAGCCGTATGCGGCGTCGTCCGAACTTGCGGAGAACCGGGATCATGCGGTGCCCCTTTGCGTCGACCTCGACGGGACGCTGGTCCGGACGGACATACTCCTCGAATCGCTCTTCCTGTTCCTGAAGAGACATTTCCTCCAGATCTTCCTGCTCCCGTTCTGGTTGTGGAAGGGGCGGGCGTTTCTCAAGCGGCAGATCGCCGGAAAAGTGGATCTCGATCCGGGCCTGCTGCCCTATCGTGAAGACCTGCTGGCATATCTGCGCGAACAGCGGCGGGCCGGTCGCCGCCTGGTGCTCGCGACGGCCTGCGATGCCAGACTCGCGCGGCAGGTGGCGGGCTATCTGGGGATCTTCGACGAGGTGCTGGCGAGCGACGGGGTGACGAACCTGTCGGGGGTGCGCAAGGCGAATCGGCTCGTCGAAGTGTATGGAGAACGGGGCTTCGATTACGCGGGCAACGATGCAGCGGACATCGCCGTATGGCGCCGTGCGCGGCGCGCGATCGTGGTGGGCGCGGGTGCCGCGGTCAGGCGCGCCGCGGTACGGAGCGGCAATGTCGTCGAGTTCTTCGAGGGACGACGGGGCGGGTTCCTGGAGTATCTGCGCGCCATACGGATGTACCAGTGGGTCAAGAATCTGTTGATCTTCGTCCCCCTGGTCGCGGCGCACGAACTGACGGACCCGGCGCAACTGCAGAAGGCGTTCGTGGCGTTCCTGGCCTTCAGCCTGTGCGCATCGAGCGTCTACCTGCTCAACGATCTGCTGGACCTGGAGGCGGACCGGCGCCATGCCCGCAAGCGGTTCCGCCCGCTGGCGGCGGGCACGGTGCCGATCGCGCATGGCGTGTTGCTGATACCGCTGCTGCTCGGGGCGGCGTTCGGTACAGGTGCGCTGCTGGCCGGCAATTTCGTATTCCTGCTGGCCATCTACTACGTCATCACCGTCGCCTATTCCCTGTGGCTCAAGAGCCTGCTGGTGCTGGATGTGCTGGTGCTCGCCTGCCTGTATACGCTGCGCATCATTGCGGGCGGTGAGGCGGTGGGCATCATGCCTTCGTTCTGGCTGCTGGCCTTCTCGATGTTCCTGTTTTTCGGGCTGGCGAT
>JBAYZB010000127.1:0-8633 GCA_041672765.1 Gammaproteobacteria bacterium | reverse complement strand
GGCGTCGCGCATCTGCCGCAGATTCAAGGGCGCTACGGTGTCTCCCGGTACGGCGAGTTCCAGATCCGCCGCCGTTACCCGCGGCCCCTCCGCCATGATGACGGCGCGCTTGACCCGGTTTTCCAGTTCGCGCACGTTACCGGGCCAGTTGTGCGTTTCGATGGCGGCCAACGCATCCCGGCTGAACCCGCGCAACGCACGCCCGCGCTGGCGGCTGTAGGTATTCAGGAAGACGCGGGCGAGAACCACGGCGTCGCCTGCGCGCTCGCGTAGCGCCGGACTGCGGATGGTCACCTCGCTGATCCGGTAATAGAGATCCTCGCGAAACGTCCCGGCCTGGATGAGCGCGGGCAGGTCGCGGTGCGTGGCGCACACCACGCGCACGTCCACCGGGATTTCCTCGCGGCCGCCGATGCGCTCGATCACCCGCTGCTGCAGGAAGCGCAGCAGCTTCGCCTGCAGCGCCAAGGGCAGATCCCCCACCTCGTCCAGGAACAGCGTGCCGCCGTCGGCGTACTCGATCTTGCCGCGGGTCTGGCGCGCAGCGCCGGTGAACGCGCCTTTCTCGTAGCCGAACAGTTCGCTCTCCAGCAGGGCCTCGGGGATGGCGGCGCAGTTGATCGCCACGAAACGCTGCGCGGCCCGCGGACTCAGCTCATGCAGGGCGCGGGCCAGCAGCTCCTTGCCGGTCCCGCTTTCGCCCAGCAGCAGCGTGGTGGCATCCGTCGGCGCCACCTTTTCGATCATGCGGCAGACCTTGCGCATCTCGGCACTGGTGGCGATGATCCCCGCCAAGGGTGCGCCGCTCTGCTGATGGATCAGGCTGCGGTTCTCGATTTCCAGTTCGTGCAGGTGATAGGCGCGGGCCACGATCAACCCCAGCAGTTCCGGGTCCACAGGCTTGGTCAGGAAGTCGTAGGCCCCGAATCCGATGGCGCGCACGGCGTGCGTCCGCTCCTTGCTGCCAGTGATGACGATCACCTTGGTGTCGGGCGCCAGGGCCAGGATGTCTTCCAGGGTTTCCATTCCCTCGGTGACGCCGGAGGGGTCCGGGGGCAGGCCCAGATCCAGCATGACGACCTGCGGCTCGTGACGGCGCAACTGCGCGAGGGCGCTCTGGCGGTCGTCGGCGGTGACGACGTCGATGTCCTCGTCGAAACACCAGCGCAGTTGGCTTTGCAGGCCCAGGTCGTCTTCCACGATCAACAGCGTTCTCTCGGACTTGTTCAGTTGGGGACTCTGATGCATGGCGTGATATCCGTTCTTGTCGTTTCAACCGTCTGCGTCAACGGCAACAGCACGCGGAACAGCGTGCCCTTGCCAACCTCACTCCGAACCTCCACATCGCCGCCCAGGCTACGGGCGAGTTCGCGGCATTCGTAGGCCCCGATACCCATGCCCGAACCACCTTTGGTGGTATCGAAGGGACGAAACAGGCGCTCGCGCACGAACGTCTCGTCCATGCCGCAGCCGTTGTCCTCGACCTCGACAACGGCCTGCTCCCCCTGGCGCCGCAACGCGACTTTGACGCAGCCATGCTGCGGTGTGGCCTCCTGGGCGTTCTGGATGATGTGCTCCAGCACCGCCGCGAGCCGATCGGCGTTGGCCGTCACCCACAGCCCCGTGTCGGCGAGGGACAATTCCGGGACAGGCAGGATCTGGCTGCGGTTGCGGACCGCCGTGCGGAGCAGCTCGGCCAGATCGACCGCCGCGTGGCGGCGGGCGGATATGCCGCCGTTGTCGCGCAGTTGCCCGAGCAGTCGGTTTATCTTCGCGACCGAGTGCTCGATGGTGCGCACGGCATCGTCGATGAAGGCCGGCTTGTGTCTGTGGCGGGCGGCATTGCTCGCCACCAGCGAGAGTTGCGCCGCCACGTTCTTGATGTCGTGAATGACGAACGCAGACAGCCGGTTGAAGGTCTCGAACTGACGCGCCTCGGCCAGCGCCTGGGCCGCCTCCAGATGGGCCAGGTGGCTGGCGGCCTGGCGCCCGGCCATCTTCAGGAGGTCGTTGTCTTCCCAGTCGAGGGATCTGCTCACCGGCGCGCGGCGCAGGACGACGAACCCGAGCAGGCGCTCGTCGTGGATGAGCGGCACGACGAGCCACGGCTCCTGCAGCCCGCCCAGCCACTGCGGCAATTCCAGGCCTCGGTACAGCGCGGGCCGCGCCGCGTACTCCTCCAGGTCGATCACCCAACCCCTCTGTTCGAGAAAGCGGACCAGCGACCCGGCGGCGGGCTCCCGGACGTTTTTCACCCCGGGCATGTGCCAGCGCGCGACCGGCACGAAGTGCGCGCCGTCCGCGCAAGTCCACAACATGCCGCCGGGGCTGTCGATGATCTGGGCCAGGGCGCGTATGACGCGCTCGCGCAGCGGCCCGGCCCGATCCGTGGAGAGGGTCCGGATCAGGCGCAGCCATTCTTCGCGGTGATCGTACTTGTAATTGAAGAAATGCTTGCTCAAGGCCACCTTCAGGCAGGCGCGCAACCGCTGGGAGGTGACGAGCAGCAGCAACGCCAGGGCAGCGGCGAACAGGAACACTATTTGGGCGAACGTGCCCCAGTCGCCGCCGTAGCGGCGGATGTGGTAACCGGCGGCGAGCATGGCGGCCAGATAAACGGCCGCCATGAGGATGGTGGTGCCGTACAGCGCCACGCTGCGCGACACGCGGATGCCGGGCGACACTCCCGGACGCCAGGCGACGGAGGCCGCGACGAGCAGCGCGGCGCAGACATATACCGCACCGCGTGCGGTCCACAGTTCGGAGTTGACCTGCCGGAACAGAAGCGCGTCGGAGTACAGGACGAAGTCGTAGGCGAACATGCCGCCGATGCCCAGGCACAGGAACTTGACACGCCAGCGTTGTTCGATCCGTGCGTTGCGAAACAGTTGCTCCACCAACGCGAGGCCGACGACCGCGAGCAACAGGTAGCCGGCGGCGGGCAAGTCCAACGGTGCCGCGGTGGCCGGGAAAAGCGGCGCATAGTCGCGCAGGACCACAAGCAGGGCGGTGGCCAGGCACAGCGTGTAGGCAGCGATGGCAATTACCCGCAGCCGCCCTTCTCCCGCCACCAGGCCCGCACCCGCTCCGCCCAGCACCCGCAGCAGGAAGGCCAGCCACGCCATGTTGCGCAGCACTTCCAACAGCCGCACGCTGCCCGCATCGGGAAGACCAAACCCGACGTGGCAGGCCGCGGCGCCCAACCATAGCAGCGTGGCGACGGACGCCAGCACGGGCAGCGCCCCATCCAGCCGCTTGGGCCCGTCGACCAGCAGCATCAGGGTGAGTATCAGGAAATACAGCGCCCCGATCGCATGACTCGCGAATCCAATCTCCACTCCTGCCGCATCCATCCCCTTGCCGGGAAGCGAACCTCCCGGCAACACTCCGGGCCAAGAGGCACCACTCGATACCGCAGCGGCGACGCTCCCAGCCCGTCAGGCCAATCATGTGTTGTGCTGAGGAATCCCCGAGGAGTTTGCCGACCCGGATGGTGATGATCAGGTTGCAAGGCAGCGGGTTGCCATACCGCGCAGCGGACGCGATCGCACCCGGCCCTGTTACCGCAACGCTTCGCACTTGAAGCGGGCGGTACCACGGGCCGCGGCCACACAGCCGCCCGTCAGGCCTGGTTGCGCGGCAAAGGGCGCAAACGACCGTTACGCGGGACTTGCCCGGCCGACGGACAACGAGGAAATGGTTTCCCGTTCGCGGGTGGTGACGCCAACCTCCTTGTTGTTATGGAATCCACAGCCTTTATTGTCGATTAAACAGCACGCGATATATGGTTTTGAGAGGCGCCGGACAGTCCGCCTCATCTGGAGTATAGCAGCGTAAACGACACCCGCCGGGCCGGCGGGCGTTCACCGCTGGGGCTTGAAGATGGCGGGGTCCAGCCGGTGACGATGCAGGAGCTTGTAGAAATCCGTGCGATTGCGCTGCGCGAGGCGCGCGGCGCGGCTTACGTTGCCGTCGGCCACTTGCAGCAGCTTGATCAGATAGTCCCGTTCGAAATTGTTGCGGGCCTCGGCCAGCGGGGGAATCTCGGCCGGCTTGTCGCGGATCGCCTTGTGGATGAGCGCCGCGGGAATGACCGGGGTGGTGCACAACGTGACCGCCTGCTCCATCACGTTGTAAAGCTGGCGCACGTTGCCCGGCCATTGGGCCTTTACCAGCGCGTCCAGCGCCTCGTGCGAGAGGCCGCGGATCCTTTTCCTGCTCCGCTCGGCCAACAGTTCCAGAAAGTGCGCGGCCAGGAGCGGGATGTCCTCGCGCCGCATGGACAACGGCGGTATCTCGAGCGTCACCACATTGAGCCGGTAATAGAGATCCTCGCGAAATCTCCCGGCGGCCATCTCCGCCTCCAGATTGCGATGCGTCGCCGAGATCACGCGCACATCCACGGCGATGTCCTCGGTCGAACCCAGCGCACGCACCCGTTTCTCCTGCAGGACGCGCAGCAGCTTCGCCTGAAACGAAAGCGGCATGTCGCCGATCTCGTCGAAGAACAGCGTGCCGCCATCGGCGGCGGGGAACAGGCCCTGATGGTTGCGCAGCGCGCCGGTGAACGCGCCTTTCGTATACCCGAACAGTTCCGCCTCCAGGAGCGGCTCCGGGATGGCGCTGCAGTTGACGGCCATGAACGGCGCCGAGGCGCGCGCACTCGCCTTGTGAATGGCGCTGGCGAGCAGTTCCTTGCCGGTGCCGCTTTCGCCGTGGATGAAGATGCTCGCGTCGCTGCCTGCCACCAGCTTGGCCTCGTTGAGCAGCTCTTCCATGACGGGGCTGCGCGTGACGATGCCCTTGCGCCAGGCGTCGTCCGCCGCGCCCGCCGCCTCGCTGCTTCCCGCGGCACGCATCGCCTGCTCCACCTGATCCAGCAGCGCCTTGCTGTCGAATGGCTTGGTGATGAAGCTGGCCACGCCGCGCTTGGTGGCGTCGATCGCATCGGGGACCGTGCCGTGGGCGGTGAGGATGATGACGGGCAGCGTCGGGTGCCGCTCGTGGATCGCGCCGAGGAGCGCCATGCCGTCCATGCCGTCCATGCGCAGATCGGTGATCACCACGCGCGGCAGGACCACCGAGAGATGGGCGAGCGCCTTTTCCGCGCTTTCCACCGTGTCCACCTCGTACCCGGCTGCGGTGAGCCGGATGGAGAGCAGGCGCAACAGTCCGGGGTCATCGTCCACCACAAGGATTCTGGGCCGTGTCGCAGTCATGGCGTACCGGGGTTCTGCAGTCCTTCACGATGGCTCAGGTTCGTTTCGATGGTGGTCAGCGCATCCAGCTTACGCTGCAGCGCGCGCACGTCGTGGCGCGCCTGCCGCAGCCGCTCCTGGCAAACCTCGCGCTCCTGCGCGAATAGCACCATCAGTTCGGTGAAAGAACGCTGCTCCGCCGTCAGGCCCGGCTGACTCAGGTACTCCTGCAGCAGTTGCGCGGTGGTGTTCCGGTCCTGCGGGGTGGCGGCGCCCTGATAGGTCCGCAGCAGCGCGAGCCGCAACAGGTCGTCCGCCGCACCGGCCGCACCGGATACGCGCTCCTCCAGGCGTGCGCGTTCCCGCTCGAGCTCCGCAATCGTCATCGCCTGAAGCCGGCCGAAATAGTCGAGGATCGAACCGACGCCGGCCTCGGCCTGTGCTGTCAAGGCGCGCGGCGCGGCACGCGCACCGTCCGCGGCGAGGACGGCCCAGGGACTCAGGCCAAGACACGTGCACAACGTGAACACGGCAGATGCCGCTGCAAGACGGTTCGGGCGCGCGGCTCCGATGGCGTTCATTGGATGGCGTCCTGAGTAAGAGGCAGTGTCACCCGAAAATGGGCGCCGGGCGTTTCGCTCTCGACGATCTCGACCTGTCCGCCGTGGGCGAGCACGTATTCGCGGAGAATCGACAGACCGAGGCCGGTACCCTTGATGTGGCCGTGATACGGGGTATGGCCCTGATAAAAGGCTTCGAACAGTCTCGGCCGGTCCGCCGGGAGGATGCCGGGGCCGGTGTCGCGCACGTCCAGGATGGCCTGGGCGCCGTCGCGCCGCAGCGCGACCGTGATGACGCCGCCGCACGGTGAATACTTGATGGCGTTTGAGAGGAGGTTGTCGACGATCACCCGGAGTTTGTCGCGATCCCCGCATACGACGACGCGGCCGAGGGACGGCCGGAGACTTATGTCCTTCGCCTTCGCGGCGAGCATATGATCCTCGCACACCGCCTCGACTACCTTGTCCATCGCCACCGGTTCGGCCGCCGTGATCACGTTACGCGCCTGCGCTACGCTGAAGTTCAGCAGGTCTTCGATCAATTGCTGCAGGCGGATGCCGTTTTCCATCAGGATCTCCGCCACTTCGCGCTGCTGCTCGTTCAGAGGGCCCGCCACTTCTTCCAGCAGCAGCGTCGCCCCCTCGCGGATGGAACTGAGAGGTGTCTTCAGTTCGTGGGATACATGGCTTACGAACTTCGTCTTTGCCGCCTCCAGCTCCTGGAGACGCACGCGCAGCCAGTCGAGACGCTGACCGAGAAATTCCAGATCCTGTGGACCTGTCACCGATATTGTAGTCGATAAGTCTCCACCTCCCAGATGCCGGATGGCGGCGTCGATCTGGCGGATCGGGCGGGCGATCATGGCGGTGAACAAGGCCATCAGCACGAAGGCGGTGGGAATTACCGCCACCGTCTGCGATGCCACCACTCGCCGCGCCGCACCCGCCATCGTCTGCAGGGTACCGACCTCCTTGTCCACCAGCCGATTGTTCTCGGCGAGAATGGACTGCGCCAGCTCCGTCAGCATGTTGAAACCGGCCACCGCCTGCCGGCTCTGGAGCGAGGTATGGCTGTGCAGGCGCAGGATCTCGAACAGGTTCTGCTCCCGGGTGGCGAGGATGTGCAGTTTGCGTCGCTGGGCGTCGGAGAGAGGCAGACTCGACAGGCGCTGGCGCGTACGTTGAAACTTGCGGTGCGTTTCTGCGTATACGTGGAACAGCGATTCGTTTCCCAACACGAGAAACTGGCGCGCATGACGCTCCATCGTGGAAAGCTGCTCAAGGAGCGAGCGGCTGTTCTGGGTCGCCTGCACCACCTGCAAGAGGGCCTGCTGGCTTTGGTTCGCGAGGCGGTTGACGTACACTGCGCCGGTAATCGCCGCCCCCGTCAGGGGCAGTGCCACCAGGAGAAAACCGAGAAGAATCAGCCGCAACACGGAGCGGGGCCGATAGATGTTCATGGCGAATTCCCGGAAAGCCGCGAAGATGACCGGTCGCGGGATCGTAACGATCCACGCCGGCGGAACGCACACCGGCCTCAAGCCGACGGCCGCCGCAAACCACAGTCGGTGTGCGCCCTTGCAGGTATAGATTAATTATGGCGCTTGTCCGCGCGCTCTTCGGCGCTATGGCCGTTGCCGACATTCCGCCCCGCTGCGGATCGCACGAGATACTTTCAGCAGGAAATCCTAACGAAGAGTGATATCATGGAAAGCCGCCAAAGCGGCATAACCATAAATAGATCTTGTGGCAGCCGGCGCCGGACACGATCCCAAACAGACAATTTTTTTTCGGCATAGATCCTTGCACGCTTCCGCCTCGTTCACGCCCGGCGGGATATCCGGAATGCAGCGGACGGAATGAAGTTTCGCAATTCGGAACGGCGCCAAAGATTTCAGCACAGGGAAGCGATACGATGCGCGGAGTTTCCTCGAAGGAAGCATGGTTGCCGCCGATTGAAGTGGCCTCGGCACTGCCAAAAACGTGACATGGGTCACACATGCTGCGCATAGATATTGTTGATCGCCAAAGCAGGGGAGCATAATCGGCCCTTGTGTGTCGAGCGCCACACGGATATGCGGACTAATGGCTGCGAATTCCGGTACTGATTGAGGGGTGGAGCTGGCAAAATGAAAAAACTATTGTCTGCGGTAGTCGCTTCGTTGGTTGCGGTTTCCGCCCATGGTGCGGAATTCGACAAGCGCATTCCCATGCGCGACAAAGGAGCGGCCACCTTCTACGTGCAGAGCGACATCGAAGGCTACGGTCCGGTCGATCTGATGGTCGACACCGGCTCTGGCTACATGACCATCAACGAACAAACCCTTAATGTATTGCAGGCGCAGGGTCGGGCCAAGTTCGTGAAAAAGCTCTCCGGCGTGATGGCCGACGGCTCGCGGAAGGTTGTGCCGGTGTACCGGCTCAGCAGCATCAACATCGGCGGCGAATGCGTGATCAGCGACATCGAGGCCGCCGTGTTTCCGGGCAATACCCGCCACATCCTGGGGTTGAACGCACTCAAACAGGTGGCGCCTTTCGGCATCTCCGTGGAACCGCCGACCCTGTTGTTGAGCAACTGTCGCCCACCGACCACAACGGCGCAGAAGCCGCCGCTGGGTACAGTGGCCGCACAGTAAAAACACAAATGCTCCCCGCCGCGCGCCTTTCGGCGCGCGCAACACCTTGCTGTTCAGGACCGGTGCGAGGCGCTTCGTACTCAGGTATGCGCGCCTCGCGGGTTTCAGCGTTGGACGCCCGCCATCACGCGGCGGCTCGCTCGTGACGCCGATGGCGCGCATCCTGACGCTGAATCACCTCCTGCACATTAGGCCGTTCGACGAACTCCGCCAGCGTGATATTGCCCAGAAAATCATGG
>JBAYZB010000126.1:0-8716 GCA_041672765.1 Gammaproteobacteria bacterium | reverse complement strand
TTCCCGGTGCTGCAGGCGCAGGGCGAGTTCCGTGGTCTCGGGCTTCACGCACGGGTTGCCGTCGCGGTCCCCGCCGATCCAGGAGCCGAACTGGAGGAAACTCGGTACGCGGATCGCTTCGCCGGGAGGCAGTTCCGCGCCGTAAATCCGGGCGCTGGCCCTTTCCAGGTTGCGGTAGATGGCGGGCACGGCCTTGAACAGGCATTCCCGGAAGTAGAACAGACCATTACGAACTTCGTCGTGCACCGAGGGCCGATGCACTCGCACCTCGTCGGTCTTCCACAGGATCTGAAACTGGTTTTCCAGTTGTTGCACGATCTCGCGCCGTTCCTCGCGTGAAAGGCGCGGGTCGTACAACTGCTCGCTGGTGAGGAAGATGCGGCGCAGCGTTTCCAGGATGGTCCTGCGCTTGGATTCCGTGGGATGAGCGGTGACCACCGGAATGTAGGCGAGCCGGTTCAGGAGTGACTGGATCTGCGCGGGTGTGACGCCTTGCTGATGGAACTCGCGCAGCGTGTCGTCGAAAGAGCCGGTCCACAGCGGGCGTCCGGACCGTATCTGGCGCCGCCGCTCCTGGTGCTGGAAAGCCTCTTCAGCGATGTTGACCATGCTGAAGTAGATGTTGAGGGCGCGCACCACGTGGGTGGTTACCTCCGGGCTCAGCCCCTCGATGAGGCGTTCCAGCCGCATGCGCAGCTTGCGGTCCTCTCCCTGGCGCAGCCGGTTATAGCCCTTGCGCAAGGTTTCCACGGCGTCGAGGACCTGGCCGCCGGCCTGGCTGTCCAGCACTTTGCCCAGGAGATTGTTGAACAGCCTGACGCGCGCGCGCAGCTCCTTGCCCCGCGGTACGTTTACCATCTTGCCTGTGCTCTTTGACATATGCGCCTGACGGCTGTCAGGCAGCCGTCCCAATCCGTCCAGTCGCCTTGGCTCTCGGGGTTTGTAACGGTCGTTCCGGGTTTTCTGCGGACGACCTTCCTCGGAAACCATCTTTGTCGATGGCGCCATCGATGCAGTTGTGGTTGATGCAGTGGTGAGGGACAAAACCGGAGTATTGTAACCCGTATGGGACAGTCGACAAAGTGCGTATTCGCTACGGGATCAGACCGAAAAGGGCCGGTTACGTGCCGAGCGCCTGGCGGTAAAGCGCCACGTATTCGCGGGCGCTGTGGGTCCAACTGAAATCCTGCCGCATGGCTGTGATCTGGAGCCGTCGCCAGGCATCTTGCCGCCCGTAGAGTTGCAGTGCGCGGCGCAGGGCCGCCAAGAGCGCCTCCGGCGTGGGATCGTCGAATACGAAGCCGGTGGCGGTGCCGTCGGCGAGGGCCGCGTCCGTCGCGTCCACCACCGTGTCCGCCAGGCCGCCGGTGCGGTGCACCACGGGCATGGTGCCGTAGCGCAGGCTGTAGAGCTGGTTGAGGCCGCAGGGCTCGTAGCGCGATGGCATGAGGAAGATGTCGGCGCCCGCCTCGATCCGGTGGGCGAGCTGTTCGTCATAACCGACATGTATGCCCATGTGGCCGGGGAAGCGCCGCGCGGTGGCCTGCAGGGCCTGTTCGTAGTGGGGCTGTCCGCTGCCCAGCACCACGAGCTGCACCCGCTGTTGCAGCAGTTCGGGCAGCACTGCCAGGATCAAATCCACCCCCTTCTGTTCCACCAGGCGTCCCACATGCCCGAGCAGGATGGCCTCCGGGTCTTCCGGCAGGCCGAAGTGGCGCTGCAATGCGGCCTTGTTTTCCGCCTTGAGGTGCAGGGAATGGGTGTCGTAATTGCGCGGGATCAATGGGTCGCGGGCCGGATCCCACGCAGCATAGTCGATTCCGTTCAGGATGCCGACGAGACGGCTGGCCCGATGTTGCAACAACCCCTCCAGGCCGCAGCCATAGCGGGGGGTAGTGATCTCCCGGGCGTAGGTGGGGCTGACCGTGGTGATCCAGTCGGCGAAGGCCAGGCCGCCCTTGATGAAGGAGAACCCGCCATGGAACTCCAGCGCATGCATGCTCCACAGATCGGCCGGCAGGTCCAGCGCCTGGAAATGGTCCCAGGAGAAAAGCCCCTGATAGGCGAGGTTGTGGATCGTGAAGATGGTGGTGGGGCGTTGCGGCTCATGGGAAAGCAGCGCGGGCACGAGGCCGCTCTGCCAGTCGTGGCAGTGCACCACCTCCGGCCGCCAGTCCAGTCCGCCGCGCGCCATGGCCAGCTCCACCACCGCGCGGCAGAAGAGCCCGAACCGCTCGGCGTTGTCCGGCCAGTCTTGCCCGTCCGGCCCCGTGTAGATGTTGCCTTCGCGGTAGAAATGGTGGGGCGAATCCACGAGGTAGAGCACGACATGGCTGCCCGGCAGACGGCCCTCGAATACGCGCACTGGATGCGCAATGCCGGGAAGATCGAGTTCCGCGGCGATGCGGAGTTCTCCTGCGCGCGCCACTGCCGTGCGGTACGCTGGCAACACCAGGCGTACGTCGTGGCGCAGGCGCTTGAGCGCGACAGGCAGGCTGCCGCAGACGTCGGCAAGGCCGCCGGTCTTGACGAGCGGCTGGGCCTCGCTCGTAGCGAACAGGATCTTCATGGGTCGGAATTCCTTGTTACTGTAGACACCTGCCCGGGCAGTGCCGTTTGTGGCGAAGCACGGTGCGGCGACGGGCGAAAAGCAGGTATCTATACTTCGGCTTATCGTTTGGCCCGTAGCGCAGATGCAGCGTGGCGAGGGCCATGTCGAGATTCAGCTTATTCTATCGGCTGCGTCCACGGAAACACAGCGCGTGGTGCAAGTTGGAATTTTCTTTACCGTTCGGCAACGCCAGTGATAGAAATTTCACGAACGCGAACAACGATTCGATATAGTACGGGACACGATACCGAACAGGGGGATGGAATTGATGAGGATCGCAATGATCGGGTTGGGCCGCATGGGCGCCAACATGGCGCGTCGGCTGCGGCGCGGCGGAATCGAGGTGGTGGGCTTCAACAGAACTCGGGACGTGGTGGACGGGCTCGCGCGGGAGGCGGGCGTTCTGCCGGCGTATTCCATGACGGAAGCGGTGCAGCAGCTCAGTGCGCCCCGGGTCGTCTGGCTGATGCTGCCCGCCGGGGACGTCACGGAGCGCGCGGTGCACGAACTGGCCGGCCTGTTGGAACAGGGCGACATCATCGTGGACGGGGGCAATTCCAACTACCACGACACGATGCGGCGCGCGCAACTGTTGGCGCCCACTGGCGTCCGGTACGTGGATGTCGGCACGTCGGGCGGCGTGTGGGGGCTGGAGAACGGCTATTGCCTGATGGCGGGCGGTGAGGCGGATGCGGTCAAGACGCTCGAGCCGGTCCTGAAGGCGCTGGCGCCGGCGCCCGACCGCGGCTGGGCCCACGTCGGCCCCGCGGGGGCGGGACACTTCACCAAGATGATCCACAACGGCATCGAATACGGCATGATGCAGGCCATGGCCGAAGGGTTTGCGTTGCTGCGCGGCAAGACGGAGTTCAATCTGGATCTCGCGCAGATTGCCGAGCTGTGGCGCCATGGCTCCGTGGTGCGTAGCTGGCTGCTCGATCTGACGGCCGAAGGGCTGAAGGGCGACCAGGACCTCGCGCAGATCGGGCCCTATGTGGCGGATTCCGGCGAGGGGCGCTGGACCGCCATCGAGGCGGTGGACCAGGGCGTCGCCGCGCCGGTGATCAGCCTGGCGCTGCAGATGCGGTTCGCCAGCCAGGATGCGGAAGGTTACGGTTATCGCCTGCTCGCAATGATGCGCAACGCCTTCGGCGGGCACGCCATCAAGACCCAGGACAAGCCTTAGCAACGGCTGCGTCGTCCCGGCGCACATAACTTCGAGGGAGACATGTTGGAACCCTGCACCTTTGTCATCTTTGGCGCCACGGGCAATCTGGCGCAGAACAAGCTGCTCCCGGCGCTGTATCACTTGGACAGTGCCGGGCGCCTGCCGGAAGGCACTGCCATTCTCGGTTTTGGACGTAGGGATTGGGATTCGGAAAAATGGCAGGAAGAGGTCCGGTCGGGGCTTGCCGTCCGGGCGCGCGGCGGGTTGGACGAGGAGATTTTCGCCCGTTTTCGCCGCCGCCTGCATTTCTTCCGCGGCGATCTCGCGGACGGCGGCTTCTATCAGCAGTTGCGGCAGGCCATCGAGAAGAATCCGGTGCTGCCCGACAACATCGTATTCTATCTTGCGATCCCGCCGGCCCATTTCGGGGCCGTGAGCAGCGGCCTGGCGGCTGTGGACTTGAACCAGGAAGACAACGGCTGGCGGCGTCTGGTGATCGAAAAACCCTTCGGCTATGACCTGGAGAGCGCCGAGATACTCAACCAGTCGCTGCACCGCCATTTCGCCGAACATCAGATCTACCGCATCGACCACTATCTCGGCAAGGAGACGGTGCAGAACGTCCTGGTGTTCCGCTTCGCCAACCTGATGCTGGAACCCTTGTGGAACCGCAACTACATCGATCATGTGCAGATCACCCACTCCGAAGCCAAAGGCATCGAGACCCGCGCCGAATACTACGAGCAGGCCGGCGCCTTGCGCGACATGATCCAGAGCCACCTGCTGCAGATGCTGACCCTGGTGGCCATGGAGCCCCCGGCAAGTCTGGACGCCGAATCGCTGCGCGATGAAAAGGTAAAGGTACTGCGCTCGATCCGGCCGATTCCCCAGAGCGCGGTGCACGCGCACGCCTTCCGCGCCCAGTACACCCGCGGGCGGCTGGATGGCGCGAGGGTGCCGGGCTATCTGGAGGAGGAGGGCGTGCCGCGCGACAGCACCACCGAGACTTACGCCGCGGTGAAGCTCTACATCGACAACTGGCGCTGGCGCAACGTGCCCTTCTACCTGCGCACCGGCAAGCGCATGGCGGCGAACAGTTCGCTCATCGCCATCCGCTTCAAGCATCCGCCGCAACAACTCTTCCGCGAGACCCAGATCGAGGAGCTGAAGCCCAACTGGCTGCTGCTGGGCATTCAGCCCGACGAGTGCCTGCGTGCCGAGTTGCAGGTCAAGCAGCCGGGGCTGGAGATGCGCACGCGCACCACGCGCCTCGATGCGAGCTATTGCGAATCCGAGACGCAACAACTGGATGCCTACGAGGCGTTGCTGCTGGACGTGATCAGCGCCGACCGCTCGCTGTTCCTGCGCTACGACGAGGTAAGCTGGGCGTGGCGGGTGGTGGACCCGATCCTCAAGGTCTGGTCGGTGGAGCGCGACTTCATCCACACCTATCAGGCCGGCACCTGGGGGCCATCAGAGGCGAATCGGCTGTTCGAGCGGGATGACCAGAAGTGGCGTAATACGCTGGAACCGCGCGATTGAGATTTCCTGCGGCGCGTCCGTAACGGCATAACAGCAAGTAGCAATACAAATAAAGGAGCTGAGAGGGAGGCAAATGTCTGCACTGACGGAATCCAAGGCATGGAAGGCGCTCGCGGCGCACCATGGTTCGATGGCGCAGCTTCACATGCGCGATCTGTTCGCTCAGGATGCAGAGCGGTTCGAGAAGTTCTCGTTGCAATTCGACGGCATCCTGCTGGACTATTCCAAGAACCTCGTCACCGAAGAGACCATGGCCCTGCTGCTCGACCTGGCGCGTCACGCGGACGTGGAGGGCTGGCGCGGGCGCATGTTCGCGGGCGAGCGCATCAACTTCACCGAGAATCGCGCCGTGCTGCACGTGGCGTTGCGCAACCGCTCCGAGCGGCCCATTCATGTCGATGGCAAGGACGTCATGCCCGAGGTGCGCCGTGTGCTGGCGCAAATGCGCTCGTTCACGGAGGCGGTACGCAACGGCGCATGGCGCGGCTACACCGGCCAGCCCATCCGCGACGTGGTCAACATCGGCATCGGCGGCTCCGACCTGGGCCCGGTGATGGTGACGGAGGCCCTCAAGCGCTATGCGCGGCCGGATCTCAACGTCCATTTCGTCTCCAACGTGGACGGTACCCATATCGCCGAAACCCTCGCCAAGGTCCAGCCCGAGACCACGCTCTTCATCGTCGCCTCGAAGACCTTCACCACGCAGGAGACCCTGGCCAACGCCCATACCGCGCGGGCATGGTTCCTGGAGGCCGCGCGGGACGAGGGCGCGATCGCGCGGCATTTCGTGGCGCTCTCGACCAATGCGCAGGAGGTGGCGCGCTTCGGCATCGATACGCGCAACATGTTCGAGTTCTGGGACTGGGTGGGCGGGCGCTACTCCCTGTGGTCGGCCATCGGCCTGTCCATCGCGCTCTACATCGGCATGGACAACTTCGAGGAACTGCTCCAGGGCGCATACGAAATGGATGAGCATTTCCGCAACGCCCCGCTGGAGCGGAACATGCCGGTGATCATGGCGTTGCTCGGTGTCTGGTACCGCGACTTTTTCGATGCCGCGACCCATGCCATCCTGCCCTACGACCAGTATCTGCACCGGTTTCCCGCCTACTTCCAGCAGGGCGACATGGAGAGCAACGGCAAGCGCGTGACCCGCGACGGCGAGATCGTGGACTACGCGACGGGGCCGGTGATCTGGGGCGAGCCCGGCACCAACGGTCAGCATGCCTTCTATCAGTTGATCCATCAGGGCACGCAGCTTGTGCCGGCGGATTTCCTGGCGGCGGTGGAGCCGAGCCATTCCATCGGCCGGCACCATGAGTTGCTGTTGTCCAATTTCTTCGCCCAGACCGAGGCGTTGATGAAGGGCAAGACGGAAGAGGAGGCGCGCGCCGAACTCGTGGCGCAGGGGGTGCAGGGCGAGGCGCTGGAGCGGCTGTTGCCGCACAAGGTCTTCCCCGGCAACCGGCCGACCAATTCCATCCTGTATCAGAAGCTCACGCCCCGCACCCTGGGCTCGCTCATCGCGCTCTACGAGCACAAGATCTTCGTGCAGGGCGTGATTTGGAACGTCAACTCCTTCGATCAATGGGGCGTGGAACTAGGCAAGCAGCTCGCCCAGGCCATCCTGCCCGAGCTGGAGGGGGATGAGCCGGTCACCGCTCATGACGCGTCCACCAACGGCCTGATCAACTACTACAAGACGCACCGGCCGCGTTAGATTCGGCGCTTGAACGGCGTTTGATCGGTGTTAAAACGTAAAGACGCAAAGGGCGCCAACACCTAGGCGACCGCTTGTTAAACGCAAAGACGCGAAGAACGCAAAGGGCGCAAAGAGAAAAGACAAAGGAATTATCCGTAGCAGCTCTCCCGACACGCCATCCGTCCATGGCGCGAACCCGGGCATGGTACGGATCACATTTTTTCTTCCTTTGCGTTCTTGGCGCCCTTTGCGTCTTTGCGTTGAAACTTCTTTCTTCAGCCCTCCGTTTCCGGCGCCTCGAACGCGAAGCGCGTGCCGCGCAGGTTGCAGTTGCTGAACTGCGGCAGATCGGGGACGTTCACGTAGAATTTCGTGTCCTGCAGATTGCAGCGGTCGAAAACGGCGTCGGTGAAATTGCAGTCGATGAAGCGGGCGGCGATGAGTTCGAATTCGACGAAGGTTGCACGGGAAAAGTCGCAGGAGCGGAAAACCAGATGGGGGCCGCCGCGACTGGCGGCGTGCGGTTCCGGCATGAAGCGGGCATCGCTGAACGAACAGCGTTCGAACGTCGTTTCCGTGCCCTCAATGTTCAAAATCGCTGCGTCGAAAGCGCAGTCGGAGAAGCGGGCGCGGGACAGCGTGCAGCCCGTGAAGTGCGCCTTGGCGAACCGTATCCGGCGAAAATCCCCGTCGTCGAAACTCGTCGTCAGTTGCGCGTACGACAGGTCGATGCCGGTCAGTTGCGCATGGCTGAAATCCTTGTCGCGCAAATAGGGAAGTACGGCTTCGGCTCCCACCCGGATGCCCCGTAAGTCCAGCGGGTGATGGTTTCGTTTGGCGGTGAAAACCGCCTCCAGCGCCGGTTGAATCTCGTGCAAGAACTGCTCTGACCGCCAACGTGCCATCGCCTGCTGTTGATTCATGGTGCGTCCTGTTTCGATGTTGGGTTCCGGGGAAATCCTGACGCGGCGCTGTGTCTTGCCAGCGCCCATGCCACATGTTCGCGCACCAGGGCCAGGGGATCGTCGGTGCGGGCCTGCAGCGCCCGGATCACCGCGGGCGACGAAGGCGCATTGCCCAGCGCGACGGCGATGTTGCGCAGCCAGCACGCGTAACCGATGCGGCGGATGGCGCTGCCTTCGGTGCGGCGCAGGAACTCCGCTTCCGTCCAGGCGAAGAGTTCCACGAGTCTGGGCGCGTCCAGCTCGTGGCGCGGCGCGTAGTCGGGTTCCCCGCTGGGGTGCGCGAAACGGTTCCAGGGACACACAAGCTGGCAGTCGTCGCAGCCGTAGATGCGGTTCCCGATCAGCGGCCGCAACTCCTCGGGAATGGCGCCGCGCAACTCAATGGTCAGATAGGAGATGCAGCGGCGCGCGTCCAGTTGATACGGGGCGATGATGGCGCCGGTGGGGCAGGCATCAATGCAGGCATGGCAGGTGCCGCAGTGCTCGCTTGCCGGGGTATCCGCAGGTAGCGGCAGGTCCGTGTAAAGCTCGCCCAGGAAGAACCAGGAGCCGGCGTCGCGGTGCAACAGATTCGTGTGCTTGCCGATCCAGCCCAACCCCGAGTTGCGCGCCAGCGCCTTTTCCAGCACCGGCGCGCTGTCGGCGAAGGCGCGGTAGCCGAACGGCCCGACGGCCTGCTCGATACGCTCGGCGAGCCGCTGCAGGCGCCGGCGCAGCACCTTGTGGTA
>JBAYZB010000125.1:0-8748 GCA_041672765.1 Gammaproteobacteria bacterium | reverse complement strand
TGTTCGATTCGGAGATATCGGTAATCCGATAGTGTTTCGTGCTTTAGTTGTTAATCCCAAGGATATGCTACCCATCAATAATACTCCCGATAATTTGAAGATAATGGAAACAATAATTAGGCACAAGAGAAGGTTATCAAGAATAAGTAAAATTGATGGAGACGAAACATACACTAATAAGCGGCTTACTGGGTCTGTTGATAGAGTAAGATATCTGAACACCTGTCTGCCAGTCTTCGTTTCCACAAGGTTTACTCAACCTACATTGGAAGATAACGTTATCTCATGGCATATATGTCATCCGTTTGGAGGTGGAACAAGCAATAAACTAAAAGAGATGGTGTTACGATTGAACAATGACCCGGCTTATTCTCAGCTAAAGTTCTTATGCGACTCGATACTGCAAGAGGTGGCTGAAGAATCAATCGCAGATATAAAGAACAAAAAAAGAAAGGAAGCATCAGCGGCTGAGATAGCGTTAACCAGTATTTTCTCAGATAGAATCCACGCATATCCATCCCTTGTTGAAGAAACTATTTCTCTGATCACTAGCTTCGCAAGCATAAAGGAAGACTCATTTCAAGATTTGATAGGCATTAAAACGAAACTTGAAAGGTTTGCGGATTCTGCCTACAAAGCCCTATCAGAGGCCTTGTATTTATTAATTAGCACAAACAGGAGCAAGTTGAATTTTGGAAATCTGTTCCCGAATACAACATTGAATGCTCAACTCCTGGTTCGGATAGCAAAAAACTGTGGTTTCAATGGGAGTTCACAACTATATCGTTTTTTGGCAGTTAAGATAGGGACGATCAGGCATTTGGATGATGCAAAACAAATGCAAGGCTTAATCGCTGCAAACTTGTTAATTGCTGTGGAGATGCCAGATCATCCATTCTACGCAATAAGCGAAGTGTCTAAGGATTTCTTGCTATGGCTAAAGGGTGTAAGAGAGGTTAGAAACATTGCTGATCACTCTGATCAGGAAGGAATCAACTTTAAGGATGTGAAAAGCTTCCTTTACTCTATATTAAAGGCTATCCACATTCTTTTACCCGATCTGACTTTTAACTACAGTGATAACTTGAATGAGATAGCTCAAGATGACTTTTTAGGCGCAAGATTGTTGGCAGAGCAAAACATCGGTAACGAGTTTAATGAGCTAAAGCAACTAAGTCCCCAATTGAATGATCTAATGATCGATGCAGAATATGAAGCTATCGTAAGCACCAAGAACAATGAAGAAGAACTACTTCCAGAAAGCTCCATAATGGGGTTATCCAAGATTTGTGAGGAGTTACTCAACCTGATCTACGCAAATGTGGATCATCATCAGACACCACCAGTTACTGCAACTGCCTCCAGTCTGACCGATACCTTGATTGAACGCATAGAAATGCTTGGATTTGATCCGATACCAGCTTCCTCATCGATACGAAAGATAAACAGTAACAAAGTAGAATACTGCTTCAAGGATTTTTCTAAATCAACTCTTGAGCCAAGATTAATATGCCTCTTTGGGGGTTACAACAAGGATAATCTGATCAATCTGATAGCACAAAAGGTATCTGGATTGGTGAACTTCATGGTCGCTATGAGCAATAAACGGGGACATCATGGTACCAAGCTGTCTCCCCGAGAGTTTATGGAACACTACCAGAGGATAAAAGAACTGAGTAAATCAATCATATCAATATTAGGAGAAAAGCAAGATGGCTAAAAAGAATAAGAAAGGGTCGAACAAACCTGGAATGAAATCAAATTCCCTTCCAGATGTTCTAAAGACTAATGTGATAGCAAATGATTATGTCGAAGATGTCCCTACCATTGTAAACACTAAAATTGAACATGAGAATGCTGATCCCGGTGTAGATCAAGAAGTTGATATGCATGTTCAGGGGTATGAGCCAAAAGTGCAGAATAGCAAGGCTGAAAAGGATAAACAAACTCAACGCGAAAATCCTCCGAAAAAGCCATCATCAGAGGATATCGTTTCCTTGCAGTCCAAACTCGAACAACAAAAACGAGAATTGGATAAGAGGGAAAAAGAATTGATTATCCGTGAAACTAATGCCGAAAACGAGTTTCGTTTGCAGAATGAGGAAGCACTTAAAGCGCTTAAATCTGAGAAAGAAGAGCTTGGGCGAGAATTAGCTGAGCGCAAGAAACACATATCTGACATTGAGGCAGAGAAATCTGCTCTCCGGGCGAGTTTGATAGAATTTGAAAAAACTGAACGTGATAAGGTCGATCAGGCAATTCAAGACTTCTACGACAACAAAAAAGGACAGATTGAGAAAGAGTATGAAAGTATGCGAGCAACTTTTCAGGAGTCACTTGATAAGATCAAAACATCGCACGAGGACTTTCTAAATATCCTTAAACAGAAGTTAGAAGAAGAAATCAAAACAACAGAGGAGAGGCAAAAGATCCTGAATGAAGAAATTTCTTCCTACGAAGCTAAGCTAAATGATCTTGAGATAAGAGAACTAAAGATCAAAGACGATCAGCGCCGAATGACTTCTCTCAGGGAGGAATACCTCGCTGAAGCCCGTGAATTAGTTGAATCTGAAATAGATATGCTTAAGTCGAAGCTTGAAGCGCTACAGGGCTCTTTGAGGCAAAAAGAGATAATCATCAACGAATTCCAGGATAGAGAAACAGCTCTTGGAGGCAGGACTATACAAGAAGTAATCGAAACAAATGAAATTCTGAAAAGTGAGAATGAGAATCTCAAAGCAGAATTAGCAAGAAGACCTACAAAGGAATTGTATGCTCAGTTCGATAGCTTAAAAACTGCACTTGATAAGATAAATACTGACTACAACAAACAGATGATTGACCTAAATGAGTTGAAATCCCAGAAACACAGATTTATGATGACCCAGGCTGAGTTGGAACAAGCAAGGCAAGCAAAAGAGATATCAGAGAGACGCAGAGAGGTTTTATCGGCAGAATTAGATAAGCTTAATGAAGAAGTCGAAAAACTTAAGAACTTGTATGAGAAACCAAAGGAGAGAAGCTCAAGAGTGGGAATAATCGAAAAGCCAATTCATCTTGATCTTAATCGAGACTCTCGCTCTGAGGTTAACGAACTCGAATGGCTCGAAGGTATTGAAACTAAATGTCTTGAATCCGGACTATTATTCCCCCGTAGGATTCTCCACGCTTTCCATACATCTTTAAAGGTTTCCGAATGGTCACCATTGACCGTGATGGCTGGCGTTAGTGGCACCGGAAAATCAGAATTACCTCGTCTTTACTCGAGGTTTGGCGGCCTAGTATTTCAATTGCTATCCGTACAGCCCAACTGGGATAGCCCTCAATCATTGTTTGGGTTTTTCAACTCAGTAGATAACCAATTTAATGCGACTGACCTGTTAAGAGCAATGGTTCAGAGTCAGAATAGTCCGGGATTGTCTGAAGGTTTCGATGATCTACTATTACTGGTTCTTCTGGATGAGATGAACCTGGCTTACATAGAACTCTATTTCAGTGATTTACTCAGCAAGCTCGAGACCAGAAGGGGTATGCAAGATGTTCCATCCTTAAGCATAGATCTGGGAGCAGGTTTAGATCCTTACCCGTTAAAACTGGGTAGGAATGTACTTTGGACTGGTACCATGAACCAGGATGAAACCACTAAATCCCTCTCTGATAAGGTCATTGATAGAGGTAATATCATCAGCTTCCCACGACCCAAGTTGCTGAAAAGGCGACAACGTACTGAGCTCGCTTCAGAGAGTCCCCTGCTACCCTTATCAGTTTGGCAATCATGGTACGTTGATGCAAGCCCATTTGAAGACGATGAGATAGGAGATTACAAGTCATTCCTCGAAAAAATGAACTCACATTTAGAAAACGTTGGTAGAGCATTAGGTCATAGAGTTTGGCAATCGATTGAGGCATATATGTGTAATTATCCTTCTGTATTGCATAGCACAGATAACGATACACGTAAACAGGCATTAAAAAAAGCCTTTGAAGACCAAATCGTTCAGAAAGTTATGCCTAAACTGCGTGGCATTGAAACTACCGGGCAAGCAAAAACCAGTTGTCTGGACCCAATCAAGAAGCTTATTGCAGATTTTGGCTTGAATATCGGTCAAGACTTCGATTTAGCGTGTAAAACCGGATATGGGCAATTCATCTGGAACAGCGCCAAATACTTGGAAATTGAGGATTAAGCTCAATGCTTAAATACCTTGAGTACTTGGATGCATCTAAAAGCCAGGAATGCGTTTCTGATCCTACAAACACCGTGTCCAGTTCCTGGGTAGCGACTAGGGAGGCTATTCACATTATCTATTCAGCAGCAAGGAGGGACCCCCAAACCGGAATTTGTCTTCCCAGGCCGCTTACTGAAACGCTTAATGATATCAGCCTTGCACTAAAGCAAGGTAATCCTAAAGTGTTCAACGACAGAGTATATCAGATTTGTCTACTCTGCCAAGAGCCACTCAAGAAGATTATACAATCCCTTCGCTCAAACATTCGTCGCAATTATTCAATGCAACTGATATCTCAAGCTAAAGAGATAGACGGTAAGTCGATAGAGTGGATATCACGTATTCCAGGCCGCAATATCAGGGAAAAGCTATCTGGAAAAAGCCACATACTAGCTGTGAAGAGAGAATTGTCTGTTGACACTCATGAAAACCGAATTTTAAAGTCTTTTTCATCTTTACTAATGGGTTACATCGAAGAGAGGCTTGATCTCGTGGATGAACCAGATCAGTTAAAGGGAAGCGATAAAGACCGTTATAACGTACTAAAGCACACTCTTGATCTAATAGATAGATTCCAACACAATGATGCTTATCCACTAATTGGTAGGCAAAACCATAGCATGCCAAACAATGTCCTGTTGAGTGATAAGTACTATTCAAGGATTTGGAGATGCTGGAAGTGGTTACTAGCTTACAATGATGAGCTTGATCAATTTGCATTGGAGGTTAACAAACTAGTTCAATCATCCGTTCTATGGTCAATTAGTGCAATGATCTATGCGAAAACAGATATGCGCGTCCCAGAACAGCCGTGTTACCTAATTGAGGGCACAGATGGTTTTGGGTTCTCCACTTTCAGATTTACTCAAAACGAGTTTAAGGGGTATAATGACCTTCTCCCAGCAACTGTTGCCAGCATAGACTTTGAACAAAAGAGTATTACGGCGAATATCCTCAAGGTTGATGGACTTGAAGATGTCACTCTAAATAGATCTGTACAATCCCTCGATAAATTAAGTATTGGAGACACTATCTGGGTTAGGAAGAACGAGCAAGCACCAAATGGTTATGATGTGTCAGGAATGCTGGATAACAAAGTCCACATTACTACTCACGAAGACACACTCGATATCCAGGTGTTTGGCAGTGTTAAGAAGATCTACATTAGACGGGATCGTTGGGGGATGTACTTTATCCAAGACATCACAAGCGAAGACTCATCAATCGCACAAGGATTTCCATCAATTCACGATGTCTGCTGTCATATTTTCAAGATATTGTCCATCCCAATTCTTGATAATCCAGCCACAAAGCAGGATAAGATTTTTAAATCACCCATAATCGGACTTGATCTTATCGAACCACAGCTTCGATTAGCGATAAAAGGGCAGGAGATTTCATTAGATAAACGGCTGCTAACACAAAAATGGATAGGAAAAGAGGATACTATCTGGATCGATCTTGATGAACAAAAGTGCATCGACATCGGTAGTGATTTGTTATTGTTTGGCATGCAAGATGTTCTTTATCAGCCCGAACAGAGTCTTATTGGCGAATACAAGTTGGCTGCTGATCGTATAGCGGGCTTGATTTCAGCATCTGTAGAATGTAACTATCTTGGGTATGCATATCCTGATATAGTAGATGAATTCGGATTAACCACTATCAGAAGTTCTTTAGGATTGGCGATCAAGAATGCTCTACCGATACCACGAAGTATCTGTTCGGTTCTATCGTGGCAATATTCGAGTACCTTCATCAGCACAAGTATCAAACCAAACGATAATGTCATAGTTATTGATGGGAGCAATAAATCTGTTAGTATAACAAGGCTGGTAGCTCGCTTTGATCGCAAGGTTCAAAACTACCAGCCAGATTCCAAGGGGCTATATTGGGAAAGGCACCCAAGTATTGAGTATCAGGATTTATTGCCTGACTTTGACACAGATTCAGAACATTGTGCAACATTGATTAGTAACAGAAGCAAATTTGCAGAAATTGACGGAGAATGTGAGGCATTTATTGACGAGGCTGGAGGTTATGTTTCAAGTCTGAAAGGTAAAGAACAAGGATCGATTATTGAAGGACGTGAATATTCAGATATCATCAACACATACATTAGGGAAAGACCATTAGGTGCCAACAAACAAACGTTTATTATCATTATTGATAAGCGGTTAACCTCAGAATCCTACCGGCATATTGGCAAAGGAATCAGGGCAAGGAATACGACTCTTGTCGATCATCAAATGGACATAGCTTCGGGTGCTTACAGATACGTAAATAGAGCGATAAAAAAGAAGCTTTCTACTTGGGTTGAATTCATGCCGGAACTCTCTATTGAAGTTGTTAAGAATGGAATTTACGATTTACTGTATTTAGTTAAGGATAAGGTAATTAAACCTGTTTATGGGGAGCCTCAGAATCTTGAAATAGATGAACCCTTTATGCTGCCAGCAGGTTACGATGATTATCACTTTCCAGTGTATGTTGGAAATGGTTCTTTACAACCGACTAGGTATGAAGCTGTACTAAAAAGCCCTGTGTTCCCGTTAAAAACTGATTTACAAGTCAGTCTGAAGCTAGTTTATAATTATGCCGCTGAAGAGACTTATGACCTGCAGTTTATTCCTGATGTTCCTATATCTGGCGCTCCAATATTCAAACCTCAATGGGAAAAAATCTACCTCGCAGATAAAATCGAAAGTCAAGAAATTGCTTTTAACCGCAAAGCATTTTACACCAAGCCACTGACAGAAGAAGAAAAGAGCGCCTTATACAACTTTGCTGAGGAATTTGCTAGGATTTGTGATCGCAATTTATCGAATACGTACAACTATAAGGAAGGTGCTATAAGGTACATTCTATACGGGTTCATTGATAAGGATACGGGAGTACCTCATTATGGTTTAACAAGGCTGTCTTTTCTCATGATGAGATTGACTAAGTATGGAACAAAAGAAGATATCGAGACCATTCACAATCAATTTCTCAGATACAGAGTTTATGAGTTCCTGGGAGATCTAACGGGTATCCAAAGGTCAAACCTTATCAAGGATGAAATTCTTAACATTGACCTAGTTAAAGATCTCTCCAGCCAAGCGCTTGTCTTCCTTAGCTCATTCGGCAAATCAACCTTTAGCTCCGTTAAAACATATATCTGCTCTCGAATTTCTGAAGATTATTCCAAGATTAGCTTTATTGATATAATCTGCTTAGGACATTTAGCCGGCGATAACCTAGAAGACGAGTCAGTTAGATCAAAATTTGAGTTTCTCATTGAGAATTATAGGAATGTGATCTCTGGTAATCAGTACATATACAAAGAGTTTCTACGGCAGTTAGATAATGTGGTTTGGTACGAGCCATTCAATATGGAATGTCTTGCAAAGCATAAAAAAACCATAGCTACTATGGCTATGGAAATGTTAAAATACATGTATGGTCGGCTGGTTTTAAATAGAAGCCATGTACTTCAGTATTATGAAAATCCCGATCCTGCGAAAAGAGATAGAAGCCTGGCAAATGCATATCGAATAGGCTGCGAGCTTCTCCTTGCGTCATTGTATATGGGCTCTTCCGAAAATGAGAAAGATAATATTCTATTTTCGTCATCAGAAATGGTCGAAGCCGCATATCTGATTCGTAGGTTAGACAAGGCCATGCTTGATAACGGCATTAAGCGAGAATCAAGGATAAACTTCTCATTAGACAAACCCAAAGCTCTTCAGAATATGTCATCACTTGGATATGTGCTGAATTGTTTTTTAACTGGCAGCAAGGAATCTGCTAACATAGAAATAAGGGAAGTGGAAAGTGAATTCTAACATGCTCATGCTGTTTGTACAGATAAAGATGTTATCATCGAAAGCTATAGAGTTGATATCAGTTTTTGGAGTTAAAGAATAATGGCACTAAAGAAAAGTGAGCTTTACACCTCTCCCCTTTCAATTTTCTGTGAGTCAGGTAGATCTGGATTGTTGTTTGATAAAATGACATTATCCGAATATCTCAACACCAAAGGTTACACTGTCATATGGTCTTTGTTTGGCGAAAAGAGATTCATAGCTAGGTCGAATAGATCTCCAGGTATGCTTGAGATAAATGGTATGTATTGGCTAAATGATCAAAGCGATCTTGAAGGATCTTTTTTTACTGCTTATACTCAGTTTCATACGAAATGAACCTCTTCATAGAGGCTCCCTTAATATGGGTTGGGAAGTACTTGTTTGCAGATTTCCTGTCATAATTTGAAGTTTTCGGTGATCTGATTTGCAGAAAGCCTGTCAAAAACTACCTAAAGAGGTCTTGGAAAGGATGAGCAAGGATGAGCAACGATGCGACAGTTTGCAGTTTTCGCTGCACAATTTGCAGATTTCGTTGTCACTTTGCAGAATGTAAGGCTAGACATTCTTTGCAGAACTTAGCATCAAAGCTTTCCCTAAAAGCATTTTGATGAGGCTTTCCCGGGGCGATGAATCCCGGTTCTGCAATACTGCCAATGTAAGCCTAAAGGTAA
>JBAYZB010000124.1:0-8760 GCA_041672765.1 Gammaproteobacteria bacterium | reverse complement strand
GGCGCAGGAGCGGCCCCGGGATCGGTTCGACGTGCTGTGCATCGGCAGCCATCTGCGGGACTTCGAGTGTCTCGCAGGCGCCGCCGGCCTGCTCGGCAGGACCGATCCGCGCATCCGCTTCAAGGTTGTGACCTTTCCGCGCCACCACCACCATTTCGCCGGGCTGGACAACGTGGAACTGCTCGCGAACATCTCCGACGCGGAGCTGCTCGAGCTGTACCGTTCCTGCCACACATTGGCATTGCCGCTGCTGGATGCGACCGCCAACAACGTGATCGTGGAGGCGCTCGCGTGCGGCCTGCCGGTGATCAGCACCGACCTTATGGGGGTGCGTGACTACACCACGCCCGAATGTGCCCTGCTCACGTCGAAAGGGGACGCTGCGGCGTTGGCGCAGGCCGTGCGGGCGTTGAGTGCAGCGCCGGAGCGAAGGGCGGCGATGGCGGAGGCGGCGCGCAGGCGCGCGCTCGAGTTCCGGCTGGAGGCCATTGCCGGTCAGTTGCGCGAATTGTACGGGCAGGTGATGGAGCGGGTGGCGCGTTCCGCGGTGCATCCGGCGGCAGTGCGGGTGCGGAACTCTCATGGTCGAGGACGGTCTTGAAACCAAACAGGCGCACGGGAGTGCAGGAGGCGAGAAGGACGGGAAGATAAGGACACACGGGTAGGGAACGCACGATTCCCCCGGCCGTGCCGGCGATGGACGCAGGGTCAGGCAGGACCAACGCATCCTCGGTGATACGGGATACGGAGGAGCCTGATGAAACGGATCGTGCGGAGGGCGCGCCGGAGGCTCGGCCACTACCTCGGGGTGTTGCCGGATTTTCTGATTGTGGGTGCTCAGCGTGCCGGGACCAGCGCGTTGTACGCCTATCTCTGTGAACATCCCGACGTCTGTCCGGCCCGCAAAAAGGAGATCGGATTTTTCAACCGCCATTTCGGAAACGGACCGGCGTGGTATCGGTCGCACTTTCCGCTCCAATCCACCAGGTTGTTCCGGACCGCGGTGGGACGAGGTTTCATGACCGGCGATGCCGACCCGGCCTATGTCCTTAGTCCCCACTACCTGCGGCGCATAGCGCGGCTGCTCCCGGACGCGAAGCTGCTCCTGCTGCTGCGCAACCCGGTGGATCGGGCCTATTCCCACTATCATCATGCCGTCCGGCTGGGTTACGAACCGTTCCCGTTCGCGCTGGCCATCGGGCTGGAGCAGGAGAGGATAGGGAAGAAGTGGCGGCGGATGCTGGAGGACGACGGGTATTACGACAGCGAACTCAGCAGGTATTCGTACCTGCACTCCAGCGAATATGACCAGCAGGTGGCCGCCCTGTTGGAGATTTTTTCGCGGGAAAGACTATGCATCATCGAGAGCGAGGGATTCTTCGCGGCGCCTGCGCGTACGCTGATCGAAGTCGAGGAGTTCCTCGGCCTCACTCCCCATGTGCCTGAGCGGTTGGAGCGGGTCAATGCGGGCAGCTACGAGCCGATGGACCCTGCCCTGAGACGCCGCCTGGACGAGTACTTTCGGCAGGGCAATGAACGCCTGTGCGCGCTACTGGAGAGGCGCCCGAGTTGGGTCATACCGTCTGACACTAATGGAAGGCTGGCGGCGCTGATGCGGCGGTGCCCGGGCCGTTCGTGACCGGCAAGGAATCTGGAAAAGAACGTGAGGGACGATGTAATGCGGATGGATGACTCGAAGCCCCCTCTGACAGCGGAAGGTAATGGGCCATGTGGCCCGAGGCGCGGCGGTCGGCCAGGTGAGAGGGATGTCGATGGTCGAACTGCAGGGGAGTGACACGGAACACGCGATCGCGGGGCGCGAGGCGGCGTGCGCGTCTCCGGTCGAGGTGTTGCTGTTGGCCAGGGATTCGCGCTGGGGCGGTGGGGTGGTCAATTTCGTCGACATGCTCAGCGCGAATTTGAGCGCCGACGTGCGGATGGAACGCCACGAGATCGGGCGGCGTCCCGGCGACGGCCAGGGCCTGCGCCGCACGCTGCGGCCGTTGCTGGACGGAGTGCGGCTCGCCCGCCGGCTGCGCGCCACGCCGTACCACGTCATCCACATCAATCCTTCACTGGACCGGTTTTCGCTGCCGCGCGACGGCCTCTTCGCGCTGGTCGCGCGCTGGAGCGGGAACGGCCGGCTGGTGGTGTTCTTCCATGGCTGGGACCCGGCCGTGGCGCAGACGATCCGCAGGCACCGGGCACTGCGGCTGCTGTTCCGGAATACCTTCGGCGCGGCGGCCAGGATCGTGGTGCTGGCGTCGCGGTTCAAGGCCGATCTGACCGCCATGGGGGTGGACGAAAGCCGGATCGAAGTCTTCACCACCATGTTCGACGGAACCATCTTCGCCGGCCTGCCGCTGGACCGGCCGCGGCGCGGGACGAAGCGGGTGCTGTTCCTGTCGCGGCTCATTCGGGACAAAGGCGTTTATGAACTGCTGGAGGCGTTCAAACGGGTGCACGGGCGGATGCCGTCGGCGCAGCTCCTGCTGGCCGGGGAGGGAGAGGAACGGGATGCCATCGAGCGCTGGATCGGCGCAAACGGGCTGGCGGGGGCGGTAACGCTTCCGGGCTATCTGCGCGGCCGGGAGAAAGGGAAGGCGTTGGTGGAGGCCGACGTGTTCGTGCTCCCGACCCGGCATGGGGAGGGCTGTCCGGTGGCCATCCTCGAAGCGATGGCGGCGGGACTGCCCATCATCACCACCGACGTCGGCGGGATTCCCGACGTGGGGAAGCCAGGGGTGAATGGCCTGGTGCTGGATACGGTGACGCCGGAGGCCGTGGAGCGCGCCCTGCTCGATGTGCTCGGCGATCAGGAACACTGGTGGCTGGTGGGGCGGAACAACCGGCGCGAGGCCTGGCAGAAATACGAGGCGAAGGTGGTGACAGCCAGGCTGGAGGCCATCTACCGCGCCTTGCAGTGAAGGGAAGCGATGAAAGCGATGGAGCGACCGATATTCGTGGTCGGGCCGCCGCGCTGCGGCACGACCCTCACGGCCCGGATACTGGGCCGCCACTCCGGGATCTTCATGCCCGGGGAGACCCATTTCTTCCATGACATTTACGCGCGCCGCGCTACCCTCGGCGATCCCGCCACGGAGGCGGGAATCGGCAACATCGTCCAGGCCTTGAGCGACCTGTACGGGAGGTACAACGAGCCGGAGGATCAGCGGCAGATCGATTGGCTCTTCGCCGACCCGGCCGTGGTGGATTCGTTTCGCGGGCGCTGCCGGGACTACGGCGACGTGCTGGCCCATTTCATGGGAATGCAGGCGAAGCACGCGGGCAAGCGGCGCTGGGGCAACCACGCGCCGAAGGATCTCTTTCACGTGAAGGAGATTCTGGAGTTTTTCCCGGAGGCCAGGATCATCGTGTGCGTCAGGGATGTCCGGGATTTTCTCGTGTCGTATCGCGACAAGTGGCGCGCCACCACGGCGGAGCATGTGGAGCGGGTGCGTCGGCTCTATCATCCGGTGCTGACCGCGCTGCTGTGGAAGACCAGCATCCGTCAGGCGCGGCGGCTGCAGGACGCGCTGCCGGCGACGAGCCTGATGACCATCCGGTACGAAGACCTGGTGCACGATCCGGAACGGGTAGTCCGCCGCCTGTGCGCCTTCGTGGGGGAGGAATTCGAGCCGGGGATGCTCGCGGTGATGTCCCACAACAGCTCGGCCGGGGGCTGCAAGGGCGAGCACGGCATCTTCACTACGTCGGTCGGCCGATGGGAACGTGAGCTGGACCGGGAGGCCGCGTACGTGGCGCAGCGGGTGGCGGGCCCGGAACTGGCGGCGCTGGGCTACGAGCGCCGCAGGATTGCGGTCGATCCGACCAAGGTGGCCTGGATCATGGCGACGACCCCGGCGGCGACGGTCCGGGCGCTGCACGCCAACCGCCGATTGCGCGGTCCGTTGCTGCCATACTTGTGGCGGCGAGTCGCCTCATATGTCTGGCTGGGGTAGGCGCGGACGAACAGGGATGCCATGGACGTTGCGGAACGGCTGCACTGGTACAGGAACCGCCTCGCTTGCATGAGCACGCGGGAGGTGGCTTGGCGCGCGCGGGAACAGGCCATCGGACAGCTCGAACGGCGCGGGCTGTTTGTCGCGCGACGGGTGCTGCCGCCGGATTACCGGAACGAGTCGCGGGACGTGCTCGGACATCCGGCGCAAGTCGATGTGGACCGCTACCGCCAAGCGGCGGACAGGCTGCTGGCCGGCCGCATCGCCCTGTTCGCCCATGACGACCTCCACGTGGGCGAAGTGCCGGACTGGAACCGCGATCCCCATACCGGGCATGCGGTGCCCATGATCTTCGGCCGCGCGCTCAATTACCGCGATCCGCGGGTGGCGGGAAACATCAAGTACCTGTGGGAACTCAACCGGCATCTGCACCTTACCGTGGTGGCCCAGGCGTACCGCCTCACGGGGGATATGCGCTACCTGCACGGGATCGGGCGCTGGATCGGCTCCTGGCTCGACCAGTGTCCTTACCTGAAGGGGCCTAACTGGAACAGCGCGCTGGAACTCGGCATCCGGCTCATCAACTGGGGCCTGACGTGGCAGCTCATCGGCGGCAAAGACTCGCCGCTGTTCGACGGCGCGGAAGGCGCAGCGCTGCGGACGCGCTGGCTGGAGTCCGTCTACCGGCACGCGCACTTCATTCGCCGCCACCTGTCGCGCCATTCCTCCGCCAACAATCACCTCATCGGCGAGGCGGCGGGGCTGTTCGCGGCCTGGATGACCTGGCCGTACTGGCAGGAGGTGGAGGAGTGGGGCCGGACCGGCTACGAGGTGCTGGTGGCGGAGGCCCTGGCGCAGAACGGCGCGGATGGCGTCAACCGCGAACAGGCCATCGCCTATCAGCAATTCGTGCTGGATTTCCTGCTCATCGCCGCGCTGTGGGGACAGGCCAACGGCGTCCCGTTTCCCGAGCGGTACTGGCAGCGGATCGAGGCCATGCTGGAATTCATCGCCTCCATCATGGATGTCGGCGGCCACGTGCCCGCGTTCGGGGATGGGGACGATGGCTATGTAGCGCGCCTGTCCCAGGAGCCGGATTTTTGCCCCTATCGCTCGCTGCTGGCGACGGGTGCGGTGCTGTTCCGGCGGGACGACTTCAGGATCAAGGCGCAGCGGCTGGACGACAAGACCCGCTGGCTGCTCGGCCCGAAGGCGGAGGAGTTCGGTTCGCCGGACTTCAGGCCGGGCCCGCTGCCGGTGCGCCGCGCCTTTCCCGAGGGCGGTTACTACATCCTCGGCAGCGACTTCGAAACGGAACGGGAGGTGCGTCTGGTGGTGGACGCGGGGCCGCTGGGCTACCGCTCCATCGCCGCCCACGGGCATGCCGATGCGCTTTCCGTCACCCTCGCCCTGGGCGGACGGGAGTTTCTGGTGGACCCGGGGACCTACGCGTACCACACGGAACGGCGCTGGCGCGACTATTTCCGCGGGACCGCGGCGCACAACACCGTCCGCATCGACGGCCTGGACCAGTCGGTGAGCGGCGGCAGCTTCCTGTGGCTGGAGCACGCCCAAGCCCGCTGCGAGGTCTGGTCGCCGTCCGACCAGGAGGACTATTTCAAGGGTTCCCACGACGGCTACCGGCGGCTGCCGGACCCGGTGCTGCACCGCCGCGAGGTGCGCTACAGCAAGCCGCAGCGGAAGATCCGGATCATCGATTCGTTTACCTGCAGCGGCTCCCATGAGGTGGAGCTGTTCTGGCATTTCAGCGAAGAGTGCGCAGTGCGGCGCAGCGCGGACGGGGTGACGGTCACGCGGGACGGGTACCGGATCGACATGCGCCCGCTGGAAAGCGGGATTGCCATCGCCCTGATCAGGGGCGACGAGGATCTGCCGGCGGGTTGGATATCCCGCCGCTTCGACGTGAAGACACCCACCACCACCATGATCTGGCGCCTCAGGATCGAGGGGCCGGCGGTGGTGACCAGCGAACTGGATCTGGTACTGCCGGACGAGCGGCCGAACGGCGCCGCCTACGGGGAAATCGAACGATCCGGAAGAATCTGACGGACATGGGCGGACGCCTCCTGGAAAGCGGGGCGTCCCAGGCAAGGAGAAGGGATGCGGATATGAAGATCAGCGTATTCGGTTTGGGCTATGTGGGCACGGTATCGGCGGGCTGTCTGGCCGCGGACGGTCATGAGGTGATCGGCGTCGATCCCTATCCGCCCAAGGTGGACTTGATCAACAGCGGCCGGTCGCCGGTCATCGAGAAGGACATCGACGGGATCATCGCCGCAGGCGTGGCGGCGCAGCGGCTGCGGGCGGTCACGGACGCCCGGGAGGCGGTGGTCGCGACGGACCTGTCCCTGATCTGCGTCGGCACGCCCAGCAACGGCAACGGCAGCCTTGACCTCCGTTACGTGCGCCGGGTGTGCGAGGAGATCGGCAGCGCACTGCGGGACAAGCAGGGCTTCCACGTGGTGGTGGTGCGCAGCACGGTCCTGCCCGGCACCATGCGGAACGTGGTGATCCCGCGGCTGGAAGAGGCCTCCGGCAAGCGCGCCGGGGTGGACTTCGGGGTGTGCAACAACCCGGAGTTCCTGCGCGAGGGCACGGCGGTGGCGGATTTCTACCATCCGCCCAAGACCGTCATCGGCGAACTGGAGCCGCGCAGCGGGGACATGGTGGTGGCGCTGTACGCCCGGCTCGACGCGCCGCTGATCCGCACCGACGTGGCCACGGCCGAGATGGTCAAGTACAGCGACAACGCCTGGCACGCGCTGAAGGTCGGCTTCGCCAACGAGATCGGCAACATCTGCAAGGCCCTCGGCATCGACGGGCACAAGGTGATGGAGATCTTCTGCCGGGACACCAAGCTCAACCTTTCGCCCTATTACCTCAAGCCGGGCTTCGCGTTCGGCGGCTCCTGCCTGCCCAAGGACGTGCGCGCCCTGGCCTACAAGGCGCAGAGCCTCGACCTCGATCTCCCGATCCTCAAGGCGATATTGCCGAGCAACGAAGGACAGATCCGGCGCGGCCTCGGGATGATCCTGGACAAGGGCAGCCGGCGGGTCGGCGTCTGCGGGCTCAGCTTCAAGGCCGGCACCGACGACCTGCGCGAAAGCCCGATCGTCGAAGTGGTGGAGCGGCTGATCGGCAAGGGCTACGACGTGCGGATCTACGACCGCAACGTGCAACTGGCGGCCCTGGTGGGGGCGAATCGCGACTACATCCTGAAACAGATTCCCCACATCTCGCGGCTGATGGTGGGGAGCCTCGACGAGCTGCTCGACCACGCGCAGACCGTGGTGGTGGCGAACAAGGACGAGGAGTTCGCGGCGCTGCCGGCGCGCCTGAAGGAGCATCAGGTGCTGGTCGACCTGGTGCGCATCGTCGAACCGGGCACGGTCAACGGCGGCAATTATGACGGCATCTGCTGGTAGGCCCCGGCGCATCCTCATCATCGTGGAGAATCTGCCGGTCCCCTTCGACCGCCGCGTGTGGCAGGAGGCGACGGCGCTGCGCGCCGCCGGCTACGAAGTCTCGGTGATCTGCCCGAAAGGCCCGGGCTACGAGCGCAGCCACGAAGTGATCGACGGCGTGCACATCTACCGCCATTCGCTGCCGGTGGAGGGGGCCGGGGCGCTGGGCTATGCCGCCGAATATGCCGCGGCGCTGTTCTGGGAGTTCCTGCTGGCCTGGCGGGTGCTGTTCACGCGCGGGTTCGACGCGATCCATGCCTGCAATCCGCCGGATACCATGTTCCTCATCGGCGGATTCTTCAAGCTGCTCGGCAAACGCTTTCTGTTCGATCACCACGACATCAATCCCGAGCTCTACGAGGCGAAGTTCGGGCGGCGCGATATCTTCTACAGACTGCTGCTGAGGCTCGAACGCTGGACCTTCCGCACGGCGGACGTTGTCATCGCCACCAACGAGTCCTACCGCAGGATCGCCCTCCAACGCGGCGGCGTGCGGCCGGAGCGGGTGTTCGTGGTGCGCAGCGGCCCGGACCTGACGCGCATGAAGATCCTGCCGCCGAATCCCGCCCTGAAGAAGGGAAGAAGGTACCTGGTCGGTTATGTCGGCGTCATCGGGGAACAGGAGGGCATCGATTACCTGCTGCGCGCGGTGCGCCACATCGTGCACGACCGGGGACGCCGGGACGTGCACTTCGGAGTGGTGGGCGGCGGCACGGCGCTGGAGGCCATGAAGCGCTACGCGGCGGAATTGGGCGTGGACGAATACGTGACCTTCACCGGCCGGGTGCCGGACCACGACCTGCTGGAGATGCTGAATACGGCGGACGTCTGTGTCAATCCGGACGTGGCCAACGAGATGAACGACAAGTCCACCATGAACAAGATCATGGAGTACATGGCCCTGGGCAAGCCCATCGTGCAGTTCGATCTCACCGAAGGCCGCTTCTCGGCCGAGGAGGCGTCGCTGTACGCGGAGCGCAACAACGAGCGGGACTTCGCCGACAAGATCCTCCTGCTGCTGGACCACCCGGAGCTGCGGGAGCGCATGGGAAGGTTCGGGCGCGAACGCGCGCAACGCGAATTGGCCTGGGAATACGAGGCGCCGAAGCTGCTCAAGGCCTACGACGCCCTGTTCGACGGGGTCGGCATCCGCAAGGGGCTTGCGGACAAGGCAAGCCCGCCCTGACTGATGAGGTAGCCAACGTAGATGTAGATACTCTGTTCCGTGTCTACCCCTTCCTGCTGCCTGCAGCCGTCAGGCGAGGGCGGCGGCGGGTTCGACCCGGACGGCGGTGAAACGGGTCCCATCGAAG
>JBAYZB010000123.1:0-8800 GCA_041672765.1 Gammaproteobacteria bacterium | reverse complement strand
CGAGGGCAGCGAAGCCGATCCGCTGTACGATCAGGCGGTGCGCATCGTGACCGAATCGCGGCGGGCGTCCATCTCCGGCGTGCAACGGCGCCTGAAGATCGGCTACAACCGGGCCGCCCGCATGATCGAGGAAATGGAGCGGGCCGGCATCGTCGGTCCTCTGCAACCCAACGGCAGCCGCGAGGTACTGGTGGCGCCGCCACCGGAAGATTGAGGACGGATCGTGAATCAGGTTCTTGAAAAGGGCAGGTGCGCCATCGTCTGCATCATGTCAGGCACGGTGGCAAGGCTGGCGCAGCTTGCGTTGCTGTGCATTCTTGCCGTGTTTCCCATGGCTGTGGTGCAGGCCGCCTCGGGCCAGGATAAATTGCAGGACTTCTTCCAGGGGCTGGAGTCGTTGACCGCGGATTTCGAGCAGGTTTTGACGGGGGAGGGCGGCCAGGTGCTGCAGCAGAGTAGCGGCACGCTATTCATCCAACGGCCCGGCAAGTTCCGCTGGAACTACGGCGCGCCCAACCGGCAGGTGCTGGTCGCCGACGGGGCGAAACTCTGGCATTACGATCCGGATCTCGAACAGGTGACGGTGCGCCCGCTGGATGAGACCATCGGCAATACGCCCGCCATGCTGCTGAGCGGCCGGCAGGCGCCGGAAGAGCATTTCGTTATTACCGATCTCGGCGACAAGGACGGCCTGGATTGGATCGAGCTGCGCCCGCGGGATGCCGATCTCAGCGTGGAGCGGGTCCAGATCGGGTTCGCGGGGGATGTCATCAGGACGATGGAGATCCACGACAGTCTGAGGCAGGTGACGCGGCTCCATTTCGACAACGTGAAGCGCAACGTCCCCATCGATCCCGGGCAGTTCGTATTCGTGCCTCCGGCCGGCGTCGACGTCGTGGGAGATCAAGGCTAGGCCCAAGCCTGATGTCTTCCAGCGCCAAGCAAGATCACCGTCCCCTGGCGGACCGCATGCGGCCCCGGCGCCTGGACGAGTTCGTGGGGCAGGCCCATCTGCTGGCACGCGGCAAACCCCTGCGTCAGGCCATCGAGTCGGACAATCTGCACTCCATGATCTTCTGGGGGCCGCCGGGGACGGGCAAGACCACCCTGGCGCGGCTCATCGCGGCGTACTGCGGCGCGCAATTCCTGAGCATCTCCGCGGTGCTCTCCGGCGTGAAGGAGATCCGCGAGGCGGTGGAGAAGGCCAAGCAGGCGCGCACCGCACAGGGGCAGCGCACCGTGCTGTTCGTGGACGAGGTGCACCGCTTCAACAAGTCCCAGCAGGACGCGTTCCTGCCTTACGTGGAGGACGGCACCGTCATCTTCGTCGGCGCCACCACGGAGAATCCTTCCTTCGAGCTGAACAACGCATTGCTCTCCCGCACCCGGGTCTACGTGCTGAAGGCGCTGCGCCAGGAAGACATCCGCAACATCATCGATCGCGCACTGCAGGACAGGGAGCGCGGCCTGGGCGGACGCCCCCTGGAGATCCCGGTGGACTTGCGCGATCTGCTGGCGGAGGCGGCGGATGGCGACGCGCGCCGCGCCCTGAATCTGCTGGAGATCGCCGCCGATCTGGCTGAGCCGCAGGACGGCCGGGAAGTGGTGACCGAAGAGGTGATCAAGGAACTCGCCACCGGCGGCGTGCGGCGCTTCGACAAGGGGGGCGAGGCGTTTTACGACCAGATCTCCGCTCTGCACAAATCGGTGCGCGGCTCCGATCCGGATGCGGCGTTGTACTGGTTCGCACGCATGATCGACGGCGGCTGCGATCCGCTCTACATCGCCCGCCGCGTGGTGCGCATGGCCTCGGAGGATATCGGCAACGCCGACCCGCGCGCCCTGGAGCTGGCCCTGAACGCCTGGGACGTGCAGGAACGGCTCGGCAGCCCGGAGGGCGAACTGGCGGTGGCCCAGGCGCTGGTCTACATGGCGTGCGCCGCCAAGAGCAACGCGGTCTACATGGCGTACAACGCCGCATTGGCGGATGCCCGGGCGCACGGTTCGCTGGAGGTTCCGATCCACCTGCGCAATGCCCCCACGCGGCTCATGAAGCAACTCGGCTATGGCAGGAAGTACCGCTACGCCCACGACGAGCCGGAGGCCTATGCGGCCGGTGAGCGCTATTTCCCTGAAGAAATGGGCAACAGAACGTATTATCATCCCGCCCCGCGTGGCCTGGAGATCAAGATTCGGGAAAAGCTTGCGCATCTGCGGGAGCTGGACCGACAGTATGCGGAACGCGCCGGCAAGGGAAAACGACAGGCACCAAGCGCAGATAGAGGCGGAAGTGACAGTAACGAATGAAGAAGATGCCGGAAGGCGTCGAATGATTACTGGCCGATGCCGAGCTATTTGTTACAAAAACCGACACCTGCGCAGCCTATCTGTGATGGCGCATCAACAGGGATCCGGCCTGGGCGCCATGCCATGATGCAGGCGGAGGCCGTCGGCGGGGCGGGGCGCCTGGTGCGGCAGATTTGAATGCGGGGCAGAAGGCCCCGTGCGGGCGGATAACGGAAATACGTGAAAATATTGGACTGAGATCGTCGCGCCGGGCCATGCCGTGAGCCGGCCGGCGCGGTTGAACGCAGGGGACTGAGGAACATGCTAGATCCGAAGCTTTTGAGGACCCGGTTGGAAGAGACTGCCACGCAGTTGGCAAGGCGCGGCGTGACGCTGGACGTCGAGCGCATCACGGCGCTGGAGACGGAGCGCAAGGAGATCCAGATCAAGACCCAGTCGCTCCAGAACGAGCGCAACGCCCGCTCCAAGGAGATCGGCAAGGCCAAGGCCGCGGGGCAGGACATCCAGCCCCTGCTGGCCCAGGTGGCGGGCCTGGGCGACGCGCTCAAGCAGGCGGAGGAGCGCCTGGAGGCGATCCAGCGGGAGATCGAGGAGATTGCCATGGGCATTCCCAACATCCCCCATGCCAGCGTTCCCGACGGCAAGGACGAGGCTGACAACGTGGAGGTGCGCCGCTGGGGCGAGCCGCGCCGGTTCGATTTCGAGCCGAAGGACCACGTGGACCTGGGCGCGGCGCTGGGCATGCTGGATTTCGAGGCGGCGGTCAAGGTGACCGGGGCGCGCTTCGTGGTCATGAAGGGCGCGCTGGCGCGGCTGCAACGGGCGCTCATCCAGTTCATGCTGGACCTGCACACCACCGAGCACGGCTATCGCGAGGCCTACGTGCCGTACATGGTGAACGCCGACAGCCTGCGCGGCACCGGGCAGTTGCCCAAGTTCGAGGCGGACCTGTTCGGGCTGAAGGGCGAATCCGGCTTCTATCTGATCCCCACCGCCGAAGTGCCCGTCACCAACCTGGTGCGGGACGAGATCCTGGATGCCGGCAGCCTGCCGCTCAAGTACGTGTCCCACACGCCATGCTTCCGCAGCGAGGCGGGCTCCTACGGCAAGGACACCCGCGGCATGATCCGCCAGCACCAGTTCGAGAAGGTGGAACTGGTGCAGATCGTGCGGCCGCAGGATTCCTACGAGGCCCTGGAGTCGCTCACCGGACATGCCGAGCGGGTGCTGCAGAAGCTGGGATTGCCGTACCGCGTAGTGGTTCTTTGTACCGGCGACATGGGCTTTTCCTCGGCCAAGACCTACGACATCGAGGTCTGGCTGCCGGGACAGCAGAAGTACCGCGAGATATCGTCCTGCTCCAACTTCGAGGACTTCCAGGCCCGCCGCCTGCGTGCCCGTTGGCGCAACCCCGAGACGGGCAAGCCGGAGCTGGTGCACACCCTCAACGGCTCGGGGCTGGCCGTGGGCCGGACCCTGGTGGCAGTGATGGAGAACTATCAGGACGAGCAGGGGCACATTCACATTCCGGAGGCGTTGCAGCCGTACATGGGCGGAATCACGGTCATCAGGGCCGCCTGACCGAAAACAGGCGAAGATGGCCTCCCGTCGGGAATAGTCGAGTCAAGCGGGCGGATATCAAATGAGAGATATGTTTCTCCCGCCGCCGTTGTGTTTCATTGTGTCTTAGAGGTGATCGTCCCGATGGACTTCTTGCCCATATTTCTCAATCTGAAGAACCGGCCCTGCCTGGTGGTGGGCGGCGGCGAAGTGGCCGCGCGCAAGGCGGCCTTGCTGCTGCAGGCGGGGGCGGACGTCATGGTGGTGGCGCCGGAACTGGGCCGCACGCTCCAGCAATTCCAGCAGGAGGGACGCATATCCTACCGCAAGGGCGAGTTTGCGCCCGACGATGTGCCGCCGCACTGCGCCGTGATCATCGCGGCCACCGATCGGGGCGAAGTGAATCGCCAGATTTCGCAGCTCGCCCAGGCGCGCAGCATCCCCGTCAACGTGGTGGATCATCCGGAGTTGTGCAGCTTCATCATGCCGTCCATCATCGACCGCTCGCCGGTGGTGGTGGCGGTTTCCACCGGGGGCGCCTCGCCGGTGCTGGCGCGGTTGCTGCGGGCGCGGCTGGAAAGCGCCATCCCGTCCGCCTACGGCCGTCTCGCCGCCTTTGCCGAGCGTTTCCGCAGGAAGGTCAAGGCGCGTTTCGACAACGTCAACGACCGCCGCATGTTCTGGGAGAAGATCCTGCAGGGGACGGTGGCGGAGATGGTGTTCACCGGCCAGGAGGAGGCGGCGGCTGAGGCATTGGAACGGGAACTTGCCAGCACTTCTCCCACCGCCATGGGCGAGGTCTATCTGGTCGGCGGCGGTCCCGGCGACCCGGACCTGCTGACCTTCCGCGCGGTGCGCCTGATGCAGCAGGCGGATGTGGTGGTATACGACCGCCTGGTGGCGCCCGCCGTGCTGGAACTCACCCGGCGCGACGCCGAGCGCATCTATGTGGGCAAGGAGCGCGACAATCATGCCGTGCCGCAGGAGGAGATCAACAAGCTGCTGGTCCGCCTTGCGAAGGAGGGCAAGCGCGTGCTGCGCCTCAAAGGCGGCGATCCCTTCATCTTCGGCCGCGGCGGGGAGGAGATCGATACGCTGATGGAGGAGGGCGTGCCGTTCCAGGTGGTCCCCGGCATCACCGCAGCCTCCGGCTGCGCCGCCTATTCCGGCATCCCGCTCACCCATCGCGACTACGCCCAGGCCTGCGTATTCGTAACCGGCCATCTCAAGGATGGCAGCACCAACCTCAACTGGGAGATGCTCGCCCAGCCCAACCAGACCGTGGTGTTCTACATGGGCATCAAGGGCGCCCCGGTCATCTGCAGCCAACTCATCAAGCACGGGGTCGCGCCCGACATGCCCGTGGCCCTGGTGCAGCAGGGCACCACGCCCCAGCAGCGGGTCCACATCGGCACCCTCGCGACGCTGCCCGAGATCGTCCGGACCCGCGACATCCGTCCCCCCACGCTGATCATCGTGGGCAACGTGGTCAAGCTGCACGAGAAGCTTTCCTGGTTCCAGCCCACCGGGGAGGTGAGCGCCTGGCCGCGCAGCCACCTGGATATCAGTCTGGAAGGCGATCGTTGATTGGGGGAGCACTCCCAATTCTCCGGTAATCTGCGCGAAATGACGGATGAGCACCGGTTGCCGCGGGGGGCAGGCAGTTACCTGTTGCTGCTGCGTCTCGGGAGAGCGGCTACCCTTCGTGTGGGCCGCCTTGGCGAGGTGGCTTTCCGACGCGGGTGGTATGCGTATATCGGCAGCGCCCTGGGGGCCGGCGGCCTGCGGGCACGCATCGGCCACCATTGCCGGGTGGCCGACCGGCCCCATTGGCACATCGATTACCTGCGGCGCGCCGCCCGTCTCGATACCGTCTGGTATGTACAGGACCCGCGGCGCTGGGAATGCGCCTGGGCACAGGTATTGGCGCAGTGGCCGGGCGTATCGACGCCATTGGTGGGCTTCGGCGCTTCGGACTGCCAGTGCCCCGCACACTTGTTTTGCCTGCCGCAACGGCCGACGCGCGGAGCGCTCGAAACGGCAATGCGCGCGGCATTCCCCGATCATCCGGCATTTCGTTCCCTGCGACCGCGCTCCTGCCCCGCGTCATAGAATCGGTGCGGAGCGCACAGGCTAGTGGCGGGCGACTTCCTGCAGATAGCGAGCGACTTCGTCGTGGCCGTTGAGGGCCGCCACCTGCGCCGGGGTTGTGCCGTCGCGTGCCTGGACCTTAGCCTCGGCCCCATGTTCCAACAAGACCTTGACCGCTTCGAGTCGCCCCTGCTGTGCGGCATACCACAAGGCCGTTTGGCCGTCCGGCTTGCGCTCGTTTATCTGCGCACCGCTACGGATGAGTAGCCGTACCACGTCCACGTGCCCTTCATGGGCGGCCCACATCAATGCGGAGGATTGATACCGGGTATCCCGCGCGCCGACATCCGCACCTCTGACGAGCAGATCCTGCACGATCTGCGTGTTGCCCTGCTTGGCCGCAGCCACCAGCCTGGCATTCAGATCGTCGCCGCATCCGGCGAGAAGACCGAACGCCATCGTCCAGGGCAGCGTAATGCGCGTTATGGTTTTGAACCAGATCATTCAGTCCTCCGGAGAATATCTGCACGACGACGGTATCTGCAGGCGGCCGGTACGCTCATGTCAAAGCGGACAATGCACAGACGCGAAGTTCCGTTTCCGACAATATCCAGCCGTCAACAGACATGGTTTTTCCGCGTTGGAAATCGCGGCGCGTGGATTCCGCCAGGAATCTTCCGAGCGCTGCGCGGTCGCATTCGCGCAATGCCTGCAAACGGCGTGGATCGGGCACCAGATGCCGTATCAACACGCGGATATCGGCGTCCTGCGGCCGTTCCCGCAGGTATTCCATGCCTACCCGCCGGGCACTGTCGGGATGCCCGAATATTTCGGCCATGCGGCGGCCCACCACGTGTTCGATGCTGTCGTCAAGGGGCTTGTCGCGCCGCAATCGGGGCGCAAGCATCACGAAACAGATCGCGATGGCACCTTGAATCAATCTGCGCCTGCTGATGTTTCCGGCGGTCATGCCATGATCCTCTTGATGTGGTCGGCCAGGCGGATGGCCAGCGTGACAATGGTCAGGGTCGGGTTCGCATGTCCGGCGGTCGGAAAGACCGAACTGCCCGCGATGAAAAGGTTCTGCACCTGGTGCGTCTGGCAGTTGGGGGTGACGACGCCGTGCTTGGGATCGACATGCATGCGTGTGGTGCCCATGTGGTGGTAACTGCCGCTGAGATGAGACGGCCATGCGCTGGATGCTTCGTCGAAGCCGACTTTTACGCGGCCGATGCCCTGCACGCCGCATTCCATGGCGAGCAGTTTGTGGGCCTCGCGCATCGTGTGCAGATCCAGTTCGGTCAGTTGCCAGTTCAGCCGGACGCGATTGAGTCCGAGGCGGTCCTTGTCATGCGTGAGCGTGATTCGGCTGTTGGGATTCGGTGCGGGTTCCATCCAGTAGAGGATGTCCAGGAGTTTCAGGTCGCGCAGCCGATGCACGGCGGATGCCGCGATTGTGTCGAGATCCGTCACGATGTTGCCAATGTGTTCGGTGAAACCGTCCGGCCAGCGGCCTTTGCGCAGGGTTTTCGACAGGATACGCAGAGAATTCATCGAGAGCGGCAATATGGGTTTTTTCAGGCGCACGCCGAAATTGAGCAGCCGTTTCTCGCGCATGATGGTTTCGTTCGCGGTGATGAATGGCGCGAGTTCCGTGGTGCCGTACATCTTTCTGCGGCTGAAGCCGGCAAGGCGAGTATCGCCCGGCAGTAGAACGGATCCGGTGCGCAGGATGGGATGGTCCATGAAGTAGCGGCCGACCAGATCGTACTCATTGCACAGGCCGGCCTGCTGTACGCGGTTGGACAACAGGAGCAGGCGGGCGTTTTCGATGCCGCCAAGCGCAATGATGTACTGCTTTGCGCGCACCAGATATCGGTTTCCTGCCAAGGTGCCGGCTCCTATACCGGTGGCGACACGTGCGGTAGCGTCGGTCTGGATCTCAAGGGCATTGGTGTGGATGTACAGGGATATGTTGGGCGCCCGTTCAAGCGCGTCGCGGTAGGCGCGGCCGAAACGCGTGGGCGGGCTCGACTGAAAGAAGCGCCTTCAGGCACGATTCATCAAGCCCGATCCGCTGCGCTTGGGGTTCCCAATCCGCGTACTCGTAGGCGAAGGGACCCAATTCGCAGACAGCCTGGGCACGTTCGTAATACGGAATGAGTTCGGACTTGGGAAAAGGCCAGCCGCTATGGGGCACCCAGTCGCGCACCTGGAAGTCCAGATCATCCAGGGGACGGCAAAATCCGCCCCAATGATTGGTGGTTCCGCCGAAATAGCGCAGCCTGCACACATCGAGGGGAAAATAAGGTTGTCCTGCGGTATCTCCTGCATAAAGGGATTGAGTGGCCGCATCGTATTCGAAGCCGCCGCTTTCCAGGACACAGACGCGAAAAGGCGCGTTGATGAATTCCTTGGCGAGGGTGATGCCGGCCGCTCCCGCCCCGACGATGCATACGTCCGTGTCCACCACGTGGCCACTGGGGACGCTCCTTCCATCGATTACCACGACACGCTCCTTAATGCTCAATGTGTAGCAGCCTGGGGCTCCCAGGCAAAGCGGTGACTTTTCAACTGGTTATATGTTCGCGTGAGGGAAGCGAAGAACGGCAACGGATAGGCTGGGGGGCGTTGCCTGGCCAGAACCTTCCACTCCGGCTAGTGCTAATCCATGACAAAAACATAGCTTACCGGCCACCGTCTGCAAGTCTGCAAAAAGGCGGCGGATCGCCATCCAATCCTGGGCGGTGAAGAGGCCCCGCGAGCCGGGCACGGATTTTGTCCGATATGCGGCAGCGCTATGGATGATGGCCGCGGGTCGCGCCCGGGCAAGGGGCGCTGC
>JBAYZB010000122.1:0-8827 GCA_041672765.1 Gammaproteobacteria bacterium | reverse complement strand
GCCCGCGAGGAAGGCTTCGACGAGATCGCCGACTGGTTCGAGACCCTGGCCAAGGCGGAGCGCTCCCACGCCAACCGCTTCCAGAAGGCGCTGGACGAGATCACTTGACCTGACCGACAAGCCATGGACGCCGGCGCATGCCGGCGTCCTCAGCCGAACTGCAAGAACAACCGAGGATAGCAACCATGTCTGCACCGCGCGATTTGATACGGGAGGGGAGCCTGGAGGCGCCCACACGCCATCCCCTCGATTGGCAAAATCCGGAATTCTGGGACGAGGCGGCGCTCAACCAGGAACTGGAACGGGTGTTCGACATCTGCCACGGCTGCCGCCGTTGCGTGAGTCTCTGCAATGCGTTCCCCACCCTGTTCGATCTCGTCGACAACTCGCCGACCATGGAGGTCGACGGCGTGGACAAGGCGGATTACGGCAAGGTGGTGGAGCACTGTTACCTCTGTGATCTCTGTTACATGACCAAGTGCCCCTATGTGCCGCCCCACGAATGGAACCTGGACTTCCCGCACCTGATGCTGCGCGCCAAGGCGGTGAAGTTCAAGAAGGAAGGCGCGCGCTTCCGCGACCGGGTGCTGAGCTCGACGGACATCGTGGGCAAGCTGGCGGGCATTCCGGTGGTGGTGCAGGCGGTGAACGCCGCCAACAAGAACACCGGCATGCGCAAGGTGCTGGACAAGGTCCTGGGCGTGCACCCCGGTGCGCTGTTGCCGGAGTATCACAGCGACACGCTGCGCAAGCGCGTGCGCGCCCGCCAGGGGCTGGCGCCGGAGCGGGCCGAGCCCGCCGGTCCCACCCGCGGCCGTGTTGCGCTCTACGCCACCTGCTACGGCAACTACAACGAGCCGCACATCGGCGAAGACCTGATCGCGGTGTTCGAGCACAACGGCATACCGGTCACGATGGCCCAGAAGGAGCGCTGCTGTGGCATGCCGAAGCTCGAGCTTGGAGACCTGGAATCCGTGCGCGAATCCAAGGAGGCCAACATCCCGGTGCTGGCCCGTCTGGTGGACGAAGGCTGGGACATCGTCATCCCGGTGCCCTCCTGCGCGCTGATGTTCAAGCAGGAACTGCCGCTGATGTTTCCCGACGACCCCGACGTGCTCAAGGTGCGCGACGCCGTGTATGACCCCTTCGAGTACTTGGCGCTGCGCCACAAGGCCGGCAAGCTCAACACGACGTTCCGCCAACCTCTCGGCAAGGTGGCCTACCACGTCGCCTGCCATCAGCGGGTGCAGAACATCGGCATGAAAACCCGCGAGGTGCTGAGCCTGATACCGGAAACCGAGATCGTGCCCATCGAGCGCTGCTCAGGTCATGACGGCACCTACGCGGTGAAGCGCGAGTTTCACGAGACCTCGATGAAGATCGCCCGTCCCGTGGTCAACCGTGTCAAGCAGATTCAGGCCGATCACTACGGCAGCGACTGCCCGATGGCGGGCCACCATATCGAAAACGGGCTGAAGGACGGCAGCAAGCCGACCCATCCGATGACGCTGCTGCGCAAGGCCTATGGCATTTGACCCCTCACCGGGCGACATGACACGAAACAGGAGAACGATCATGCAGAAGTTGAGCCGTGAAGATCTCTTCAGTCTCGAAGAATACGCTGCGCAGCGTCAAGCGCTGCGCAGCAAGGTGATGGCGCACAAACAGCAACGCCGGGTACCGATCGGACCGAACGCGACGCTGTATTTCGAGGACCGCCTGACCATGCAGTACCAGGTACAGGAGATGCTGCGCGCCGAGCGCATATTCGAAGCGGAGGGAATCGAAGAGGAACTGGCCGTCTACAATCCGCTGATCCCCGACGGCACGAACTGGAAGGCGACTTTCATGATCGAATATACCGACGTGGAAGAGCGGAAAGCGGCGCTCGCCAGGATGGTCGGCATCGAAGACCGGGTGTGGGTGCGCGTAGACGGGTTCGACCCGGTATGGGCGATCGCCGACGAGGATCTGGAACGGGAAACCCAGGATAAAACCTCATCGGTGCACTTCCTGCGCTTCGAGTTGAGCCCTGGGATGATCGAGGCGGCGCGCAACGGTGCCGCTATCAGCATGGGCATCGATCACCCGGCCTATCGCTACACGGTCGCCGCGATCCCCGAACCGGTCCGGGCGTCGCTGGTGGAGGATCTGCACTGAACGAAGCGGAAGACGACCGGCTGAAGTGCCCGGCCATTACACGGGCGGCGCATTGGGATATCATGCGGGTCTAATTCCTGTGTACTGCCAACTCGCGAAAGGAGCATTGCCATGACAACAATCGACATCGGTATTCCTGAAGAAAAGCGTGAGGCCATCGGCGCCGGCCTGTCCCGGCTGCTGGCCGACACTTACACGCTTTATCTCAAGACCCACAATTTCCATTGGAATGTCACCGGCCCGATGTTCAATACGCTGCATCTGATGTTCGAGCAGCAGTACACAGAACTGGCCACGGCCGTGGACCTCATCGCGGAGCGCATCCGGGCACTGGGCATGCCCGCGCCCGGCAGCTACAAACAGTTCGCCGATCTGACCTCCATCCAGGAAGAAACGGGGGTGCCGAGCGCGGAAGAGATGATCCGCCAACTGGTCAAAGATCAGGAGACGGTCGTGCGTACCGCCCGCTCCATCTTCCCGGTCGTGGACGAAGCGCACGACGAACCCACCGCCGACCTGCTGACCCAGCGCATGCAGGTGCACGAGAAGACCGCCTGGATGCTGCGCAGCCTGCTGGGCTGAACCGGCTCCCACCTGCACACACGCCCCGCCCGCGCGGGCGGGGCGTTTCCATACGGAACTCGCCTGCCCGCTAGCGTTTATACGCAAAGACGCAAAGAAACAAAAAACGCGTGTTGAACTTCCGACATCAGTGCGCTCCCTCCGGTCCCTGTGGCGGCCTGCCCACGCCACCATGAGTCTCCAAAATACTTTGCGCCTTCGCGCCTTTGCGTTGATCGCTCTCGCGTAGGTAGGGCGTTGCACGCTCTACGGTTTCTCCGCGGCGCGCGGCCGCCGCGTGCGCCTTCTTCCCGACAGCCAGGTCTGGAAGCGTTCGAGATAGATGTAGATGACCGGCGTGATGTAGAGCGTCAGGACCTGCGATACCATCAGGCCGCCCACCACCGCCAGGCCGAGAGGGCGGCGCGCCTCGGCGCCGGCGCCCATGCCGAGAGCGATGGGCAGACTGCCCATGAGCGCGGCGAGCGTGGTCATCATGATGGGCCGGAAGCGGATCAGGGCCGCGTCGTAGATGGCCTGCGCCGCGGCCTGTCCCTTGCGCCGCGCCTCGATGGCGAAGTCGATCATCATAATGGCGTTCTTCTTCACGATGCCGATCAGCATGATGAGCCCGACGAAGGCGTACATGTTGAGATCGATGTCGAACGCCCACAGCGTGGCGAGCGCACCCAGACCGGCAGTGGGCAGCCCCGAGAGCACGGTAAGGGGATGCAGGTAACTCTCGTAGAGGATGCCGAGCACAAGATAGATCACCAGGATCGCCATCACGATGAGAAAACCCATGTTCTCCAGCGAGTCCTGAAATACTTGCGCCGTGCCCTGGAAGCTCCCGGTCATCGTCTCGGGTAGTTGCAACTCCTTCATCGTCCTCTCGATGAGCGCGGTCGCCTCGCCCAGCGCCACGCCGGGCGCCAGGTCGAAGGACAGCGTGACCGAGGGCATCTGACCCTGGTGGTTGACGCTGAGCGGGCCCAGATCAGGAGTCAGGCGAGCGACGGTATTGAGCGGCACCAGCGCCCCGCTCGGAGCGCGTACATGCAGCATGGAAAGTTGCACCGGCTCCTGCTGGTACTTGGGCTCCAGCTCCATGATTACCCAGTGCTGATTGGTCGAGGTATAGATGGTGGATACCTCGCGCGAACCGTAAGCGCTGTAGAGGGCGTCCTCGATCTGCTGTGCAGTGATGCCGAGGGCCGCGGCCTTGTCGCGGTCAATGTCCACCTTCACCATCGGACTGGCGATCTGCAGGTCGCTGGTCACGTCCACCAGGCCGGGCAGTTCGCGCAGCTTCGCCTCCACGCGCGGCGCCCAGTGATAAAGCGTTTCGGTATCCACATCCTGCAGGGTGTACTGGTACTGGCTCTTGCTGAGCCGGCCGCCGATGCGGATGCTCGGGATGTTCTGGACGTACGCCTTGATCCCAGGCACCGCGGCGAGCTGGGGACGCAGCCGCTGGATGATCTCGTCGGCGCTGTCGCGCTCGGAGCGTGGTTTGAGGTTGATGATGATGCGCCCGAGGTTGAGCGTGCGGCCGGCTCCGCCGCCTCCGACCATGGACATGGTGGTCGCCACCGCCGGATCGGCGCGCACGATCTCCGCCACCGCCCGCTGCCGCTCCACCATGGCCTCGAAGGAGATGTCCTCCGCCGCCTCGGTGAAGCACAACAACTGTCCCGAGTCCTCGTTGGGCAGGAACCCCTTCGGCATAACCGCAAACAGATACCCAGTGGCCGCGGTGATGCCGGCGAACACGAGCATGGTGAGGCGCGGGTGGCGCAGCACCCAGCCGAGGCTGCGGTCATAGATGTGCTTCATGCCCTCGAACACCGCCTCGCTCGCCATATAGAGACGACCGTGGCACACCTTATGCTGCGGGCGCAGCATGCGGCTGCAGAGCATCGGCGTGAGACTGAGGGAGACGAATCCCGAGATCAATACCGCTGCTACGATGGTCACGGCGAATTCGTACAGCAGCCGCCCGAGGATCCCGCTCATGAACATCACCGGAATGAACACCGCGGCGAGCGACACGGTCATGGAGACGATGGTGAAGCCGATCTCACGTGCGCCGCGCAGCGTGGCCTTGAGCGGCGGCTCGCCGGCCTCCACGTGGCGGCTGATGTTCTCCAGCATCACGATGGCGTCGTCCACCACGAAGCCTACGCTCAGGGTCAGCGCCATCAGCGACAGGTTGTCGAGGCTGAATCCGTACAGGTACATCACCCCGAAGGTGCCCACGATGGACATGGGGAGCGCCAGGCTCGGGATCACCGTGGCGGGGACGTTGCGCAGGAACAGGAAAATCACCATCACCACCAGCGCGAAGGCGAGCACCAGCGTGAACTGCACCTCGTGGACCGACTCGCGGATCGACTGGGAACGGTCGAACAGGATGTTGATGTTGATGCCGGCCGGCACCTGGGCGCGGAAGGTGGGCAGCAGCCGCTTGATGTCGTCCACCACCTGGATGGTGTTGGCGCCGGGCTGGCGCTGGATGGCGAGCACGATGCCGCGGGTATCGCCGAACCAGGCGGCCGCCTTGTCGTTCTCCACGCTGTCGATGACCCGGCCCAGATGTTCGAGCCGCAGCGGCGCGCCGTTGCGATAGGCCACCACCAGGGAACGAAACTCGGCGGCACTGCGCAGATCGCCGGTGGCCTGCAGCGTGACCGCGCGGTGCGGCCCGTACAGCGTGCCGGCGGGCATGTTCGAGTTGTGGCGATCGAGCGCCTCGGCCACCTCGTCCAGCCCGACGCCGCGGGCGACCAGCGCCTCCGGATCGAGTTGGACGCGCACGGCGTATTTCTGCGCGCCGTAGACCAGCACCTGGGCCACGCCGCTGACCATGGAGATGCGCTGCGCGAGCATGGTCTCGGCGTACTCGTGGACGGCGGTGAGTGGCATGGTGTCGGAGGTGAGGGCGAGATAGAAGATTGGCATGTCCGCCGGGTTCACCTTGCGGAACGACGGCGGCGAAGTCATCGTCCGCGGGAGCCGGCGCTGCGCCGTGGCGATGGCGGTCTGCACGTCCTGCGCAGCGGCGTCGATGTCGCGCTCCAGGGCGAACTGCAGCGTGATCTGGGTGCTGCCGTGGGTGCTCGTGGAGGTCATGGAGTCCACCCCGGCGATGGTGGAGAACTGCTTCTCCAACGGCGTCGCGACGGCGGAGGCCATGGTATCAGGATCGGCCCCGGGCAGGCTCGCCGAGACCTGGATGGTGGGAAAATCCACATTGGGCAACGCACTGACCGGCAGTGCCCGATAGGCGAGCACGCCGAACAACAGCAGGGCGGTCATGATGAGTACCGTCATGACCGGCCGGCGGACAAACAGTTCCGAGATGTTCATGGCGTGCTGGCCGCAGAGTCGAACTTAACCTTGATGCCCGACGCAAGGCGCGACTGGCCCAAGGTGACCACCCGCTCGCCCGGCGCCAACCCCTGCCCGATCACGCTCTCCCCGCCCGCGCTGTACGCGACCTGGACCGCACGCATCTGCGCGGTTTCATCAGGCGCGACCACAAACACGTACGCCCCTTCGGGGCCGGTCTGCACCGCCTGGGCGGGGACCACCACCGCATCCTTATGTTCCGAGACGGCCAGCGCGACCCGCACGAACTGGCCCGGCCAAAGCAGGCGTTCTTCGTTTTTGAAGGTGGCCTTGAGCCGCACCGTGCCGGTGGCGGCATCGACCGTGTTGTCGATGAAACTGAGCTGACCGGTGAGCGCCGGAAGGTCCGTCTCCGGGACGGTAACCTGTACCTGCAGTGAACCGGCCGCCGCCCGTCGCTGCAGTATGGGCAACTCCCGCTCCGGGACCGAGAAGCTCACATAGATAGGCGAGAGCTGCCGCAGTACCACCAACGGAGCGGTGTCGTTGGCCTTCACCATGTTGCCGGCATGCAGTAGAACCGCCCCCACGCGCCCGGCGATGGGTGCGCGGATGGTGGCGTAATCGAGCTGGAGCTTTGCGTTTTCCACCGTTGCCTTGGCCGCACGCACCTGGGCCTCCGCCGCCTCCAGCGCGGTCCGTGCCTGATCGTACTGTTCCTTGGAGGCAAGCTTGCGGCGACTGAGGTCTTCATAGCGCTGCATCGCGGCACGCGCCAACGCAAGCTGGGCCTGCTCGCGCGCGAGTTCGGCCTCCGCCTGCTGAAGTTGAACCTGGAACGGGCGCGGATCGATATCGAACAGCGGAGCGCCTTCCGCAACGTAATCGCCCTCCCGGAAATGCACCTGCACGATCTGGCCATCCACCCGGGATTTCACATTGACCGTGGCATAGGCCTCCACAATACCGACGGCGTCGAGGCGCACTGGCACGGTTTTTTGTACCGCCGTGGCCGTGGTGACCGGGATCGTTGGGCCGCCCGAGCCAGCCTTGTCATTGGACGTGGAAGCGTCCTGCGCGTTTCCGCAGGCACTCAGCACACCGATCAGCGTCAAGAGCGCAAGTACACGAACCATGCGCCTGGTATGCCCGATCGTACCTTTCCTGAAACTCATGTACCCCATCCCCTCAAGCCGAACGCGCAACCCTTGCTGCCGCGCCCGCCACTGTAGCAGCTTCCCGGCCGGAATACCGATAAACCAATCATGGCGTAACCGCGGGGCGATGCAATTGACGGCGCGCCCCGACCGGATCCATCCAGCACACTCTAAATCACCTTGGCGATCCGGCATACCCCACGGCATCAATCCGGAACGTTTCCGCATTTCGTCTCCAACGCGCGGCGCTCGTACCGGGACAGGCACCATCGCAAGCGGCACAAATGGAGCGCGGCGGAGGGTCCCGGCATGTTTGACGGAATCGGCACCACACAGAGCCCCGTCCGGCGCCGCAGTCAAACGCGCATGACCGCGAAAAGCCGTTCAAGTCGCCAATGACGGGGACGCAATGATTTCAGGCTACCGAACGCGGGATGAATGGGAGGGGCGTTTTTTGATGAGTGAGCGGGATTGATGGAGGCTAGGCCCGGAATCGAACCGAGGTACACGGCTTTGCAGGCCGCTGCATAGCCACTCTGCCACCTAGCCAATACGACAAACCGGAGTGCTGGAACTTGCATCAGCAGTGTTGCCGTCGTCCGCACCACCGCACATCCGGTTATAAACGGCAAAACCCCGGCAGCGGCCGAGGTTTCCTGAAATTGGAGCGGGAAACGAGACTCGAACTCGCGACCCCAACCTTGGCAAGGTTGTGCTCTACCAACTGAGCTATTCCCGCGTACGTGATGGCGAGTATTTTAACGGCGGCACTTTGTCTGTCAAGACGCCATTCTCCGCCGGCCCCTTTCCGCTTCCATGATTCTCGGTCAATGATGGCCACGCGGCTTGGATATACATCACCATCGACCACAGGGTGAGTGCGGCGGCAATATAAAGCAAGACGAACCCGATGGTGAGGGTCGGCAGCCCGAACAACGGATCGCGGTAGAGCAGGAGAAGCAAGGCTACCATCTGCGCGATGGTCTTGATCTTCCCGACCACGGATACGGCCACCTTCTGGCGTTTTCCAAGCTCCGCCATCCATTCCCGCAAAGCGGAAATCACAATTTCCCGCCCCACGATGATAGCCGCCGGCACAGCAAACCAGGGACTATGGTTCTCCTGTACCAGCAGCACGAGCGCAATGACCACCATGAGCTTGTCGGCGACCGGGTCGAGGAATGCGCCGAACTTCGACATTTGCCCCAAGCGTCGCGCCAGATAGCCATCCAGCCAGTCCGTCACCGCCGCCAGCGCGAAGATCAGGGCGCTGGCGGCATGCGCCCAGGGTACCGGCAGATAAAATACCAGCACAAAAATGGGAATCAGCGCGATGCGCAGCAGCGTCAGGATGTTTGGGATATTCAGGTTCATTGCGTGTTATGAGTTCCCCGCATGGAAAGCGTCGTATATTCGCTGCGCGAGTTCCTTGCTGATGCCTTGCACGCTCGCCAAGTCCTCCACGCCTGCCCGTTCGATTTCCCGCAGGCCGCCGAACTGCTTGAGCAGCAACTGCCTGCGCTTTGGCCCCATGCCGGGAATGGTTTCCAGGATGGACGTATTCCGCGCCTTCTGGCGCCGGCCGCGGTGTCCCACGA
>JBAYZB010000121.1:0-8840 GCA_041672765.1 Gammaproteobacteria bacterium | reverse complement strand
CATCACTTTAACCAGGTCAGGCCGCACAGCTTCAATGATTACAAGACGCCGGCGGCCAAGGAGGCTGAGGTCGCTTAAGAACCTAAATGACTGTCCAGGAACACTTGACCACTTCAAACGTGGCCCGATAGTGCATAAGTACCGACGATCACCGCACGTCCAACAACCTCTCGGACGGTGGAACAAGGATTCTGGACGCCAGCGAGCTTGCGCCAAGCCTTAGCAGCCTCACCCGCAGTAAATAGCCGCTTGGCGATGGCGGCAGCTTCAGGGCCATCTTTTCCCATGGATGGCACATTCTCTGCCCAACACCAGCCGCCAATGCTAGCCCCGAACGTCCGCACATCGGCAGGGATGGCCTTGACAAGCGCATCCTCGACCAACCAACAATCCCGCACGGCAGCTTCGACCACAAACTCTGGCATTTCTTCCGGGATGCCTAAGGCTCGCCAATTGCGCGGGATCCCCAATTCATCAAACGTCAAAAAAGCCCCTTGCCACACGGTAATTGATTGATTTTGCTTATTTATGACTTTTCTTCCAGTTGCCTCTATGCAGGCAACTGCTGGTACCACCTTCAATGCGAAAGCGCTGAAACAGAGCGATAAAGCATCCAGCCTTATACGAGGCAGACTATCCCCAGCTGCACTCGCTACGATGCGTTGCGTTTCCCCTTCTGCAGCGGGACTACGTTCCACTCCTGTCCTGCCTCACACGCCACGATGAAGGCAGCAAGCTTGTCCAGGGCTGCCCTGCGCTCGGCAAAGTAGCTGTGCCGGTCGTAAATGCCCGCCACGCCCTTGATCTTGTGGTTCAAGCAGCGCTCCGCAATGTGCGGGTCCACGCCCAAGGCCGACAGGTGGGTGCGCGCGGTGCGCCTTAGATCGTGGATGGTGAAGGGCGCCAACCCATGCTTGACCTTGGCAAGCGCCACACTCAGGGTAGACTCGCTGACATGGGGGAGCATGCGATTCTGCATCTTGCGCGCCGGCAGCACGTAGGGGCTGTTGCCGGCTAGGCGCTTCAGCTCCCTCAGCCATTCCACCGCCGGAGCTGGGAGAGGAATGTCAATCGCCACCCCTGTTTTGGTACGCTCCGCCGGCAGGTACCAGACGGCTGCGTCCAGGTCGAACTCCTCCCAGCGGGCAGCCAGCAGTTCCATCTTGCGCACAGCGAGCACCAGCAGGAGCTTGATGGTCAGGTAATTCTGGGCGCTGAAACCCTTGGCAGAGCGCGCGGCCGCAAACAACGCCACCAGTTCCTCCCGGGACAAGGCACGGTCGCGCGATTCCTCTTTGCCCCCAGCATCACTCAAATCGAAGGCCGCGGCCGGGTTGTACTCGATCATGTGGCGTTTCACAGCGTAGTCGAACATTCTCCGCACCCAGCGCAGCACGTCATTGGCAACTGTAGGCGCGCCGCGCTTGACGATCGCCTGCAGCATCGCGTCCACGTGCCTGGGCTTCACATCCTCAATAGCCATCTTGCCGATGTTGGGCTTTATATCCCGCTCAATACGGGAGCGCACGATGTTGGGATGCTTCCAACGCCCTAGGATCATGCGCTCAAAATACTCGTCGGCCAGTTGCCCAACCGTCACGGCGCGCTTACCGGCCTCGATCTTCGCTAGGGCTTCGGCCTTGCGCGCTTGTTTTTCGGCCGCCACATCGTGACCCAGCGCCACCCGAGCCGCCAGCTCCTTGACACGCTTGCGCGCCTCGGCCAGCGATAGTTCCCGGTAACTGCCCAGCACCATCACCCGCGGCCTGCCGCCAAAGCGGTAGCGGAACCGCCAGACGGGGATGGCGTAGTTCTCACGGTAGCAGAGGTACAGCCCATCCCCATCGCTGCGCATGCCAAACCGTTCCCCCGCCTTGATCCAGTTGCGTATCTGTACATCTGTCAGTTTGCCCATCTCCACGTCTCCCAGTGTGTACCCCTAAAACAGCCCCCTGCCGGGACAGGGGATCACATAGGGGTACACGCCTATTCTGAGATTCAGCGGGACAACATGCAACGTAGAGACACAAAAAAGGCTCGGTATTTTTGGTGGTTACCGAGCCTTGTGGGATGGGATGAAACGGGCTGAAACATTACTCAATGTTCTGAACCTGTTCGCGCATCTGCTCGATCAGCACCTTGAGCTCGATGCTCACCTTCGTGACTTCTGCATCGGCGGACTTCGAGCCCAACGTGTTGGCCTCGCGGTTCAGCTCCTGCATCAGGAAATCCAGGCGCCTGCCCACCGGCTCGCTTCGTCCGAGCACGCGGCGCACCTCCTGAATATGGGTTTCGAGCCGCACCAGCTCCTCGTCGACGTCCATGCGCTGCGCCATGATCGCGATCTCCTGTTCCAGACGGGAGGGATCCAGCTCAGCCTTGAGGTCCGCAAGCCGGTTGCGCAGCCGTTCGCGCAGGTTCTCCAGCACCACCGGCAGACGGCCGCGCACCTGGGCGACCAGGGCCGCCATGGCCTCCAGGCGCTGCTCGATCGCCTCCCGCAGCTTGGCGCCCTCACGGCTGCGCGTATCCTTCAGTTCCGCCAGGGCCTCAGCCAGCAATGCCAGAGCCGCATCGTGGGCGTCGCCCATGTCCGGTTCCGCCACCTCCAGCACGCCCGGCCAGCGCAGGATATCCATCGCGTCGATGGGAGCGGGGTTGTCCAGTTGTGCCCGGATTTCTCTGCCTGCCTGTATCAGCCGCTCGGCCAGCGCGCGGTTGATGGAGACTTCGGCGGTCGCCTCCGGGGACCGCTGGTAACGCAGGTTGCACTCCACCTTGCCGCGGCCGATGAACTCGCCCACCAGATCGCGTACACGCGCCTCCAGTCCGCGGAACTCTTCGGGAAGCCGGGCGCTTACCTCAAGGTAACGGTGGTTGAGCGAGCGCAGCTCCCAGCTCAGCATGCCCCAATCCCCCCAGCGCTCACGCTGGGCGAAGGCCGTCATACTATGGATCATTCGAGCACCCAACCTTTCTCCGTACCCAAAGGAGAATTAATGGTAAGCTTTATCCGCTGCGCAAGAAACCGCTTCTCCGATGCACCGCTCCACAGAACCATGACGGCGGAGCGGCGGGGTCAGGACGAAACTTGATGGATAGATCCCAACAGAGCCTGCCCACAGGCACACGAGTCGACGATTACGAGATCGAAGCATTCCTCGGGGGAGGCGGCTTCAGCATCGTGTACCTGGCCCGCGAATTATCCACCGGCCGGCAGCTCTCCATTAAAGAATATATGCCGAGCAAGCTGGCCCGGCGCGCCGAAGACCACTCCGTGGCGCTGGAACCGGGCACCCACGCGGATCTGTTCCACCGCGGCCTGAAGCTGTTCCTGCAGGAAGCCAAGATACTGGCCACCCTCAAGCATCCCAACATCGTCAACGTCGTCAATTTCTTCCGGGCCAACGGCACGGTCTACATGGTGATGGAGTACGAGGCCGGCAAGAATCTCCAGGAATACATCAATTCCCGGGGCGGACAGCTCAGCGAATCCTTCCTGCGCACCGTGTTCCCGCCGCTGCTGGACGGCCTGAAGCTGATCCACACCCGCGGCTATCTGCACCTGGACATCAAACCCGGCAACATCCACGTCCGCCCCGGCGGGCGCCCTCTGCTGCTGGACTTCGGCGCCGTACACCGGCTTCACCAGAGCCGGCGCTTCCAGCCCGGCCGGGTGGTCACGCCCAACTATGCCCCGATCGAGCAGTCCGAAGCCGGCGGCTACGTCGGCCCCTGGTCGGACATCTACGCCATCGGCGCCACCATGCGCGCCTGCATCGAGGGCAGGCCGCCGCCGCCCGCCACCGAGCGACACGAAAAGGACACCATGCGCCCGGCGGTACAAAGCTTCAAGAGGCGGTACTCGCCGGAACTGTTGCAGGCTATCGACTGGGCCATGGAGGTCGATCCCCTGCTGCGCCCGCAGAGCGTCGATGAGTTCCTGGAAGCGCTGAGACCGGCCCCTGAAGAAGAACAGGCGCTGCCGCCGGGCAAAAGCTCCGTCATGGGCAGGTGGTGAGCGCCATGAAATACGAACTCGCCCAAACGAACCGTCTCGGCAATCGCTCCAGCAATCAGGACCGCACCGGCATTGCCCGCTCGGAACGGGCCGTGCTGCTGGCACTGGCGGACGGTATGGGAGGACACGCGGGCGGGGCGCTGGCGGCCCAGTTGCTGGTGGATACGCTGGTGCAACATTTCGAAGGCGCGGCCAAGCCCATCGCCAACCCCCAGGCATTTTTCGAGCGCAGCATCGTCGACGCCCATTGCCGGGTCATTGCCGCCGGCCAGCAACGCACCCCGCCGATCAGCCCGCGCACCACCTGCGTCGCCTGCCTGGTACAGGATGGAACGGCCTGGTGGGCCCATGCCGGCGATAGCCGCCTGTACCTGATCCGCCAGGACAGGGTGCTGGCGCGAACCCGCGACCATACGTTCGTAGAGCAGTTGTACCAGGGCGGGGTCATCTCCAAACAGGAACGCGGCAGCCACCCCATGCGCAATTACATCACCCAATGCGTCGGCGGCGACTCCGCCCCGCCCCAGATCACCTTCGGGCCGCCGACCCCACTCGAGTTCGGCGACGTACTCCTGCTCTGCTCGGACGGGCTGTGGGCCGCCCTGAGCAGCAAGGAGATAATCCGGCTGCTGGCACAGGACATCCCCCTGGCGGACGCCACGGAGAAGATGGCCTCCTGCGCTGAAATCGCCGCCTACCCCGCGAGCGACAACGTCAGCATCGCCGCGTTACGCTGGCTGGGGAACGCCGCACCGCGCGAACCCGCCCCGAGGCAGGACGAAGGCGCCGCCCGGACGCCTCCCGAGAGCGGCGCAAAGGACCGCCTCAGCAGCGCCATCGAGGAGATCACGCGCGCCATTGAGCAGTATGAAAAGGAAATGAAGCGCTGAGCCGCATCCGCCCGCTGGGAGCACGGACACAGCCGTTCCCGAATCGCCCTGCCCACGGCACCGGGTTATAATGCCGTCCCCTTGCTTCATCGGAGAGATCCCGCCATGCGCCCCAGCGGCCGAGCAAACAACGAGTTACGCCCGATCCGGCTGACCCGCAACTACACCAAATACGCCGAAGGCTCGGTGCTCGTGGAGTTCGGAGACACCAAGGTCATCTGCAACGCCACCGTCGAAGAGCGTGTCCCGCAGTTCCTCAAGGGCAAGGGGCAGGGCTGGGTCACCGCCGAGTACGGCATGCTGCCCCGCTCCACCGGCCAGCGCATGGGGCGCGAAGCGGCACAGGGCCGGCAGGGCGGACGCACCATGGAGATCCAGCGCCTGATCGGCCGCTCGCTGCGTGCGGTGGTGGACCTGAGCGCCCTGGGCGAGCGCACCATCACCGTGGATTGCGATGTCATCCAGGCGGATGGCGGGACCCGCACCGCCTCCATCACGGGCGGCTATGTCGCGCTGGTGGACGCGGTGCGGCACCTGACCAGGAATCGGATCCTGCGCAAAAACCCCATTCACGGCTATGTCGCCTCGGTCTCGGTGGGTATTTATCAGGGCGAGCCGGTGCTGGACCTCGACTACCAGGAGGATTCCGAAGCGGAAACGGATATGAACGTGGTCATGAACGACGGCGGCGCCTTCATCGAGATTCAGGGCACCGCCGAGGGCCACGCCTTCCGCATGGACGAACTCATGGCGATGCTGGAGCTGGCCAAGGGCGGCATCGCGCAGCTCATCGAGAAGCAGCGCGCGGTCCTGGACTAGGACGTGTCATCGCAGGGTGGGCATCGCCCACCGAAAATGCCTTTGTCAAACGGCGCGAATGGTGGGCGGTGCCCACCCTACATACGGCAAAGAGAAAAAGAACTGAGGTACCCGCATGAAACGAATCGTGTTGGCCAGCGGCAACCGCGGCAAGGTGCGCGAGTTCAACGAACTGCTGGCCGGGCTGGACCTGGAGGTGGTTCCCCAGTCCGAGTTCGGCGTGCCCGACGCGGCCGAGACCGGCCTGAGCTTCGTGGAGAACGCCATCATCAAGGCGCGCAACGCCGCGCAGCACACCGGCCTGCCCGCCCTCGCCGACGACTCGGGGCTCGAGGTGGACGCCCTGCACGGCGCACCGGGCATCCACTCCGCCCGCTACGCCGGCCCCGGTGCCTCGGACCGGGAAAACCTGGACAAGCTGCTGGCGGAACTCAAGGACATCCCGGACACGCAGCGGAGCGCCCGCTTCCAGTGCGTGATCGTGCTCCTGCGGCATGCCGCGGACCCGACCCCCATCATCTGCCAAGGCACCTGGGAAGGCCGCATCCTCCACGCGCCCCGCGGCGCCAACGGCTTCGGCTACGATCCCGTATTCTACGTGCCGACCCACGACTGCTCGGCGGCGGAACTGCCGTCCGAGGTCAAGAACCGGCTCAGCCACCGCGGGCAGGCGCTCGCCAAGCTGCTGGGCATCCTGCGCGGGGGAGGCTGAAGGTCCCGAACGAACCGAACGGCTCAACGCGAAGGCGCGAAGAGACAACAGTTGTCGGAGTACATCGAAGCCGCCAACGAACAGGACCCGCATCAGGATTCGCACCGTTCCGTATCCCAATCCGCATAATGCAGGCCAAGTGCTGGATCAACCTCTCGCGTCCTTTGCGCCTTCGCGCCTTTGCGTCGAAAATTGCGCTATGTCCGCGCGGCAACCCTCCAGCCCGCAAACTTCGCCGATGAGCACGTTTCGATTCACCGCCGCCCTGCCCCTTGCCCTCTACGTCCATTTCCCCTGGTGCGTGCGCAAGTGCCCCTATTGCGACTTCAACTCCCATGCGGCCAAGGGCACGATCCCGGAGCTGGAGTACGTGCGCGCCCTGCTCGCCGACCTGGAACAGGACCTGCCTCGGGTCACGGGCCGCCCCGTGCACAGCGTCTTCATCGGCGGCGGCACGCCTAGCCTGCTCTCGCCCGAGGCCCTCGACCGGCTGCTCACCGGCGTACGCCAACTGCTGCCCCTGGCCGACGACGCCGAAATCACGCTGGAGGCCAACCCGGGCACGGCGGAAGCAGGCAAGTTCGCCGAATTCCGCACCACGGGGGTGAACCGCCTCTCCATCGGCGTGCAAAGCTTCAACCCCGACGCCCTGCAGCGCCTCGGGCGCATCCATGGCCGGCGCGAGGCCATCGCCGCGGCGGAGCTGGCGCACGACGCAGGGTTCGCCAACTTCAACCTCGACCTGATGTACGGGCTGCCCGGCCAGTCGCTCGCCCAGGCCCTGGCGGACATCCGCATCGCCATGGACCTGGAGCCCAGCCACATCTCCCATTACCAGCTCACCGTGGAGCCCAACACCCTGTTCCACCGCTATCCGCCCGAACTCCCGGACGACGACGCCCTCTGGGACATGCAGCAGGCGTGTCAGCGCGCCCTCGCGCAACGGGGCTACGCCCAATACGAGGTCTCGGCTTACGCCCAAGAAGGACGGCAATGCCGGCACAACCTGAACTACTGGCGGTTCGGGGACTATCTGGGCATCGGCGCCGGGGCGCACGGCAAGCTCACGGACATTGCGGCCGGCACCATCACCCGGGTCTGGAAGCAGCGCCAGCCCGCCGATTATCTGCGCAGCGCCCACACGCCCGGGCGCATCGGCGGGGAAAACGAGGTCGGTCCGCAGGACGCGGCGCTGGAGTTCATGATGAATGCCCTGCGCCTGGTGGACGGTTTCCCGGTAGCGCTCTTTATCGAGCGTACGGGACTGCCCGTCACCACCATAGAAGACCCGCTGCGGCGAGCGCTGGAGAAGGCGCTGATCGAACGCTACGATGAATCAATAAGACCCACCGAAATGGGGCAGCGCTTCCTCAACGAACTGTTGGGCCTGTTCCTGCCCGGCGATGACGCCGAGCACTGAGGAAGCGCGACGTAGACCGCACGCCGCCCCTCGTGGTGGGTCGTATGTCCTGCCGTCGGGCCAGGACGGAAAGAAACCGCCAGAATGCAGCCGATCGGTGCCCGCCGGGCAAGCGGGACTCGGCCGCAGGTATTATCGGCCTCAAGCCATGTCGGGACATGAGTGACTACAAACCCATACCCTGCAGCGTCTATGACCGCTACGAGATAGCCATCCTGCACCACACGCCATTGCGCACGAGTTGGCGCGATCCCACGGGAGTAACCCACATCGAAACCTTGCAGCCGCTTGATCTCATCACCCGCGGCGGCGAGGAATTTTTACGGGCGAGGAAAGCCGACGGCCAGACCATCCAACTGCGTCTGGACTACATACTGGAGGCGGTTCCGCTGCACCAGAATCCGTGAGCGGGCACTGCCGGGACGCGGGCGCCCCGCGGTCCGAAAGGCGCGCCTATCTGCTCGGCGGTTTCTGGAAATAGCAGGTGAGCAGGCAGCTCAGCGCGGTCAGCAGCCAGAACAGGAAAAATCCGATCGAGTAGGCCTGCAGGCGCGTATCCCCCGCCGGGCGTCCACCCCAATCATTCACCAGCTCCAGCGGATCGAACAGCGTGAAGAACACGATGGTAGCCATTCCTGCCGTAACGAACGACGGCCACAGCACGAGGACTAGCTTGTGCATTGGGCACCTCCCCCAATCGGGACCATCCGTGTATATGGGAGCGGCAGTTAGAGTATTTCCAATTGTAGAACTTGGGCTCTGCCCTTGCGGGAGAGGGGACGTCTTGCATGCCGCAGCGGGGGCAGTAACGGCGGTAAAAACCGAAAACAATCGTTCGGCGGCACCTGGGTCTGCCGTGCACAGGGTGCAGACAGGCCCGGGGGCAGCGCCATTTCCTTAGTCCGGCCGCCCCCAGAGATCGTGCTCCCCGGCCTCGGTGATCCGGACCCGCACGAATTCCCCCGGCTGCAGAGACGA
>JBAYZB010000120.1:0-8893 GCA_041672765.1 Gammaproteobacteria bacterium | reverse complement strand
AGAGGAATGGCTCGAAGTGAGCGCGGAGCTGGACAGCATCGTCTCGGGTCTGGTGTAGGGTAGTGCTGTCCACCGTGCGCCGGTTGTCACAGCGTCGTTCGATGGGCAATGCCCACCTTACGCAAACCACCTGCACCAAAAACGGTCAACGCAAAGGCGCAAAGACGCAAAGAATTTTTGAGGATTTCGACAAATCCGGGCGGTTGTTATAGGACCGGGAAGTGCGACTACGCTGGGAGGTCAAACGGTGCAGGATAAAACCCTTCTCGTCTTTGCGCCTTTGGCGCCCTTTGCATCTTTGCGTTTAAAAACGCCGGTGAGCGATGCACCCGGCTACGGGCCGTGGTTCGTCCAGATCTCGTCCTCCAGGACGCCCTCTTCCCGGGTCCAGACCAAGCGCCCGATGGCCTTGAACTTCGCCACGGACATGGCGCCGCGCTTTTGCCGCTTGCTGCCCTCCGCCTCTTGCAGGGCTGCAAGCACATCGGCGCGCTCCGCCTCGTAGATCTCGTAGGGTTCGAACTGTTCGTCCATCAGCACCAGCATCACGCTATCCCAGACCTGCTCCGCCTTGAGCTGGCCGATCCGCTGGCCGGGCTTGCGCTCGTCGAAGATCGCCCTGCCCTTGATCTGGATGCGCTTGCCGGCCCGCCTGCCGCGGCCGATGGCATCGTAGCCGCCCGGTTTTTCCCGGCACAATTCCAGGTCCAGGAGCCGCGCCGCATCGTGCTCCGCGATCTCGCTGCTGATGCCGCCCAGCGATTTGCCCGTCGCCTTGCGGTATTCGGCCGCAAGGCGACGGGCCTCGGCGATCAGTTTGTCGACGGCATATAGAGGCAAGGGCTCGGCTCCCGCTCAATTGGAGCCGCCTGGAAGCCTGGGCTTGCGGACAGGCGGCAGAACGTCCGAATCGCGACCGGATCGCTCAGATGCTATTCCCTGGCAATTCAAAAGTCTATCGCCAGCCCGCCAATTCCGCCGCCCGCTCCTCCGCCGCCCGCGCCCCCTGCACGTTGCCCTGGCTCCGGCGCGCCTGGGCAATGATGCGCCAGTTCCGCGCCTGCAAGTCCGGATCCTGGGCCGCGAGCATATTGGATTTCGCCGCCAGGCTTTCCGCCTGGTCGGGCCGCCCCTGCTGCAGCCGCACCTGCGCCAGACGGCTCCAGATCACCGGATTGCCCGGTTCGATCCGCAATGCGCGCTCCAGGCTCGCCGCCGACGCATCCAACTGGCCCGTCCTGGCCTGTTGTCCGGCGCTGTCCAGCAGGGCCACCACTGCGCCGCTGGACGATGGCGTACGCGCGGAGGTGAATCCATCGCCCGGTGGCATTGCCCCTGCCGGCGCACCCGCCGTACCCGGCGACGCGCCGGGCGTCCATCCCGGCAGCGCGCCAGGAACGGGTTCCACCGGGATGGTCTCCAACGGCTGCGGGCTTGCCTGCCGCTCGATCGTCCAGAAATCCCCATCGCGGCTGAGCGGCCGGATAACCGCCCCGCCCTCCTCTTCGGGCGCCACAGCCTGCCGGTCGTCGCTCGGGACCGTACCCGCCGCGGCCCTTTCCTCCACGGGCGCTCCCCGTTCCGGAGGGATTGCGCATCCGCCCAACTGCAGCCCCAGCGCCAGCGCCACCAAGATCCATACCCTATTGCTACGTGTCGTCACTGCATGATGCCCCTGATCCATTCCAACGTCCCCTCCACGGTCTGGCCGAACGGGCTTTGCCCGCAGGCCCCTTGGTCCGGCTCGGAGCCGGATATGAACGGCAATTGTACGGCGCCGCTGCACCCTGGATAGACCTGCAGGCCGCTGGCGGGCTCGATCCACGCGTAATCCACGTTGCCCGGCCGCACCAAGTGCAGCGGTCGCGTGCTGATGTGCGCATGACGGTCCCCCAGATGGGCAGCGCACCGGTAGCGCCGGTCATGCGGATCGGGCTGTTGTCGTCGAGACCGAGCCAGACCACCGCGACCCGGTCGCCGGAAAAACCGGCGAACCAACTGTCACGCGTATCATTCGTGGTCCCCGTCTTGCCCGCCACCGTCATGCCCGGCGGGAGCATGGCCTTCGCCCCCCGCGCGGTGCCCTCTTCCACGACCTTGCGCAGCGCCATGTTGACGAGATACACGGGCGCGGGATCGAACCCCTGCTCTACGGTAAGTGCGTAGCGCTGCAACGGCTTTCCGTCCCCCGCCAACACCTCCCGTATCGCCCGCAACGGCGTGCGGAAGCCGCCGTTCGCCAGCGTCTGGTACATCTGCGCCACATCGTAGGGCGCCAGCGCCGTCGCACCCAAAAACAGCGACGGATAGATGTTGAGATCCCGCTCGACACCGAGACGGCGCAGGGTCTTGGCAACCTGCGGCACCCCCACCGCCAGGCCGAGCCGCGCGGTGGACAGGTTGTAGGAATGGGCGAGCGCGCTGTACAAGGGCACGGTGCCATGATAGGTCCTGTCGTAATTGTGCGGCTCCCATACCTGCCCATCCGCCATCGTCAGACTGAGGGGACCGTCATCCAGCAGCGTGGCCAAGGTGAACCTCTCGGGCTGCGCCAGGGCGGTGAGATAAACGGCGGGTTTCACCAAAGAGCCGATCGGCCGCAGGGCGTCGAGGGCGCGGTTGAAGCCGGCAAAGCCGCTGTCGCGTCCGCCGACGACGGCAAGCACCTCGCCGCCGTCGATGCTGGTCACGACCACCGCGCCTTCCAGGCGCCCTTTCGGCAGCCGCTGGCGCTTCTCAAGCTCCGGCAGGTGCTTCGCGAGCGCCTTTTCCGCGGCGTCTTGCGCGAGCGGGTCCAGCGTGGTGAAGATGCGCAGCCCTTCCGACGAGAGGTCCTCGTCGCGGTAATCGCGCCGCAACTGACGGCGCACCAGGTCCAGGAATGCCGGGTACTGGGTCACGCCGCTGGAGGCACGGTGCGTCACGCCGAGCGGGGTTTTCTTCGCCGCCGCCGCCTGCGCCGGCGGGATCACGCCCTGCTCCGCCAGCACGTCGAGCACCACGTTGCGCCGCCCCAGGGCGCGCTCCGGGTGCCGGCGCGGATCGTAATAGGACGGCCCCTTTACCAGAGCCACGAGCAGTGCGATCTCGGAGATGTTCAGCTCATCCGGGGAGCGGTTGAAATAGAACTGGCTCCCCAGACCGAATCCATGGATGGCGCGCTTGCCGTCCTGGCCCAAATAGACTTCGTTGAGATAGGCTTCGAGGATTTCGTCCTTGCTGTAATGCCACTCCAGCAGCACCGCCATGATCGCTTCGTTGATCTTGCGTACCAGGGTGCGCTCATTGCTCAGGTAGAAGTTCTTGACCAGTTGCTGCGTGATGGTGCTGCCGCCCTGAACAGTGCCGCCGGCGCGGATGTTGGCCCACAGGGCGCGCATGATCGCCAGCGGCGAGACTCCCCGGTGCACGTAGAAATCGCGGTCCTCCACCGCGAGCAGCGCCTGCACCAGTTGCGGCGGCACCTCCTTCAACTGCACCAGGATACGGTCTTCGTTGTGCGCGGGGTAAATCCCCCCGATCTCCAGCGGATCGAGCCGCACCAGCGGAGTATCCCGTCCCGTGTCGCTGCGCGTCAGCGACACCAACTGCCCGCCCTCGAACCGAACCCGGATCGGCAAGGAAGGTTCCCGGCTGTCCCAGAAAACGAAGGAGCGCGTCACCACGTGGAATTCGTTGCCACGACGCGCGAACGTGCCGGGCGAAACGGGTTGCGCGGCGGGCCGATAGTGCAGGATGGCCAGTTCTCTGGCGAACTGCTCCGGCGTCATCGGCTTGCCGACGTACAGCTCCAAGGGGCGCGCGTACACCCGCGCGGGCACGGCCCAGCGCTTGCCTTCGAACTGGCCGCGCACGGTGGTGTCGAGCACCGGCAGGTAGATCATGCCTGCGACGATCAGGCCCGCGAACACGCCAAACACGAGCAGCGTCACCGTGCCGTACAGCACCGGCGCGATGCCGCTGGAGCGTCGGCGTGAACGCTGGGAACGACGAGCCATCAGGTGTGTTTCGCTTGCTTGGAACCGTGCCGGGGCACGGTGGTTATAGGTATTGTTTCTGCGGTCAAATCCAATCGAACAGCGGCGTCTTGGGTCTTGCGGTTGACACGATCCGCGCGCCTGTCATGATAGCGGTTAGTGACGCCGGGCGAAACCGCTCACCCTGCCACGCGCCCGCTATGATATCGCAACCCGCGCGCGAAGTTCCCGAGTATGAAGCGATCGATCATCGAAGACAGCGATCCTCAGCACACTTTGATCAAGGCCTTGTGCACGCCCGCCGCGTACCCTCATCCGGTGCAGGCCATCGATCTGCTGGAGACGCACATCTCGCGCGTCATCCTCACCGGTCCGTTCGCCTACAAGATCAAGAAACCGGTGGATCTGCAGTTCCTCGATTTCACCACGCTGGAAAAACGCCGGCACTATTGCCACGAAGAACTTCGCTTGAATCGCCGCCTCGCGCCGCAGCTCTATCTCGACGTCGTCCCCATTACCGGCAGTCCTGATGCCCCCGTCCTGGGCGGTTCCGGTCCCGTCATCGAATATGCCCTCAAGATGCGCCAGTTCCCCCAGGAAGCACTGCTGGCCCGCCTGCTCGTGCGCGACGCCGTGACTCCCGCCCACATCGACGCCCTCGCGCGCCAAGTCGCGGCATTCCATGCCCAGGCCGCCGTCGCGGACGCCGCTGTGCCCTTCGGTACGCCGGAGCGGGTCCATCAGCCCGTGGAGGAGAACTTCCGGCAGATCGGCGAGCGCATCCAGGCCGCGGAGGATCGCGCGGTGCTGGAACGGTTGCGGGTTTGGACCGAACACGAATACGAGGTGCGTCTGCCCGATCTCGCCCGGCGCAAGGAGCAGGGCTTCATCCGCGAATGCCACGGCGACATGCACGCCGGCAACATGGTTCTGCTCGACGATGAGATTACGGTGTTCGACTGCATCGAATTCAACGAGAACCTGCGCTGGATCGACGTCATGTGCGAAGTGGCGTTCGTGGTCATGGACCTCACGGACCGCGGCCGCGCCGATCTCGCCTACCGGTTCCTGAACGCCTATGTGGAGGCCACGGGCGATTACGATGGATTGCGCGTACTGCGGTACTACCTGGTGTACCGCGCCCTGGTGCGGGCCAAGGTGGCGATAATCCGCATGACTCAGGATGACCTGGATGCACAAAGCGCAGCGGAAACCCGCGAGCGGTATCGCAACTACACGCGGCTTGCCGAACGCTACACCGCGCCCCCCGCGCCGCTCCTCATGATCACCTGCGGGTTGTCGGGCTCCGGCAAGACGACCGTGACCCAGGCCCTGCTGGAACACTTGGGCGCCATCCGACTACGTTCCGATGTGGTCCGCAAGGCGCTGTTCGGCCTGGCGCCCGAGGCGCGCAGCGGCTCCGGCGTCGCAAGCGGCCTGTATACCCGGGACGCGGGGGAGCGGACCTACGCACGACTGGCGGAACTCGCCCGGACGATCCTGTCCGCCGGCTATCCGGTGATTCTGGACGCCACGTTCCTGAAGCGCGCCCAGCGCGACGACATGCGACAGGTAGCCGCCGATCTCGGCGTCCCGTTTCGGATCCTTCACGTACATGCGCCGGATGAGGTATTGCGCGCACGGGTCGCCCGCCGCGAGCGGGAGGCGCGCGATCCCTCGGAGGCCAATCTCGCCGTGCTGGAGGCGCAGATCAAGAACCTGGAGCCGCTGGCCCCGGAGGAGCAATCATCCGTGATCGCCATCGACGCGAACGCGCCGCTGGAGATGGCGCGGCTGGCGGAAGCGTTGGGAAACGGTTGGTAAGACCCCCGGCCGGCGCGGGTCAGACCTTCATGCGCCCGCTGGTGCGCGCCTCGATGCGCTTGAGAAACACCTTCATGATGCGCCGGTACAGCTCCTGCTTGAGCACCTCGTCCTCGACCCCGGTTTCGATGCTGGGATTGTCGTTGACCTCGATCACGTAATACTTGCCGCCGTATTCCTTGATATCCACGCCGTAGAGTCCGTTTCCGATCAGATTCGCGGCGCGCAGCGCCGTCTTGACCACCTGTTTCGGCGCATCCTCCACGGCCAGCGTCTCGTGCCGCCCGGTCAGATTCTTGCCCGCGCTCACCTGCTTGATGATCTGCCAGTGCTTGCGCGCCATGTAGTACTTGCAGACATACAGCGGCTCACCGTCGAACACTCCGACCCGCCAGTCGAAATCGGTCGGCACGAATTCCTGGGCGATGACCAGATCCGACTTGTCCAGGAACCGGTCCGCCTCCATCTTCAGGCTCGCCTCGCTGTCCACCTTGATCACGCCTTGCGAAAACGCGCTGTCGGGCTGCTTCAGCACACACGGCAACCCCAACTGCCTGACAATGTCCCGCACGTTGTCCCGGTGCACGATGAGCGTCTTCGGCGTCGGAATGTTGTGATGATCCAGCAGTTCCGCGAGATAGACCTTGTTGCTGCACTTCAGGATGGAGTCCGGGTCGTCCACCACCACCATCCTTTCCGCGGCGGCGCGGCGCGCGAAACGGTAGGTGTGGTGATTGACGCTGGTGGTCTCGCGGATGAAAAGCGCGTCGAACTCCGGCAGGCGGCCGTAATCGTCCTTGCCGATGATCTCCGTGCTGAGCCCCAGCGCCTCGGCCGCCTTGACGAAACGCCGCAGGGCCTTTGGATCGGACGGCGCCTGCTTCTCGGCGGGATCGTACAGGATCGCCAGGTCGTAGCGGGCAACGGAACGCTTGCGCGGATTGGGGCGGCGCCCGGCGAAATAGGCGCTCGCCACCTCCACCACAAAGGGCAGATGTTCCTCGGGAATCTCGCTTGCCGCGATGGGTTGAATGTGCTGCAACTGCCACTTATGGCTGTTGCGCGCAAACTGTGCCCGCAACATGGGCGCCGGAAACAGGTTGAACAGCCGCAGGCTCAGGCGGTCGTAGCGTTTCGCGACATTGCGCCCGAAGTAAATGCTGAGCGTGAACCGGTCCGCTTGCAGCGGCGCCAGGCTCTTCTGGATAAGCTCATCCAGGTCATCGGAAATCAGGCGGATGATGGACTGCGACTTGAAGTTCTGGATGGTCGCCACGTTGGGCAGCGGTTTGTGTCCGCGCGCCTCCGCCAGCAGCGAAACGTAATAGCCGAGGCTCTGGTAGCGATACGAGCGGCAGAGGTTGAAGACCTTGAGCCCCTTCATGTCGCTGAAGGCGGGATCGGTCAGGTAGGAACGCGCCGAGACCAGCTCGACACCGGGGAGTTTCAAAGGCCAATCCTTCGGCTTGTCAACGACGATGGTGACTGACATTGATTAAGGCTTTCCCTCCGACACACACGCCTTGCGGCACTCCATCCCGCCTGGTCCATGAAGGACACCGCCGCGGCTGGAACCCATGTCCCCGCCGCCGCAGTACCGGAAAACATCGAAGGGAACGATCAAAGATGCAACCGTATCGAGGAGTGACCTGCTCCACCGCCCCGTGCCAGCAGCTTCTGTCCATGGCGCTCAGGATCGCGCGAAGTATAATACGCCGCCCTGCCGCTCGATAGTCATGGCGAGTGGGAATGCGCACCGGCGCACGCCTGAACCTGCACGCCCATGTCCTGGTCCGACAGGCACCCCGGCTGCCCACCCCTCATCGACCGCTCGCCCATGGCCATTGCCCGTTCAGACGATCCGTTTGGTGCGCGCCGTGGGCGTGGCGTTCCAGGGATCGTCCGGCCAGGGATGCTTGGGATAGCGCCCCTTCAGCTCCTTCTTCACCTCGGCGTAGGTACGCTCCCAGAAGCCCCGCAGGTCCTGGGTCACCTGGATCGGGCGCTGCGCCGGCGACAGCAGGTGCAGCACCACCGGAACCTTCCCCCAGGCCACCCGCGGCCCATCCGCCAGACCGAACATCTCCTGCAGCTTCACCGCCAGCACCGGCGGCTCACCCGGCTGATAGCGCAGCCGCAGGCGCGATCCGCTGGGCGCCTGGACATGGGTGGGCGCGCCTTCCTCCAGCCGCGCCTGCTGCTGCCAATCCAGCCGGCCGCGCAGGATCGCCAGGAGATCGAGCCGCTTCAAATGTTCCGCCCGGGTCATTCCCACCAGATGCGGCACGAGCCACTCCTCGAGGGTCGCCTCCAACTGCGCATCGGATACATCCGGCCAGCCTTCCTCCGGCAGCCAGTGGCGCAGGGACAGCACCCGCGCCTGCCATTCCCGCGCCGCCTCGGTCCAGGGCAGGGCCGCCAGGCCCAGCCGGCGCACGCCTTCGCCCATGGCCGCACCCATGGCCGCCGGGTCGGCGGCCTCCAGCCGGCGCGCCTCCAATACCGCCTCGCCGATGCGTTCCTCGCGCCGGGCCGCCACGGCCTCTTCCTGCCCATCCCAACGCACGACATCGTGCACCCGAATGCGCGAGCGCAGATGGGCGCGCAGCGCGGCAAGTTGCACCGGCGCGGCCAGATGGATCACCCCTTCCGCGCTGCCCGCGTCCAGATGCGCCACGGCGAGATACGCGTGACGCGCCAGGCGATCCCCCTGCGGCAGCCGCGCGCCGCGCCCGCCCGACAGCAGGTAGCGCGCGGAGTCGGACTCGCGCCGCACGGCGATGCGGTCCGGGTAGGCGAGCGCGATCAGGATGCCGGCATCGTCCAGGTCTCCTGGTTGCGCCGCGTCTTCGATATCCAGCAGTCGGCGCCACTGCTGCACCGCCTGCTCCACCCGGGCACATGCCGCTGGGTCCGCGCCCCAGCGGCGCGCCCCGGAGCGCCCCTCCTCCCGGTAGGCCCACAAGGCCTCGAGCCGCTCGCCCAGGTCGCAGCCCGCGCCATTCATCAGGATGTCCCGCTCCGACAGCAGCGCCGCCACGTCGCACGCCAGCGCCCCGCGCCCAATGGCCTTGCCTTCCAGCAACATGTGG
>JBAYZB010000119.1:0-9114 GCA_041672765.1 Gammaproteobacteria bacterium | reverse complement strand
CTCAACCTGCCCAAGGATATGTCCAACAATGGCATCTTCAAGGAGCATCAGGGACTGGTCATGGAGATGATCCACTCCCTAGTTCTGCAGGAGCACTACGATCGGGCAACTCACGATGAAGATCAACAAGGACTCCATAGATAAGCTTATGGGCATCATTAATACTCAGTTGGGAGATAGGTCGCTGCACTGGTCAATGAGCCCACCAAGGCGATAATAGACCGCTGTGTGCGGCTTGGACTGAGAGACACCCAAGTGCAAGCTCAAACCAAGACCAGCATCGGGCTCTGGGGCATCGAAGGTCAGCATCTCTCATCCACCATCCAGAAGCAGCAGTTGTTCTGGATAGGTAATCAAAGCCGATGTCAGGCAGAACTTCGCAGACACCCTCTCCAAAGCAATTGAGCAAGGCTATACCAAAGAGATGTTGGCAGATACCCTCAAAGACCAGTTCAATGATCTCGCCAACCGCTCATCCAACTACTGGCAAGGATTAGCAGAGCACACCGCTCTGAGAATACGGGAGTTCGGAAGGCTGCAAGGCTACAAGAAAGCAAAAGCCAGATACTACAAGCTCGTAGTGATCATGGATGACCGCACCAGTGACATCTGCCGGGCACTAGCTACCAAAGACAGGGTCTATCCCCTAAACGATGCCATAGAAGTGATGGGCAATCTCATGGCTCTGGATACCAAGTCCAACAGCCTGGATGATGCCAGAGACTACATCAAAGCCCTAGCACCCTGGATCAAAGACGATCAGATCGAATACGACTCAGATATGAACCCGTTCGGTGACTCCGGAGCGCATACTCCATTTCCGCCGTTTCATTGGAAGTGTAGGACCACTACTTCTTGTGAATAGAAAAAAAGTCCTGGACATATTTAACCCCTCGTACAGAATGGTCATGAGGTAATAATGAAGTATATCGAATTGTTTGCTGGTTGTGGTGGAATGTCGCTTGGACTTAGAAAAGCCGGGTATGAACTAGTTTTTGCTAACGAGTTGTCCCCTATGGCAGCTGAGACATATGTGTATAACATGCTGGGTGATGAGCTTAGTGAAGGTATAGCGGACAACACTCTCTGGCTTAAATCTAACTATTCCCGGCAAAACATAACTGAAAGATTGAAGGAGCTCCCTTCCGTAGCCAGTCAGGGGAGTTATTCGGATGTACAGCGTGTTAGTATGACACCTAATAAAATGGTCATCGGTGATGTTTTGTTGCTTGAAAAACACCTATTGAAGCAAAAACAAAGAGGAGGCTCTCTAGAAAGTATTGACCTGTTAGCTGGAGGTCCCCCATGTCAGAGCTTTAGTTTGGCAGGAAAAAGAGATTTGTACGACCAAAGGAATGATTTGCCATTCGTATTCGCAAGAATCGCTAGCATTGTACAGCCCAAAGTTGTTTTTTTAGAGAATGTTCAAGGTATTACTTCTAGTTTTCTTAGGCCAGATAATCACAGGCATCATGCTTGGGTTGAAATTTCTAAGGACTTTGCACGAAGAGGATTTATCCCAGTTTCTATGATTATAAATACTAAACACTTCGGTGTGCCACAAAACAGACCCAGATATGTTATGTTAGCCTTTAGAATGGATATTTACAAAACGCTTATCGGCATGAATAATCCATTCGCACACCTACTATCTGATTATGGGAAGATCTTTGCTGACACACTAAACATCGAATCAATTAATCCTTCAAATATCAGAATAATTGATCAGCTTAAAGACATCGATTTGTTTGATGGAGAAGCATTACCGAGAATTGAGCATCACTTCGTTTCTGCGGCAAACGCTATCGGCGACCTGATTGGAAACCCTAATGACGCCATGAAAAGTGAATATGTAGCATATGTTAACAACTTGTTCTCGAGTATTGTACCAGATACTTTAGTCATCTCAAACCATGAGTTTAGAAAGCATAGCATGATTGTTAGAAGGCGTTATCGTCTCTATCAAGTTTCGACAGGAATAACAAATGGCTTGAAGAAGGAACTTAACACAATTATCAATGGTGAGACAACGATTTCTGAGGAGTTAACTCAATACTTACTCGAACAGAGATTGTATTATATTGATGATAATCATCCTTGTTTAAGGAAGCCAAAGGACATAGGCGAGTTATTGTCACATTTACACAGCTTGCCAACAAGAAAGAGAACACAAAGAGCTATGTCTGGGGATTTGCCAGCACCTGCTCAGTTGACAATACCTGATGATGTTTGTCACTATAACGAGCATGAAATAAGGACATTAACTGTTAGAGAAATGGCAAGGCTCCAATCATTCCCGGATGGCTTTGTTTTCAAGTCAAAAACTACGTCTGGAGGAAAGCTAAGAAGACAAGAAACTCCTCAATATACACAAGTTGGCAATGCAGTTCCTCCTCTACTGGCTTATAGATTTGGAGAGTTCATCAAACGGGTTCTGGAAGAAATAGAGTAGTACCATCACCCACTAGATCTACAGAATCTAACCTGCTTAAAGCATCATCTATAAACATCGCAGCAAACCCCGAGCAATCTCTACCTTTCTCAATAACCCTGAGCTTAATAGAATCATGTAAATCCTGAAAAGTGCCACCAGATATGGAAACATTTACTATAGCATTAATCAGAATATCTGTGTACAAATCGAGAACAACACTCTGTTCATCAGGTGCATTGGTAGGAGTTGTAGCCAGGTAGAACTCATCCCGAAATCCAAGAAAAACCTTCGATTTGTTATGGGGTGTTCTGAAAATGGAGTTGTGATAAAGAGTATAACAAGAAATGGCTACAATGCACTTGTCTTGGATAACGCTGATATTGCTAAGGTCTATCAGGTACTTATGTAGGCCATGATCAAAGTACAATCCATGCTTATCGCCATGAGTACACAGAACTACAGTATCGCAATTAGATAGGAAGCTTACCGCATCATTTTGCCCTTTCTGATACTGAGACACGTAATACTCAGTATTGGGTCTTGATAAGCATGTAGAGAACTGATAGTACAAATCATAAATTATATTACTAAAATCATGTAAATCAGAGTCAACACCGTTTCTAAAAAACCCCGCTATACTCATATTTATAATCCTAATCTGTAGGCTCTGTATATCTGGCAATCATCATTCTTGTTAAACCCGCAACAAATTCTTTGCCAACATCTGATTGAGCCCGTATATGGTGGATAAGTTCGCGTGTTGAAAACGAGCTGCCCCCAATAATGAACTTCTGCTTATGATTCTGATAACTGTCTAAAATGCTAATCAGGTTCATTGTAATGGGGTCAATTTCCTCTATGCACCTACTAATCAACTCTGCTATAACTTTATCATCTCGAGCGCACAATCCGTTTATGCGATAATGATTTATCCAATTAAGTATCAAAGAACCGCTCACTCGTATGTCAGGACCTTTTAGACTATGTTCTTCGACAAGGCTTGTAAACAAGATTGTCTTTGTTAATCTATTTTTCTCTTTATAGCTGGATAAAGAATCAGACAAAGCATTAAAATCTTCGTTGCCATTGCGCATTTCCAGAATAACGTCGAATAAAATCAAGTCGTAGTCATCGTTATGCTTCAAGTATTCTGTTAATCTACCAACATTTTTAAACTGATGGAAATCAATATCAACACTATATCCTCTATGCTTGAGTAGCGTTTTGATTGTCTCAATGTTAAGCGGAGAGTCTCCAACTATTTCCGTATCGTCTATCATTAGAGCTTTGTAATGTACATCGCACAGTTTCATTTGCGTCTCCTTTTGTACTTAAAGTCTATCTGAAATGTTGTAGTGTATCCTTTCTTAGGAATTTCAAGAAGCCTAATCTTGGCTTCCGCCTTATCTAAAAGCGACTTGGTGAATGATAACCCAACTCCAGAACCCTGCATATCTTTAGTAGTCGATTCACCTAAAGTAAAGATAGTTAATCTGGCATCATTCGAAAACCCTCGCCCTGTGTCGGATATTAGCAATACAAAGGACTCATCGTCCATATCATAGTCAATAGCTATCTTTTTTTGTTGAGATTCAACCACAGCTTTGCAGGCATTGTCAATTAGATTAGACAATGAAATGTCAAGTGAATGCCTGTTTATCAGTATTTCAACATCACTGATAACAGGTGAAAGGTTGTTTTGTATAGAAATGTTTTCGAGACGCAGCTTTGCTGAAATACTAGCTAAATATTGAGACACAAAATCTCTAACAAGTACACTTTCTGTAGGTAACAGAACAGGATCAACGCTCTTCAACGCAAACTCCACATATTTTTGAATTCTGTCTATTCCGAAATAAAAATCCTTCCACCTAATGCTTGGGTTTTCCATTTCGTTCCTAACAACCAGTGATCTTAATATTTTTATACTTGTTTTTACTTCGTGGAATAATCTAAACAAAAGCGATTCAGAACTTGATAAATTTGCAAGTATTTTTATTCTATTGTCGATTGATTGCGTTAACTTAGCAAGATCCTTAACTGGCTCTTCGTACTTTCCATGAAAAGTATCAATCTCACCAATTAGTGCCCTCTTAGTGTGTTCACCAATGGGCATATCTTGGATTTTCTTTGTAATATTTTCAACATCGTCGTCGAAAGCTCTTTTAAACTCGGAGATTCTTAGTTTTAATAGATCTGCTTCACCTCTTGACTCGTACTCAATACGCTTGAAAATGAAAGTCTGAAGTTTTTTTAAAACCGACCAGATGAAGTCATCTCGTAGCTTGAGAAACGAGGGATCATCCTCTATTAATCCCAGTCTATTTGTTGAATCTCTAAGCCGTGAGTTATGCCAATCCTGTTTTCTTGAAATCTGAACATACCCTAATAGATCTCTTGAACCCAGAGTTCTGAATAAGCCTTGTGAGTGTTTTTGATCTATTCGCAACCAATCATTTTCTGGCTCTCCGTACGGTAACACGCGAAAAGCATCCCTGTATAGGCGAATGTTTCCATAATCCCTTGTTGACACACCCGTTAATAGAGAAAATTTTCTTTTATCGCTACTATCAAGATAATAAGCCCTAAACTTGGCTCTACCAAATCGTTCGTTATCAGAGCTAAAGAGAAAATCGCCAGTACCCTCTTCGGCAACTGAACCCTTATATGTAATTTTGTAAGTCAACCTGCCATTTGTCTGCACCTCTGCATCAACAAATGTCGCCAAGTTAGAAAATACATCATTTTTAACAATAAATCTGTCATTAGGAGTATCGTCGTGTAATGAGTGAAAAATCTCGATATGAATTTTAAAATCAAGGTCTTCGATCACATCAGGAACGACCATCTTTTTCAAGTTTTTTACTACAGTATCATAATCATGTAGTGTCCATTGCTCTCGAAGATGCGATATTATAAGCTTCAATCCAGAGGGCATCCGATCTTGATTAACTTTTGTCTTGAGCTCAAGTTCTATATCTTCGATCATCTTAGAATGATCATTGAAAGCATTCCAATCAACATGCATCTCATTGATAATGTTTTGATTCATTGAACTTACAGTTGACAACTCAAGCTCAGAACCTAGTATGTCGACACCTAGTCTTCCAATCCCCTTTTCTCCATTTAGGACACGCCGTAGATACTCCTTATTCAGGTCTTTATTCTTACTATCAATGTAATCAACTACATCATTAGTTATAGAGTACTCAATCTCATCGATACCTTCCTTCACTGCTGTTCCAAGCTGAAGCCAGTTATCAGTTACCTCCTCTTTTGTCATTCCTCGACCATCATCTTGAATCTCGATCTTTGATAGTCGATTAGAACAACATGTTTGGGTGGTTTTATTACCCTTTTTTATCTTCTCCCATTTGCTGTCATCTGGGTTCACTATTAACTCGAAGCCCTTAAATCTGATATAGACGTTTCTTGCACCCGCATCGTAAGAGTTTTTTATCAATTCGTAAAGAGCTACTGTTTTATTTGTGATTAGGTGCCTTCCAAGCAATTGCTCCACTTTAGCATTTACTGTGAAGTTGGCTTTCATGACTTGATCATCTGAATGCACCTGGCTAATGTCAACAAGACTTGATTTTTCCATAATTGATCTTCCTTTTTCTCACATCAGTTTTCAAGAAACTCAACTATCTTTTTCTCCACGTTGACCATGTCGATCAACTCACACTCCCAGATAACTAAGATACTCCATCCCATATCTAGTATTTTCTGATGAACCTTTGAGTCTCGAATTTTATTGTATTCAAATTTTTTTCGCCAATACTCTCTATTAGATTGCGGAGAGTGAGTACAAATGCAGCCTATTTCGTGCTGATGCCAGAAACATCCATTAATGAAGATTGCTTTCTTCTTTTTCGTAAATGCTATGTCTGGTTTACCCGGTAAACCCTTGTAATGGACTCGAAATCTATACCCCAGCTTATGGATCAAACTCCTTGCCTGAATCTCGGGATGAGTGTTCATGGACTTGTTAGCCCTCATTATTCTGCTACGTATATCAGGAGTTGTATTATCCATTAGCGACGCAGCTCTCCATAAAGCAATCTAAAAAAACATCGTTAACGCCTCTTATTCTCCTTCTTTGACATAGAGAAAAAAGCTCTTCAACTGCCCCGTAAGACATGAATCTGGTTTTCATGTCTCTGAACTGCTCTTGGTTGGCCAACTCAACTACCTTGTTTCGCAAGGATTCTTCGCCAACAATAACCCATCGAGTATCGATAGGTGGAATTTTACTTTTAAACTCATGCATTCTCGACAGGCCACTTACGACTCCAGTCGAATGCTCAATCTCGAACACTGCTGGCATGAATCTTGAGTTTCTAAACCATATTACATCAATAAAGGCGGCAGCCCTTTGAGCGTCCCTATATGATTGTATTTGTTGTACTTTGTCCAAGTGAGGGATAACTCCTTCAATTTCGCAAAGCTTGTTGCCACGATACTGAATACCACGATCATTTTGGGCTATCCAAATGGATGAACCCAGCTGTAATCCTATAAACAACAAAGCAATCTGTATCTGCGCATGCCTTCTTTGTACTTCAATGTCCAGACTGGGTTGATTAGCCACAATTGGGATATCTATTGCATCATACACTGCTTCAGTAGTGGGTACTTCTGATATTACGAAATCGGTGGCAGATTCAACTAGTAAGCCTTGCTGATGAGGATTGTTTGGCTTGAATATCAGATGCTTGTGTCCAGATACTACTTTCGAGCCTGTGCTTGTTGTCTGTATCCTCCCTGGATAGCAGTAATAGAACTCTGGAGTATAGGCCAAAAGGGCTTCAAGAGCTGACCTTGTATTGTAACTGGCTCCAAGTATCCTGTCAATGTTGATGGGATAGTCTTCTGATATAGCATTTGCTACCCTGAGAAGCATTTGCTGTGATATAGAAGTCCTTGTTGCATCAACTGGCCCCTTACCTTTGTGTGGGTCATATCTTCTAATATAAATGGGGCCTTCAGGCAGCCTAATTTCATCAATAACAATCTTCGTCGTTGTAGCCTTATCTATGTAGTTATAGTGCTTTGTTTTATCCAACTTGTTAATAGCATGGACTATGTTGCTAACCGTCACTGGCATACTTCCCTCCTAAATAATGCAAGATAGTTTTGGCTATTCCTAAGGCTAAAAGGTAAGGGACTCCATTACCTACAGATTTAAACATATCTGACAATGACATATTGTCGGGTAACACGAACTCTGCAGGTAATGACTGAATTGATAATGCCTCAGCCACCGACAGTCTTCTCTCATAATAGGGGTGAAGGTGTACTTCATTGTTACCGTATGCAGCGGTTGGAGAATATCTCCAGCGGTGTAGACGCTTATAAGACTTTTTCGACACATCACCTTCTGCAATCGTTTTAAACTTCGCTAACCCAGCTCTTGGCACGAAACAATGGTTAGCGTTAGGATGCTCTAAGACACGATTTTTCTTAAACCAGTATTCAACGGTCAGTTCAGTTATGACACTAGTAGGACATATAATGGTTGATTCTGACTGGAATTCAGTTGTTTGCGGCCAAGGAACACGGTATACATCAGATACGTTATGCACCTTGTATTTATCCCAAGGAAAATCTGTAATATATCCATTTTCTCCTAAGTCCCTTGCTTCTTGCAGATAGGTTTGATGGAAACCAATCAGGATAATTCGTTCTCTGTCTTGAGGAACTCCGTATTCAATTGCATTCACTAGTCTTTCCGTAATTATGTACCCATTACTGGTCAGGATGGACTTTATCTCTTCGTAGAATTCACGGTGTCTTTTAGTTCGCCATAACCCTTTGACATTCTCAAATAGAAACCCATCAGGCTTATATTTCAGAATTACATCAACATATGATTTTGATAATCGACCATTATCTCCATACTTGCCATGGTTTTTGCCTCCGACAGAAAAATCCGGGCAAGGCGGGCCTCCAATAAAAAGGACTCCTTTATTTCTGGACTTAGAATCATGTACAGCTTCACTCAATGAGTCTTCCACTCTGTGATTTAAAGCATCATCAATACTGGCATTCCAATACCCATACCTTGGCGAAGGTTGTTGAATGCACATCCTTGAATGCTTATATCCTCGCAAGAAGGATTCCTTGATGTCACTAACAAACTCGATATTAAATCCCGCATTCTCGAATCCCAAGTCTAAAAGACCTATACCTGAGAAGAAAGAATAGACGTCTATTGTTTGCGAAAGGTCTGTCAGTTGGTGCACATCATTCACCTTTAAAGCATCGTGCTTTCCATCTACCATGATATGTCCTTAATATGTTTCTTCATAGATATCACACAAGCGACAGCATGGGGATTCTGTCAACCCCAAAATCTGTCGCATCCTTATGCATCCTCATTTGTGAGAATACAGGGGAGTTCTTTCATTGCTTCGGATCGATGATCCAGTAAGTTCAAGGAGCATAAATGGAAGCAAAACTGATGGATAGAATCAAAGAGCAGCTTGTCAGACATGAAGGTCTGAGGCTGAAGCCTTATCGCTGTACGGTAGGCAAGCTGACAATCGGTATTGGACGCAATCTCGAATTTTGATAGCACGCAGATGTCACAGATCGAACGGATTCACGCAGATTTTGATCAAACTGGATTCAAATCAGATACCTGTCTTGCTGAGTTATCTCTATCCTAATGATGA
>JBAYZB010000118.1:0-9156 GCA_041672765.1 Gammaproteobacteria bacterium | reverse complement strand
GGCAGACGTGAAATGGGACCGGGACGCCTGTGAGCGCTGCCGGATGGTGGTGAGCGAGCGCGGCTATGCGGCCGAGGTGCGCGGGGGGCCGAAGCGGCAGGTCTACAAATTCGACGAGATCGGCTGCGCGCTTGTCTGGCTGGAAGACCAGCCCTGGAAGGATGATCCCGCCACCGAGATCTGGGTGGCCGACTACCGCAACGGCCAGTGGCTGGACGCCCGCAAGGCGTGGTACGTGCCGGGGCTGAAGACGCCCATGGACTACGGGCTGGGAGCGGTGGGGGAGGCCCTGCCGGACAGTATCGATTTCACCGAGGCGAAACGGTACATCTTTGCGAAAGAGCAGGACTACCGCGCGGCGAACCCGCAGCATGAGGCCCTCGGACTTCACGAAACACCACAGACGGACTGATTCAGGACCATGAAACATCTTTGGCTTACCGCAAAACTCGACGTCACGGAATCGCTACGGGCGCGGTGGTTCATGCTGTACACGCTGGTCTTTGGCGGCATCGTCGCCCTGCTGTTCGGCTTCGGCCTGACCGAATCCCGCATCCTGGGCTTCATGGGCCTGTCGCGCCTGCTGGTGACCTACATCCAGCTCTGCATGGCGATCCTGCCGGTCTTCATCCTGATCACCACGGTGCGCTCCGTGGCGGGTGACCGGGAGGCGGGGGTCTTCGAGTACCTCCTGTCGCTGCCCGTCCCCCTTTCCTCCTGGTACTGGGGCAAGATGATCGGGCGCTTCGCGGTGGTGTTCGTGCCCGTGTTCCTCGCCATGGCGGCCGCCGCCGGTTGGGCGACGTGGGAGGAGATCCCGGTGCCTTGGGACATCTTCATTTTCTATACCGCCTTGCTGGTGGCACTGGCGTGGTGTTTCCTCGGCATCGCGATGTTCATCTCCACCCTGGCGCGCTCGGCGGACGTGGCCCAGGGCGCGGCGTTCCTCACCTGGCTCGTGCTGCTGCTGTTCCTGGACCTGATCCTGCTCGGCCTGATGATCCAGGAACGCCTGCCGCCCGAGACCATCGTCGGCATCGCCCTGGCCAATCCCCTGCAGGTGTTCCGGACGGCGGCAATGCTACTGTTCGATCCGCAGCTCGTACTGCTGGGGCCGGCCGCATACGTGATCCTCGATGCCTTCGGTCAGAACGGCTACATTGCCTGGGCCATCGGCTATCCGGTTCTGCTCGGAAGCCTTGCGGCATTGGGTGGTTTCCTCATATTCCGCCGTGGGGACCTGCCCTGAGGACGCGGTTTCGGGTGTGTGAGTTGGCGCACCCGTTCGCGTTATGTACCCCATTTCCCTTCCGTGCCGGAGTGGTTTGATCGCTACAAGTCATTGACTGGCAATGAGCTCCTATATGGCGCACTATTTGCCTTCCTCCAAAACGCCGAAAGGTGGATGCCGGTGAGCAAGACCAAGCAGTTGTTGTGGGGCGGCTTTGCCGTCGTCTTGATCGCACTGACCGTCGTTGCGGTACTTAAGATATGGCCGCTGCTGAACCCGGAGATCGTCGCGACCGCACCGCTGGACGAAGGGTGCGACCTGCGGCAGGGGCCGTGCCAGGCCCGTCTGGCGACCGGCGAATCCATCGAGTTCGCCATCGAACCGCGCACCATCCCGGTGCTCCAGCCGCTCGAATTGCAGGTGCGGGTGGCCGGTCTCGCCGCGCGCGGAGTGGAGGTGGATTTCCGGGGCGTGGATATGAACATGGGCTACAACCGTCCGCGCCTGAGCGCGAAGGGCGAAGGGTTTTTCTCGGGGGCGACGGTGCTTCCGGTGTGCGTGCGCAATCGCATGTTGTGGGAAGCGCTGGTGCTGGTGCGCACGAACAAGGGGATCGTGGCCGCGCCGTTCCGGTTTGAGACCGTGAAGAATTGAGCGGCCGTTGGCGCAGCGCCGGAGCCGGTTCCGCCGCCGCTCGAACATATCCTGCGCTTGAAGGATTCGTACAAGCAGAATGAACAAGTTTGCGTTTTGGGGACTGGTCGCCGTGTTGGGCGCGGCGTTGGGATGGGTCATCGCCATGTGGAGTCCGACGCCGCAGGCGGTGCAGGGCACCGAGGCTCTGCGGTTGGCGGCGGCGCCCACGGGCGGCGATTTCACGCTGGAATCCCCGGAGGGACCGCTTTCCCTGCGCGACCTGCGCGGCAACGTGGTGCTGCTTTATTTCGGCTACACCTTCTGCCCGGATATCTGCCCGACCTCACTGGCGTGGATCGCCCAGGCCCTTTCGACGCTGGACGAACAGGAACTCAGCCGGGTGCGCGTGCTGTTCATCTCGGTCGATCCCGAACGTGACACGCTGCCCCGGCTCAAGGAATACGCCGCGTATTTCCACGACGCCATCATCGGCGTGACCGGCAGTCGCGAGGCGATCGATCATGTCGCAAGACTTTATGGCGCGGCGTACAGCCGGCAGGCGGTGGATTCGGCCGGCGGCTATGTGGTGGATCACTCGTCGTTCACGTATGTGATCTCGCCGCAGGGCGCGTTGCTGGAAAGCCTGCCGCACGGCACGCCGCCGTCGCAGATCGCCGCCGCCATCCGCGGCGCGCTGAAGAGTTGAGACAGGATTGCCCAGGTCTTTTCGTTGTCTGATGTCATTCAGGAGAGTGTCTATGTCGAAGATTCATGCCCTTGTATTGGCTGTGGCAGGCCTGTCTGCCGGATTCGCGTCCGTCGCCTTCGCGGGCAGCGCGGCGGACAGCGTCACCGCCGCCGACGCCTATATTCGCGCCGTGCCCCCCGGCCAGCCCAACAGCGCGGCGTTCATGGTGCTGAAGAACGGTGACAGTGTCGATCACGCGCTGGTCGGGGCGGCGAGCCCGGCGGCCAACGTGGTGGAACTCCACACCCACGTGCACGAAGACGGCATGATGAAGATGCGGCCGGTGGACAAGATCGACATCAAGGCGGGCGGCGAGACCGCGCTCCAGCCCGGCGGTCTGCACATCATGCTGATCGACCTCACGCAGCCCCTGACGCCGGGCGAGCGGGTACCCGTCACCCTGACCTTCGAAGACGGCACCAGCAAGAACATCGATGCCGAAGTCCGTAAGCTGCAGATGCAGATGCAGGGCATGCAGCACGGGGTGGGGCACTAGCTCGGGTTCCCCGCCACCCGTTTGGGCAGGCGGAAATGGGCGGGGGTTGCGTCCGGCACCCCCGCATGCTGATATCGGGGCGAGAACCGTATCCGGTGGTAATGACGGTACAGGGGCGAACGTGAGCGATCTTTCCAACAGCTTCGGTTTCCAGCGTGTCGAGCAGGCGGAGCGCGAGCAGCGTATCCGCCAGGTCTTCGAGGCGGTGGCCCCGCGCTACGATCTCATGAACGATGTCATGAGCTTCGGCATCCATCGACTGTGGAAACGCGTTTTGGCCAGAGCGGCGCGGCCCGCGGCAGGCCAGGTGATCGTCGACGTGGCCGGGGGCACGGGCGATGTTGCCAGGCTGCTCGCCCATCCCGATCGGCAGGTGGTCATCTGCGATCCCAGCAGCGCCATGATGCGACAGGGCCGGACGAAAGGTCTGGAGCACATCGCTTGCGTCGCCGGCACCGGCGAGGCCATCCCGCTGGCCGATGATTCGGTCGATACCGCCACCATCGCCTTTGGGCTGCGCAATATGACTCACCTGCCTGCCGCGTTGGCCGAGATGGTGCGGGTGCTCAAACCGGGCGGCCGGCTGCTGGTGCTGGAGTTCTCCAAGCCCTGGGCCGTGATACGCCCCTTTTACGATGCCTATTCGTTCCACGTGATCCCGCGCCTCGGGGCGTGGATCGCGCGCCAGCCCATCGCCTACACCTATCTGGTGGAGTCCATCCGCCGCTTCCCCGATCAGCGGGAGCTGCAGCGGCTGCTGGAGGCGGCAGGGTTGCGGGACGTGCGCTACCGCAACCTGTCGTTCGGCATTGCCTGTCTGCATGTCGGCACCAAGCCGGGTTGAGCGGGAATCCCGGTGCTTGCACGCGCTCCCGTGGCGTGCCGAAAGGAGTTTTGCAGGGCGGACATCGCTCACCAAAATACGCAGAGCAAGCTGCTGACGTGCCCGCCCGGCGACGTCTTGGTGCGGCGCCAAGGCGGCCGCGATTGCCCGGGGTGACGGATACGGACGTTTCTCGCGCAGATGCCCATGACCATTGCAGACCACGCGCCTTTGCCGCGGCCGCCTGTCCACTGGCTGCAGGAGCACGCCCGGGAGCGGCCGGACGCGCCGGCCATACTGGCGGGCGGCGCGACGATTTCCTACGGTGACCTGTACGCGCGCGCCGCCGCGCTCGCCCAGGTCTTGTCGCGGCGGGGCGTTATGCCCGGCACCGTGCTCGCGTCGGAGAGCGCTTCGGCCGTGCTGACAGCCCTCCTCGTTCACGCAGCGCCCCTGCTGGGCTGCGCGCTGCTGCCGCTCAATCCTGCCCTGCCCGCGACCTGCCGCGCCGCGTTGCTGCGGCAAGCGGACGCCGCCGGACTGATTGCCGATACGGCCGCGACCGGCGGCCGGCGGCCGCTTCTCTCCTCCGCGCTGTTGGAGGACTTGCGCGACGCCAGCGGCACGCCCCCGCCCGCGGCGCCCCTCGACCTGGAAGACATTCACCTGATCGTTGCGACCAGCGGCAGCAGCGGTGAACCCAAAGGCGTGATGCTCACCGGACGCAACATCGCGGCGAGCGTGCGCGCCTCGCGCGACCGCCTCGGGCTCGAGCCGGGCGACCGCTGGCTTGCTTGCCTGCCGTTGTTTCACGTCGGCGGCCTGTCGATCCTCTACCGCTGCGCTGAGGTGGGCGCAACGGTGCTGCTGCATGAGAGGTTCGATGCGCAGCGCGTGCTGACCGATATCGACACCCATGCGATCACTCACATCTCCCTGGTGCCGACGATGCTGGCGCGCCTGCTGGAGTGCGCCGGGGATGCCCCGGCGCCGGCTTCGCTGCGCCGCGTGCTGGTGGGTGGCGCCGCACTTCCGTCCGCGCTCGCGCGCCGCGCACGGGCGGCCGGTTGGCCTGTTTGTGCGAGCTACGGCATGAGCGAAGCCGGTTCGCAGGTGGCCACGCTCTGCCCGCTGCCGGCGGATTGGTCCGGCGGGCTGGTGGGCCGGCCGCTGGCGGGAATCGAGGTGGCGATCGAGGCGTCGACGGCAGGGGGGGCGGGCCGCATCCGTATCCGCGGCGACGTGGTGATGGCGGGTTACGTCAATCCGGAGCGCCGGGCGGGCGACGGCCTGAAAGACGGCTGGTTCGAGACCAGCGACCTCGGCCGGTTGGACGCCGAGGGCAACCTGATCGTGCTGGGGCGCGCCGACGACATGCTCGTGAGCGGTGGTGAGAACGTGTCGCCGCAACTGGTCGAAGACCTCATCGCGGCCTGTCCCGGCGTTGCCGAGGTGGGCGTGACGGCGCGGCCGGACGAGGTCTGGGGCGACCGCATCGTCGCGGTGTTCGCCGGCACGATCGACGCGGCGGCCCTGGAGGCTTGGTGCCGCGTGCGGCTGGCGGGCGCGCTGCGCCCGCGCGAGTTCATTCGGGTGGCGGCGCTGCCGCGCAACGCGGCGGGTAAGCTCGACCGGCGCGCGCTGCGCGAACTGCTCGGGCCGGCGCGTTAGGGGGCGTCATCCATCGAACCACACCGCCTCAGCCAGCAAGCGTTTTTCGGTTTCGAAACGGGGGATTAAACGCAAAGACGCAAAGGTCGCCAAGAGCGCAAAGATTTCTTCGGAATGGCAAGGTGGCGCAATTTGCGCAGGATGGCATTGTCCACCAAGCAACGCCATGACAACCGGCTCAATGGCGGACAGTACCCACCCGACATACCACAGCGTTCGTAGCGCACCAGACCACCGTTATTGGCACACCGCTCAGCGTGGGTGGGCCCCCTCGGGACCGCCCGAGTATCGCAGTCAAAACCGAAGGGCAAGGCGGGGAGACCGGCGCGGCTCAGTGATCGTCCATGCCGCTCTCGGCACGCAGACGTTCCGGGTCCAGGATGCGGAACCGCCCGCTGCCGGGCGGGGCATGGATGACCTTCTCCCGTGCGAGCCGGGAGATGACGCGGCTCACGGTCTCCACCGTCAGCCCCAGCATTTCCGCCATGTCTTTGCGCGATAGCGGCATGGGCAATTCTTTTTCGGGGGTGCTGCCCTGCGCCATGGACAGCAGGAAGGAGGCCACCCTCTCGCTGGAAGTCATCAGGCCCAGATTGCGGATCATGTCGTTCGAACGCTGCAACTCGCGGTTGAGCGCCTGGATGACCTGGATCGAGATGGCCGGGTTTTGTTCCAGCACCCGCAGCAGGTCCTTGTAGCGGATCATGCACACGCCAACCTCGCTCGCCGCTTCCGCCGTGTAAGGGTAACGCTGGTCGCTGAGTGCCTCGATGCCCAGGAATTGCCATGCCGCGCCGAGGCGGAGCACCTGGATACGTCCGTCCGGGAGCGAGGTGTTGAGCTTGACGTAGCCGTATCTCAGGAGAAACAGATGGGTTGCCGGACTGGATTCATGAAACAGCACGTCCTTGGGCTGATAAACCTTTCGCGTGATCATGCCGTGCATCCGGCACACCTGGGTGTGGGTCAGCCCGGAAAACAGCAGCGCTTCGCACAGTACGCACTCATCCTCGCGGCAAGGACACTTGCTCATATTGGTGACGCTCTCGCAGCAAACAGGCAGTTATTGGCGGACGGTTCGCGTGCGGAACGTTAATGGTTCACGCGAAATACCGCCAGTGGCGGAGGCCAATACTATAAGAAATTGTTATTTGATTTTTGTCAATGTGAAAAAGCGGTATCGCGTTCCATGGCTGATTGAAAATAAGCGTTGTCGACACGGAATGAGATCGGTTGGATAGGGGCGGTCCGGGTTGGAAGGGCGTTCGGCTGGAGGCTGCCCGGGAACAGGCCGGTTGGCCTGTCCCGGGTGTTCTTGCTTGAGGCAAGAATCTTCCTTGAAGCGAAAAATCAGATGACGTAAGGCAGCAGCCGTTCCCGCAAGTCCTCGGGTATGGAGCGTTTCCGGCCGCTGCTTTTGTCGAGGCAGCAATGCACGGTCTGTGCGTGTGCATAGAGGCGGCCGCTCGCCGCGATGAAATCGTACCCGACGGTGAAAGAGCTGTCGTTGACCTGTTCCAGCCACAGGCGGGCGGTGATCTCCGCGGCGTGGCGCATCGGCTCCCGGAAATCCGCCTGGGCATGCACCAGCGGGATGAGATAGCGGCCGTCGGCCAGTATCGCGTCGAGGCCGTAGCCGATGGTTTTCATGAACTGTTCGTACACGTCATGCGCATGGACGAACAGGTGCGCGTAAAACATGATTCCGGCCTGATCCACCTCGTGAAAGGGGATACGGAATTTGCATTCAAAAAACTGCATATGCCTCACTGCCAAAGATACGGGCAAGTGCCTCTGGTTGTGCCGGTAGGATAACCCGGTTCTGGCGGTCAGCTTTGATTTTTGTCAGATGCCGTGCGCGGCGAGTCCGCGGAGGCCGAGCCCCGGCATGTCCTCAAGCCGCAGGATGCCTTTCTCGATGCCGGGCGGCGGGCCGACATCCTGCTGCAGCCATGTCGAGGTGGCGAGTCCGTGCGCCAGGCCGTTGTTCAACGCCCCGGCCAGATGCGCCGCGGCACGCACGCCCACCGCGCTGTCCACGGTGGTGGTGACGACGCACTCCAGACCGGCGGTATAGGCACGACGGGCCAGCGCCAGGGCGAGGCGCGGACCGCCGAGGACCATGGGCTTGAGGATCAGGCGGTGTACGGGGTGATGCTGCAGGCAGGTGTCCGTGGATATCGAGCGCAGCGACTCGTCCAGGGCCAGCGGGAACGGCACGAGCTTTTGCAGCCGCGCCAATGCATCGGGGTTCGGCACGGCGAGCGGCTCTTCCACCGATTCGACGGGAAGCGTCGCGAGTTCGGCGAGAAAAATTCTGGCCTCGGCCTCGCTCCATCGGCCGTTGGCGTCCAGCCGCAACGCGGCATCGTGGGGCAGGGCCGTCGCGAGCTGGTGCAATTGCGCCAGTTCCTGCGCCATCGGATAAAGCCCTACCTTCAGCTTGAGGATGTCAAAGCCCTGCGCCAGGGCGGCCGCGGCCCGCTGCCCGACCTGTGTATCCAGCGCGCCGAGTACGGCGTTGACGGGGACCGCCAGCGTCGCATCGCGGCTCAGCCAGTATGCCAGCGGTTCATGCGCGGCGCATGCCGCCAGGTCCAGCAGCGCGGTTTCCACGCCACAACGGGCCGCGGGCGTGAGATCCGCTGCGGCTTCGATGTGGTGCAGTGCAGCCTCGGCTTCGAGACCGGGCAGCCGGGCGCCCCAGCGCTGCAGGCAGGCGAGCGCGGTTGCCGGCGTTTCGGTGCCGGCCTCCGGTAAAGGCGCGCAGTCGCCCTGTCCCGTCAAGCCGCTCTCCGTCTGCAGTTCGATCAGCCACCCGCTGCGCTCCCGCAGCTCGCCACGCGCACTGCGCCAGGGGCGGCGCAGCGGCAGGCGGTAGGGGAGCAACCGGGCACGGGTGATGCGCACGATCGTTACAGCACCACGCCCAGGCCCAGCAACAGCGCATAGACGAGCTGCAACCGGGCCGTTTCGGCAAGCAGCTTGTTGAATGCCGGGCCGGGAGCCTGCCGGACAAAGCGTCTCAGCAGCGAAATGGCCCAGGGCAGGAGCAGCAGGGGCAGCCACGCCAAGCCGCCGCTTGCCAGTTGCAGGGGCAGCAGCAGGGCGAAGGGGGTCAGGAGCAACAGGCCGTATTCGATCCGGGCCGCGCTGCGGCCGATACGCACCGCCAGCGTCCGCTTGCCCGCGCGGCGATCGTTGTCCAGATCGCGGTAGTTGTTCACCAGCAGCACGGCGGCGGCGAACAGACCGATAGCCATGGCGGCGATCAGGGCCGGCACACTCAGGGAAAAGGTCTGCAGATAGTAACTTCCCAGCACCGCCGCCAGGCCGAAAAACAGAAAGACGAACAGCTCGCCCAGGGCGGAGTAGGCGATGGGCTGTGGGCCGCCGGTGTAGGCCAGACCGGCGCCGATGGAAGCCAGTCCCAGCACGAGAATGGGCCAGCCGCCGACCCACACCAGATAGATCCCCAGCAGGAAGGCGAGCGCGAAACAGAGCGCCGCCGCCCGATGCACCGCGGTGGCGCTCACCCAGCCCTGCGCGGT
>JBAYZB010000117.1:0-9248 GCA_041672765.1 Gammaproteobacteria bacterium | reverse complement strand
GCCCGGATCAGGCACAGGCCGCGCCATATGTAACGCGCACCGTGTATTGGCGTTGTTTTCATTTTCAATGTCCTGCGTTCGATAGTTGATGATATGTCGCAAGTAGAGGGTGCGGGACGTCAGGAGGACGGCTGGACACCGCGCAGCGCCAGCAGGGCGGCGCCATAGGCGGCGTCCTCATGTTCCGCCACGATCACCGGCACCCCCAGCAACCGCTCCCGGATGCGGCGCCACGCCTCGTTGCGCGCGCCGCCCCCGGTGCTGTAGACCACCCGCGGATAGGGCGCCCCCAGTTCCTCCAGCAGGCGATAGGCGCGCCGTTCGATCTGCGCCATGCCCTCCAGCATGCCCTGCAGGAATACCGCATCGTCGTCCGGCCGCGGCTCCAGGCGTGGCGGCCAGTGCGGGTCGTTGACGGGAAAGCGCTCGCCCGGGGCGGCGAGCGGGTAGTAGTCGAGGTCCGTGGCGCGCTCCGGTTGCAGCAGGGGAGTCAACGCCTCCAGCCGTTCGCGCGAGAAATGCCGGAGCAGTACCGCTCCGCCGCTGTTGGAGGCGCCCCCCGCCAGCCACAGGTCGCCCAGGCGGTGGCTGTACACACCGTATTCCGGCGCGAACACCGGCACCGGCGACATCACCTTGACCACCAGGGTCGAGCCCAGGGAGGTGACCGCTTCACCTGGCGCCGTTACCCCCGCCGCAAGACAGGCCGCGGTGCTGTCCGTCGTCCCCGTGACGATGCGGCAGGAGGTCGAAATTCTGAACTTGACGGCAAATTCCGGCAAGATTGTGCCCAGATCGGTCCCTGGGACCGTTACTTCGGGTAGCAGTCCCGATTGTACCCCTAGCCGTTCCAACCACTCCGGCCAGCCTCGCGCCACGGCGTCGTAGCCGAGCTTGAGACAGTTGTTCTCGTCGCTGATGCCGAACCGGCCGCTGAGCCTGCCGGTGATCCAGTCCGCCTGATGCAGTGCGTAGTGGGCACCCGGGTGCCGCCGTTGCAGCCAGAGGAGCTTGGCCAGGGCGGAGGTGGCGCCGTGGGCGGCGCTCCCCCGCGGGGCGATGCGTGCGATCCGCTCTGCCTCCGCGGTCGCACGGGCGTCGTTGTACATGAGGGCGGGGCCGAGGGGTGTGCCCGCGGCGTCGGCGAGCAGCAGAGTGGCGGAGGTGCCGTCGATGGCGAGCGCACGTGCATTTCTCAATGGGACCTGCGCGGACAAGTTGGCTAGAGTGCCGCAGACGCCTTCCCACCACAGCGTTGGATCCTGTTCGACCTGCGCTCCGTCGCGTAGCGGCGCCGGCAGCGCAACGGCGCTCGTCCCGCGTACCCGGCCCGCCGCATCGACGGCCACCGCCCGGCAACCCGAGGTGCCGAGGTCGATCCCTACGAACAGTTCCTCTGTCCCGGAGCGCATGGGGATGGTCGGTGTTTTAACGCAAAGACGCCAAGACCGCAAAGAGCGCAAAGATGAAAAAGCTTGGTCCGAGCGTTTGCGCCCTTTGCGTCTTTGCGTTGTAACTTTACGGCAGGGTGACGGGCGTCGGCGCCACCCAGGTGTCGGCGCGGTGCTCGGCCACCACGGTGGTATAGATGCCGCCGCGCACGTTGAACTCGGCGGTCACGCGCATGAAATGCGGCTCGCAGGCGGCCACCAGGTCATCCAGAATGCGATTGGTCACCGCCTCATGAAACGCTCCTTCGTCCCGGTATGACCAAATGTAGAGTTTGAGCGACTTCAGTTCGATGCACTTCAGGTCCGGTACGTACTCGATATGAATGGTCGCGAAGTCCGGCTGCCCGGTCTTGGGGCAGAGGCAGGTGAACTCCGGGACCCGGATGCGGATGGTATAATCGCGCCCTGGCTGCGGGTTGGGAAAGGTTTCCAGTTCCTTGCTCGGCTGGGTAGGCATGGATGTGTCTCTATGGTAGTTTTAATCGTTCAACTTGTAGGGTGGACGGAACTTTACAGAGGCGGATGGAACTTGGCCGCACAGAACGCCCAATCGCGCCGTCCCGTGCATTTCTTGCCACGTTAACATAAACGCCAATCTCAAAATATTGTCGCAATGCGCCTCAGCAAGATCAAACTGGCGGGCTTCAAGTCGTTCGTCGATCCGACCACCATCCATCTCCCCAGCAATCTGATCGGTGTCGTCGGCCCCAACGGTTGCGGCAAGTCCAACGTCATCGACGCGGTGCGCTGGGTCATGGGCGAGACCTCGGCCAAGCACCTGCGCGGCGACTCCATGGCGGACGTCATCTTCAACGGCTCAGCCAGCCGCAAGCCGGTGGGCCAGGCCAGCGTGGAGCTGGTGTTCGACAACAGCGACGGCAGCGCCGGCGGCCAGTACGCCAACTACAACGAGATCTCGGTCAAGCGCCAGGTTTCCCGCGACGGTCAGTCCAGCTACTTCCTGAACGGCGTGCGCTGCCGCCGCCGCGACATCACCGACATCTTCCTCGGCACCGGCCTCGGTTCCCGCAGCTACGCCATCATCGAGCAGGGCATGATTTCGCGCCTGATCGAGGCCAAGCCGGAGGATCTGCGCATCCAGCTCGAAGAGGCGGCAGGTATCTCCAAGTACAAGGAGCGCCGCCGCGAGACCGAGACGCGCATGAACCACACGCGCGAGAACCTGAGCCGTCTCGAAGACCTGCGCGAGGAGGTCGACAAGCAACTGCAGCATTTGCAGCGCCAGGCCAGGACCGCCGAGAGGTTCAAGCAGTACAAGCAGGAAGAGCGCCGTGTGAAGGCGGAACTGCTGGCCCTGCGCGCCCAGCGCCTCAACGAGGAGGTGGGCGCCAAGGAGCGGCTGATCCGGGAGCAGGAGACGGCCCTGGAGGCGGCCATCGCCGCCCAGCGCGCCCTGGAGGCGGCCATCGAGAAGGACCGGGAACGGCACATCGAGGCAAGCGAGAGCTTCAACGAAGTGCAGGGACGCTACTATAGCCTGGGCGCGGAGATCGCCCGGCTGGAGCAGGCGATCCAGCACGGCCGCGACCTGCGCCGCCAGCAGCAGCAGGAGCTGGAGCAGGTGGAGCGGTCCTGGCGCGAGGTGCAGGAACACATACAGCTCGACCAGGCGCGGCTGGAGGAGATCGCCGCTGCGTTGGCCAACGACGAGCCGGCCCTGGAGCAGCGGCGCGAGGCGGCGCTACTGTCGGCGGAGGAGCTGGCCCAGGCCGAGCAGGCCATGCACGAGTGGCAGGCGGAGTGGGACGAGTTCAACCGCTCGGCTGCTGAACTGACCCAGTCTTCGCAGGTGGAGCGCACCCGGATCGATCACCTGGAGCGGACCCTGGGCCAGCATCACCAGCGCCTGGCCCGGTTGGAGGACGAGCTGAAGATCCTGGCCGGTCACGGCCTGGAGGCGGAACTGGAGGCCCTGGAGCAGCAACTGGAGGAACGCGAAACCGAGAGCGCCCGGCTCGAAGGGGAGCTGAACGCGCTGCTGGCGGCGATCCGCGTGGCCCGCGAGCACCTCAACGAACTGGCCTCCGAGCTGGACGCGGCGCGCGGCCGGGTGCAGAGCGCCCGCGGCCGGCTGGCCTCCCTGGAGGCCCTGCAGCAGGCGGCCCTCGGCAAGAATCAGGGGGCGGTGACCGCCTGGCTCAAGGGCCAGGGCCTGCAGGACGCACCGCGCCTCGCCCAGGGCCTGGAAGTGGAGGCGGGCTGGGAGCGGGCCGTGGAGACGGTGCTCGGCCTCTACCTGGAGGCGGTCTGCACCGACGGGGTGGATGCGCTGATCGGGGTGTTGGGTTCCCTGCAAAACGGCTCCGTCACGTTCTTCGACATCAGCGCCGCGCCCGCAGCCGTGGCGCCGAGCATCAACGCCGTCCCGCTGCTTGCCAAGGTGCGTTCGCGCTGGCCCTTGGACGGTCTGCTGGCAGGCGTGTACGCCGCCGACTCCCTGGAGCAGGCGTTGGCGCTGCGCGCCAGTCTGGCGGCGCACGAGTCGGTCATCACGCCCGACGGCGTGTGGATCGGCAACGGCTGGCTGCGCCTGGCGCGGGATGCCGACGAGCATGCCGGCGTGCTGGCGCGAGAGAAAGAGATTCATGCCCTGACCGCCCAGTTGCAGCAGGACCAGGCGCTGGTGGAGGAGATCCTGCAGCGCCAGGAACAGGCGCGGGCCGAGCTGCGCAGTCTGGAAGAGCGGCGCGAGGCCACCCAAGGGCTGGTCAACCAGGCCAACCGCCGCAGCGCCGAGACCAAGGCGCTGCTGGGCGGCAAGCAGGCGCGGGCGGAGCAGATCCGCAACCGCACCCGGCAGATCGAGCACGAGGTTCAGGAGCTGCGCGGGCAGATCGAGAAGGAAGACGAAGACCTGCGGGCGGCGCGCACCGTGCTGCACGAGGTGCTGGGCCGGCTGGAAGTGGTGTCGGGCCGGCGCGAGGAACTCACCGCCCGGCGCGACGAGATGCGCCGTACCGTGGACGAGATCCGGGCGCGGGCGCGGCAGGACCGCGACCAGGCCCACGAGATCGAGCTGCGCCTGGGCTCGCTGCGCGCGGCACGCGCCTCCACGGAGCAGGGCCTGGAGCGCATGCATGGCCAGTTGAACCACATGCAGGCCCGGCGCGAGGAGCTGCAGCGGCTGCAGGAAGAGAGCGTCGCGCCGCTGCAGGCCCTGAGCGATGAGCTGGAACAGATGCTCACCAAGCGCATGGAAGTGGAGGCCGCGCTGGCCGAGGCGCGCCGCCTGGTGGAGGAGATCGACGAGCACATGCGCCTCCGGAGCCAGGAGCGCAACGGCGCCGAGCGCAAGGTCCAGGAGATCCGCGAGGCGTTGGAGCGCGGGCGCATGCAGTGGCAGGAAATGACGGTGCGCCGCCAGACCCTGCTGGAGCAGTTGGAGGCTACGGAATACACGCTGCAGACACTGCTGGACGAGATGCCCTCGGAGGCGGCGGAAGAGGAATGGCAGCGCCGGGCGGAGGAGCTGGAGCAGCGCATCCAGCGCCTGGGGCCGATCAATCTGGCGGCCATCGACGAGTACGCGGAACAGTTGCAGCGCAAGCAGTACCTGGACGCGCAGCACGCGGACCTCACCGAGGCGCTGACCACGCTGGAGACCGCCATCCGCAAGATCGACCGCGAGACGCGCGCCCGCTTCCAGGAGACCTTCGACAAGGTGAACAGCGGCCTGCAGACCATGTTCCCGCGCCTGTTCGGCGGCGGCCACGCCTATCTGGAATTAACCGGAGAAGACCTGCTGAATACCGGCGTCACCGTCATGGCTCGTCCGCCCGGCAAGCGCAACTCGTCCATACATCTGCTCTCCGGCGGCGAGAAGGCGCTCACCGCGGTGGCGCTGGTGTTCTCCATATTCGAGCTGAACCCGGCCCCGTTCTGCATGCTGGACGAGGTGGATGCGCCGCTGGACGAGGCCAATGTGGGCCGCTTCTGCGAGATGGTGAAGGCCATGTCGGAGCGGGTGCAGTTCATATTCATTACACACAACAAGACAACCATGGAAATGGCCGATCATCTGACCGGTGTGACCATGCAGGAGCCGGGGGTGTCCCGCCTGGTGGCGGTCGATGTGGAAGAGGCCGTGCAGATGGCCGCCGTCTGAACAGTCCACGGGTGCAAGACGATGGATACTTTGCGTGTCATATTGATCGTGGTCGGCGTGATCATCATCGCCGCCGTCTATGTCTTCGGGCGGGGGCGCCGCCGGCGCGCGGACGCCTCCATGATGCATGAGGGGCTTGATGACGCCGAGTACGTCGATGACGTGCTGTTGAAGGACGATCCGCCGGAGGAAGCGCTGGATCAGGAACTGAAGATGCTCGACAGCATCGTGAGTGAGAAAAGGTTAGAGGACTTGGGCGGAGAGCCGGAAGCGGCGTTTCGTTCCCATGCCGCCGCAACGGCAAAGCCTGCCGCTCCGCGCAAGCCACAGGAAGAGTCGAAGGCCGGCGCGAAAGAATCCCACGAAACAACCGCCCTGCCGGAAAAAATCGTAGTGATGCATGTCGTGGCGCATGCCCAGGGGCAATTTTCCGGCCAGCAGTTGCAGGAGGCGCTGGGGAAGGCGGGGTTCGTGTACGGTGATATGCGCATCTTCCACCGTTTGTCCGGAGAGCAACCCGTGTTCAGTGTGGCGAACATGCTGGAGCCCGGCTGGTTCGATCTCGAGCGGATGGACTCCTTTCACACGCCGGGGATCAGCCTGTTCATGCGTCTGCCCGGCCCCAGGGACTGCATGGCCGCATTCGACGACATGGTCGCCGCCGCCGCGCACCTCGCCGAGATGCTGGACGGCGAGCTGCGCGATCAGAACCGCAGTGTCATGAGCAGGCAGACCATCGAACATCTGCGCGAAGAGATCCGGGAATTCCAGCGGCGGTTGCGTCTGGCACAGAAGATGTCATGAGCGTTCCGCAGCAAGTCCGGGCGCGCGCGGAACATCTGCGCGAAGAGATCGAATACCACAACTACCGCTACTACGTCCTCGACGATCCAGTCGTCTCCGACGCCGAGTACGACCGGTTGCTGCGCGAACTGCGGGACCTGGAGGAAAAGTACCCGGATCTGGTCACGTCCGACTCCCCCACCCAGCGCGTGGGCGGCAAACCGCGCGCCGGGTTCGGCGAAGTCCATCACGACCTCCCCATGCTCTCCCTGGACAACGCCTTCACCGAAGGCGAAGTGCTGGAATTCGACCGGCGCGTGCGCGAGCGGCTCGGGGTGGAGCAGGTGGAATATGTGGCGGAGCCGAAGCTGGATGGATTGTCGGTCAGCCTCCGCTACGAGAACGGCATCCTGGTGGGTGGCGGCACGCGGGGCGACGGCACCACCGGTGAGGACGTAACCGCAAATATCCGCACCATCAAGACCATTCCGCTGCGCTTGCAGGGGCAGGGCTGGCCCGCGGTGCTGGAAGTGCGCGGCGAGGTGGTGATCCGCATCAAGGATTTCGAGAAGTTGAACGAAGAGCGCTTGGCGAACGGCGAGCCGGTATTCGCCAACCCGCGCAACGCCGCCGCGGGCAGCCTGCGCCAGCTCGACCCGCGCATCACGGCCAGGCGGCCGCTCACATTCTTTCCCTGGGGGCTTGGCAACACCTCGGGCGAGGTGGGCAGGCGTCACTCCGACATCATGGCGCGATTGCGCGAGTGGGGCTTCCGCATCAACGCGGACGCGCATTTGGAAGTTGGCATCCAGGCCTGCCTGGAATTCTATCGCCGCATCGGCGAACGCCGCGCCCAGTTGGATTACGAGATCGACGGCATCGTCTATAAGGTGAACGACCTGGCCGCGCGGGAACGCCTGGGTTTCACGGCGCGCGCGCCGCGCTGGGCCATCGCGCACAAGTTTCCGGCCCAGGAGGAGACCACGGTGGTCGAAGACATCATCCCCTCCGTCGGGCGCACCGGCGTCATTACGCCGGTGGCGGCGCTGCGGCCGGTGCGCGTGGGCGGTGTGATCGTCGGCCGCGCCACGCTGCACAACCAGGACGAACTGAGCCGCAAGGATGTACGCATCGGCGATACTGTGATCATACGCCGTGCGGGCGACGTCATTCCCGAAGTGGTCGGAGTGATCCCGGACAAGCGTCCGCCCCATGCCCATCCCTGGTACATGCCCCGGCAATGTCCCGTGTGCGGTTCCGAGGTGGTGCGCCTGGAAAACGAGGCCGCGCACCGCTGCATCGGCGGCCTGTACTGCCCGGCGCAGCGCATGGGCGCGATCCTGCACTTCGCCTCCCGTCATGCCATGGACATCAACGGGCTGGGCGAAAAGCTGGTGCGCCAACTGGTGGATACGGGATTGGTGAAGACCGTGCGGGACCTCTACCGCCTCGACCAGAAAACGCTCGCCGGTCTGGACCGCATGGGGGAGAAGTCGGCGGAGAACCTGGTCAACGCCATTCAGAAATCGAAGAACACCACGCTGCCGCGCTTCCTGTACGCGCTGGGGATCAGCCAGGTGGGCGAGGTCACCGCGAAGCAGTTGGCGCGGCACTTCGGTGATCTTGAGCCGATCATGGAAGCGTCGGAAGAGGAATTGATGAAGGTCCAGGACGTGGGGCCGGTGGTGGCCAAGAGCATTCATCACTTCTTCCAACAGCCGCACAACCGCGAGGTGATCGATGGACTGATCGAGGCCGGCGTACGTTGGCCGAAGGAAACGGCGGCCCCCGTCGCCAGTCCCCTGGCCGGCAAGACCTTCGTGCTGACAGGAACGCTGGAGACGATGACGCGCGAGGAGGCCAAGGCGCGCATCGAAGCCGCGGGCGGCAAGGTGAGCGGCAGTGTGTCGGGCAAGACCGATTACGTGGTGGTGGGCGCGGAGGCGGGGTCCAAGCTGGCCAAGGCGCAGGCGCTCGGCGTTACGCTGCTGGATGAGCAGGCGTTTCTGAAGCTGCTTGCGTAAGCGGCCACCGCAGGTTCGGCCGGCTGCCGCAACGACGCGGTTTCTCTCGAACACCGCGTCGTTGCGGACATGTCCGCGTCATTTCCAGTACTTCGTGCAATGTGCAGCATTCCGCATGGGCCGGTCCCGCCGCAGTCTGGCCGAGCGCGGCGGGTGTCGTTTCCCTGACACAGTGGCTTCATTGTCTCCGGACTGAACGATGACCGGCCCGGCGCGGAGCTTGCGCCGACGAGTTGGCATCAGTGCGCGACCATCTCGTGATATGTCGTGGGGCCGCGGAAGATTCGCAACGAATCGAAGAAGACCACCCGGCGCCTGGTATTGGTGGCCTTCCGTATCCACACGTGCTTGTAGATGCCGAGCTTCAGGTACGGGCCGAGCCGGTCATTGTAGGTGTTCTTGCCGTAATGCTCGGCGACAAGCTGCCCGTCCTTCCATACCTGCAGGATGCCGTCCGACTTGTACGACCACTTGACGCGAAACACCCAGTCGCTCCAGACGCCCGGACTGATGGGCGCCAGTGTCAGATATTTCGAGACCTGAAAGCTGCTCCCTTTTCGAAGCACCCGCCGGCTGTCCCCGCGGATGTGCAGTCGCCAGTGTGTGCCCTGGACGCTCAGCGAGAGCGGCGGCTTGGTGTTGGGCTCGCGCAGGTGGCGGTCGGGTGCTGCGTGAAACTGGAACAGCGTCTCGGCATCGTCGTCCAGGACCCAGTCGGGCGGCAGGTAGATGCTGACGGCGTACCAGTACTCCTCGCCCAGGCGGTAGTTGTTGCGAAACTGCGGAAAGGCGGGGTGGGCCGACGGCATGACTTCGGCGCGTTCACGGCCCACCTCGTCATGGCGGCGCAGCAACACCCGCAAC
>JBAYZB010000116.1:0-9290 GCA_041672765.1 Gammaproteobacteria bacterium | reverse complement strand
GCGGCGCTTCGGCTTTGGCAGCCGGAGCCTGCCGCGCAATCTGTCCCTGGCGTTGGGCAGCGGCGCGGTCACGCCCCTGGAACTTGCGTCGGCGTACGCCGTGTTTGCCAACGGCGGCTTTCGTGTGGCTGTGCATTTCATCGAGCGTATCGAGGATCTGTCGGGGCGGATTCTGTACCTGGCGGAGCCGCCGACCGCCTGTCCTGAATGCGAACCGGCTTCTGAGCCGGTCGGTATGCCGGAGACGGTGAGCGCCGCGGCCAAGCCGGATAACCGGCCGCGCAACGTCGCCCCGAGGGTGATCAGTGCCCAGAACGCCTATCTGATGACCTCCATGATGCGGGACGTGATCCAGCGCGGGACCGGCAGGGCTGCCCGCCGGCTGGGCCGCCAGGATCTGGCGGGCAAGACGGGCACCACCAACGATCAGCATGATGCCTGGTTCTGCGGCTACAACCGCGAGCTGGTGGCCGCCGGCTGGGTGGGATTTGACCAATTGCAGTCGCTCGGGGACGGTGAGACCGGCGGGTATACCGCCCTGCCCATGTGGATCGATTTCATGCGGGCGGCGGTGGCGGATATCCCCGACCGTCCTCCGGTACAGCCGCCGGGACTGGTGACGGTGCGCGTCGATCCCGAGACGGGGCTGCAAGCGGGAGCGGCTACCCCGGACGCGATTTTCGAGACGTTTCTGGTCGGTTCCGTGCCCCTGCAGGCCGTGGTGTCGCCGGCGCCGGAGGCCAAGGGCAAAACCCCCAAGGAGCGCGGGCCGGTGGTGCCGGAACAGTTGTTCTGAGCGTGGGGTTGACGGAGCCCGTTATGTCTTTCGGAAATGGCTGCTGACGGCGGCGTGTTGAGTCCGGCGGCGGCACGTCCCGCAGGATTTCCCTGGAAACTTCGAAGCGAGGCAAGAATATTTCATGGGGACGCGTTCCACTACCAGAGACCGTCAGATGCGTCAGCGAATTGCGCAGGAGGCTGCGCGCATCATGGCGGAGGAAGGCATTTGCGATTACTTCATGGCCAAGCGCAAGGCGGCCGACCGGTTGGGTGCGGCGGATACGCAGAACATGCCCCGCAACACCGAGGTGGAGGAGGCGCTGCACGAATATCAGCGGCTGTTCAAGTCGGCCACCCAGCCGCGGCGCCTGCGCGAATTGCGTGAGACGGCGCTGCGCGCCATGCAGTTGCTGGTGCAGTTCAACCCGCGGCTCGTGGGGGCGGTGGCGAGCGGCACGGCGGGCGAGCATTCGGACGTGAGCCTGCATCTCTTCGCCAACAGTCCCGAGGAGGTGGTGCTGTTCCTGATGGAGAAACGGATTCCTCACGAGCCTGCCGAGCGGCGCCTGCGCCTGTCGAACGACGCGGCGGCGGTGTTCCCGGTGTACCGCTTCCTGGCGGGCGACACCGTCATCGACCTCACCGTGTTTCCCGTCGACGGCGTGCGGCAGGCCCCGCGCAGTCCCGTCGATGGCCGGCCCATGCAGCGCGTCTCCATCGGGGCGCTGCAGGAGCTGATCGCCGAATGACGGGCCGGGGCGGCGCCTGGCGTTTCCTGGCGGTCATCGGCGCGGCCTGGTCGGATCACCTTTCGCTTCGGTACGGCCGCCGGTCGTCGATGGGCAGGTAATCCCGCGGCGACGGCCCGTCGTACAGTTGCCGCGGGCGGCCGATCCGGTGCTCCGGTTCCGCCATCATCTCCATCCACTGCGCGGCCCAGCCCGCGGTGCGGGCGATGGCGAACATCACCGTGTACATGTTGAGCGGAATGCCCAGGGCCCGGTAGATGATCCCGGAGTAGAAGTCCACGTTGGGGTAGAGCTTGCGCTCGATGAAGTATTCGTCGGCCAGGGCGACCTCCTCCAGCCGCAGCGCCAGTTCGAACAGCGGGTCGTTGGGATTCCCCATCTTTTCCAATACTTCGTGGCACATGGCGCGAATGATCCGGGCGCGCGGATCGTAGTTCTTGTACACGCGGTGCCCGAAACCCATCAGACGGAACGGGTCGTTCTTGTCCTTCGCCCGGGCGATGAACTTCGGGATGTGCCGCGCGTCGCCGATCTCCGCCAGCATGCGCATCACCGCCTCGTTGGCGCCGCCGTGCGCCGGGCCCCACAGCGCAGCAATGCCCGCCGCGATGCAGGCGAAGGGGTTGGCGCCGGAGCTGCCGGCCAGGCGCACGGTGGAGGTGCTGGCGTTCTGCTCGTGATCGGCGTGCAGTATGAAGATGAGATCCAGCGCCTTTTCCGCCACCGGGTCGATCTCGTATTCCTCGGCGGGCACGGAGAACATCATGTGCAGCAGGTTCCCGCAGTAGCTCAGGCGGTTGTTGGGGTACATGAAGGGTTCGCCGACGGAGTGCTTGTAGCTCGCCGCCGCGATGGTCGGCATCTTGGCGATCAGCCGGTGGGCCGAGATTTCCCGGTGGCGCGGGTTATCGATATCGATGGAGTCGTGGTAGAACGCTGCGAGCGAGCCCACCACGCTCATCATCACGGCCATGGGGTGGGCGTCGTGGTAGAAGCCGGTGAAGAGGTTTTTCACGCTCTCGTTGAACATCGTGTGATGCGTGATGGTGTGGGCGAACGACTCGAGCTGCCGGCGCGTGGGGAGTTCGCCATGCAGCAGCAGATAGGCCACTTCCAGGTAACTGCTCCGCGTCGCCAACTGTTCGATGGGATAGCCGCGATACAGCAGGAGTCCACGCTCGCCGTCGATGTAGGTGATGGCGCTGCGGCAGCAGGCGGTGGACGAGAAGCCGGGGTCGTAGGTGACATAGCCGAGTTCCCGGTGCAGGGCGCTGACGTCGATGGCCGGCGGTCCATGGGTGCCGCGCAACACCGGGATTTCGATCGACTCGCCCGTGGTATTGACGGTGATGGTGACGGTGTCTCTTGCCATGGCTCGCCTCGCTGCAATGAACCGCATCGCCCGCGACGGCGCGGTTCCCTGCGGACACCGCCCCCGGCGCGTGCTTCCCCACCGAGGAGGAGCTTGGGATCACATCAGATCCGGGGGCTTGCCAACAGCTTCTTGAGGTAAGTTTGGCAGGCGCGCGATGTCCGTGCGAATCTGCGCGGCGGACTCCGCGAGCCAGGCGGTTTCTTGCGGGGTCAGGGCGAGTTCCAGCACATGTTCCAGCCCCTTGGCGCTCAGCACGGCCGGGACGCCCATGGCGACGTCATGTTGTCCATATTCGCCTTGCAGGGGGGCGACGCAGGGCAGCACGCGGTGGCGATCGTGGCTGACGGCATCGACCATGGCCGCAATGGCGGCGGCAGGGGCGTCGTAGGCGCTGCTGCCTTGCTTGAGGGCGAGGATTTCGGAGCCGCCGGCGCGGGTGCGCCGGACAATGCGCTCGATGGCGTCCTGCGTCAGGAATTGATCGATGGGGATGCTGGCGATGGTGCTGTAGCGGATCATCGGCACCATGGCGTCGCCGTGGCCGCCCAGCACCATGGCGTGGATGTCCCGCGGGGAAAACCCCGTCTCCAGTGCCGTGAAGCTTGCCATGCGGGCGGAGTCCAGCACGCCGGCTTGGCCGAACATCCGCTTCCGGCTCCAGCCCGTGCGCTTCCAGGCGTAGTAAGTCAGCACGTCCACGGGGTTGGTGACCATCAGCAGCATGGCCTCTGGCGCGAACCGAAGGATATCGTCGATGATGGCGTCGATGATCTTGACGTTGGCCTCCAGCACATCCGAGCGGGACATGCCCGGCTTGCGGGGAAACCCGGCGGTGACGATGACCAGTTCCGCGCCGGCCATGGCGCCAGGGTCGGCGTGGCCGGTGACCCGGGTGTCGAACCCGAACAGCGGGGCGGCCTCCTGGATGTCGAGCGCCATGCCTTCGGCGGCGCCTTCGCGCACATCGATCAGGACGAGTTCCCGGCACAGTTCGTCCCGGGCGAGAATCTGCGCGGTCGATTCGCCGACGCGGCCTGCGCCGACGATGGCGATCCGTTTCATGGCGGCGGCCGGTTCCTGGGGAAGACTTGGTTTGAATGAGCACCGGCCGTCGGTGCTCTAAACCTAGAGACTGTGCGGGGCCGGTGGAGTTCCGGCCCCGCGTCGCTCTGTGCGGAGCGGGTTGCGGTCAGGCGGGATAGTGGTCGGGGTAGCCCAGTTTCGCCACCCCGGATTCCACCGCGGCGCGGGCCACCGCCGCCGGCACGGTGTGGATCAGCCGCGGGTCGAGCGGTTTGGGGATGATGTACTCCGGGCCGAACTCCAGCCGGTCGATCAGGTAGGCATCCAGCACTTCCTGGGGCACGGGCTCCTTGGCGAGCGCGCTCAGGGCATGTACCGCCGCCACCTGCATGGCCTCATTGATGCGGCGCGCCCGCACGTCCAGGGCGCCGCGGAAGATATAGGGAAACCCGAGGACGTTGTTCACCTGGTTGGGATAATCGCTGCGTCCTGTCGCCATGATGAGGTCGCTGCGCACCGCGCGCGCCACTTCCGGCCGGATCTCCGGATCGGGATTGGAGAGGGCGAACACGACGGGCTTCGGGGCCATGCTGGCCAGCATTTCGGGGGTGACGAGATCGGGGCCCGATACTCCTACGAACACGTCGGCGTCCTGCATGGCGTCCGCCAGCGTGCGCTTGTCCGTGGTGAGCGCGAACTCGACCTTATACTCGTTCAGGTCGGTGCGGCCGGCATGGATGATGCCCTTGCGGTCGATCATGTAGATGTGTTCCTTGCGGGCGCCGAGGGTGACGAGCAGGCGCATGCAGGCGATGCCCGCGGCGCCGGCGCCCAGGCAGACGATGCGGGCGTCCTCCAGTTTCTTGCCCTGCAGTTCCAGGGCGTTCAGCATGGCGGCCGCCGTGATGATGGCCGTGCCCCACTGGTCGTCATGGAACACCGGGATGTCCAGCCGCTCGCTGAGGGTCTTTTCGATCTCGAAGCAGTGCGGGGCGGCGATATCTTCCAGGTTGATGCCGCCGAAGGTCGGCGCGATGCGGACTACGGTGTCGATGAAAGCCTGGGGAGATTCGGCGTTTACCTCGATGTCGAACACGTCGATGTCGGCGAAGCGCTTGAACAGCACTCCCTTGCCTTCCATGACAGGCTTGCCGGCCAGGGCGCCGACGTTGCCGAGGCCAAGCACCGCGCTGCCGTCCGTGATGACTGCCACCAGGTTGCCCTTGGCTGTGTAGCGGTAGGCCGCTTCCGGGTCTTGCGCGATGACGCGCACCGGCTCGGCGACGCCGGGCGTGTAGGCAAGCGCCAGTTCACGTTGGGTGGTGCAGGCCTTGGTGACATTGATGCTGATTTTGCCGGGCCGCGGGTAGGCGTGATATTCCAGTGCAGCTTCTTTCAGATAGGCATCGGACATGGTTATTGCTCGTTGGTGATATCGATCGTTGTTTGTTTGCACGGCACGTGAAAATAGCATGCCGTAACGCTTCTTGCCCGCGCCGTGAGGCAGATCGGGAACGGTTCATTCCACGATCTTGAGCAACTGGCCCGGAGCAGGCTCGCCGGCCGGATAAAAACCGTTGATCAGGCGCAACTGCGCTTCCGGGTGGTTCGGGATGGGGGAAGTGCGCGCCAGGTCCGCCAGCCGCTGGCCCGCCGCGGCGCGCACGACGCGCAGCCGCTGGGGACGTGCCAGCGCCCGCTCCTGTTCCGTCAGGGCGTGGAAGCTTCGGGCCGTGTCCACAAACTCCCGGTCGTAATCGAACGGTTTATCGGCGTTTTTCGCGGCACCCGCGAAAACGTAAGCCTTATCCTTGAAATAAAGCACAACAACCCGGGTTGGGCGACGTCCGAAGGGGGTGTCACTGGGGGCGATCGCCGTATAGCCGGTCAACCCCTGGTGCTGGATCTCCTCGCCGTGGCTGAGGTCTTTCAGGTTCAGGCGCTGCACGAGGTATTCCCGCGGGGGGATGCGCCGGTTGAGGTCCGCCACGGTGAGCTGCAGGAGGGCATGGCCCCCGGGGGGGTGGGCGACGATGCGGTCCGGGTGGTTCTCGATGTACCAGCCGGCGGGAAAGCGCAGGGCGAACCCCAGTTCCCCGTGGTAGAAATCGCGGCCGCGGCGCACGCCCTCGCGCTCGCTGTCGCCGAACACCAGCCCGTCGATGTGCTTCAGGAACCTTTCCCGCCCGTCATCCAGCGCGACCGGGGCGCGGAACTGGTCGGCCGCGCGGATCACTTCCTGGAGCCGCCGGTCATTATCCGGATGGGTGGAGAAGAGGCCGTGGTAGACGCGCGGCTCCCGACCCTCCTCCTTCGCGCGCTGTGTTTCAAACAGTTCCTGTTCCTTCAGTACCTGGATCACCCGCAGCATCGCCTGCGGGTCGTAGCCGGCCCGTGCCAGATACTCCGCGCCCAGGCGGTCCGATTCCAGTTCATGCTCGCGCCCGTAGCCGCGGACGAAGGCGGTGCCGAGGACATTGGCGAGGTCCTGCGCGCCCCGCACGCCCACTTGCGCCGCGAGGATCGTGCCGATGATGCCGGTGGCCGTAGCGGCCGAGTGTTGGCGTACCGCGTGCCGCGCGGTGACATGGCCCATTTCATGGCCCAGGACCGCCGCCAGTTCCGCTTCGGAGTTGAGATAGGCGAGCATGCCGCGGGTGATGTAGATGTAGCCGCCCGGCAGGGCAAAGGCGTTTACCATGGCGCTGTCGAGCACAGTAAAGCGGTAGATGAGGTCGGGGCGGTGGCTGTGGGCCACGAGCCGCTCGCCCACGCTCTGCACGTAGGCCTGCAGCTCCGGCATCTCCACCTGGCCGTACTGCTGCAGGATCTTCGGGTGCTCCGCGCGCCCGATGGCGATCTCATCGTCTTCGGACAGGAGGACGAAGTCGCTGCGGCCCGTCACCGGGTTGGTGGCGCAGCCGTTCAGCGTCACGGCCAGCAGCAGGCCGCAGACCGCCAGTACGGCCCGTGTCCAGGTCGAGGTGAATTGCCGCCGGCTCATGGGACTACCTCCAGCGCGGCCGGATGTCGGACTTGCATGCGCAGCCCGTCCTTCTGGGTATACAGCCAGCCGCGGGCAACCACCGTCCGCCCCTGCAGCATGTCCGGCCGGAACGAGTCGAAGTATGGCAGGTCTTCCCGGTCGATGCGCAGCGCGAGCGGGCCCGTGAGGTGCAGCCAGATCGACTTCGCGTTGCCGCCGATGCGCTCCACGCGGCCTTTCACCACCCGGAACCCCCGCGCATAGGGCCGCAGCGTGTCGGACCGTACCGGCTGATAGGAGGGAAGCGCCCAGATCCCCTGCTGCCGGGCCTGGGCGCGGCGTTCCGCTTGTTGGTAACACGGTGCGTTCCAGACGTTGGGGGGGACGACCAGGACCGCGCCGAGGCCTTGCTCCAGCAGTTCGGCGGTGATGCTGGTGCCGTCGGCCAGGAACAGGTGCGCCAGGGTCCTTTGGTAGTTGTCCGTGCGCTCCCGGTCGTAGCGCAGCGCAATCCTGTTCCCGTGGCCGGCGAGCAGCCTTTGCAAGTGGTCGCGCGCCTCGATGGCAAAAGGTTCGCTGGGGGCGCCGTCATGGCCGATCTCGGGAGTGTTGAGGCCGATCAGACGTAGGCGGCGTCCATCATCCAGCTCGATAGTGTCGCCGTCCAGAACATGCTTGACCCGGGCCTGTGCGTCGATGCGGTCCGGGGGGCATTGCGGTGCTGCCGGGGCGGGAACGGAAAGAAGCAGGGCCGCGGCGAGCACCGCGGTTCTTATCGCAATCGTCGGTCCGCAAGCAAAAAGGGCGCCCCTATGGGACGCCCTTTGGCTGAATCTTCCAAGCGGCATATCGCCTTATTTGTTCAACCCGTACTTGCGGCGGAACCGGTCGACGCGGCCGCCGGTATCCACCATCTTCTGCTTGCCCGTATAGAACGGATGGCAGGAAGAGCAGACTTCGATGTGGAGTTCCTTGCCATACGTGGAACGCGTGGTGAACTGGTTGCCACAGCTGCAAACTACGGTGATCTCTTGGTACTGCGGGTGAATGTCAGGCTTCATCACGGGCCTCGGTCAACTTCCCAATTCGGCGCCAAGCTCGGCGGAAAACGCAAAGGCGAGTATGTTACGAGCAACCGGAGCAAAGGGCAAGTCTTCGATCTTGCCTGCGCCGCCGGGCTCATGGCGCGTAGGCCTGGCAAGGGGAGGCCATGCATGGTCGTGGAGCACCGCCGGTGCCGTGCCCGCGCTGGTCAATTTTTTTTCACCGCCGGTTAATCGTTGCGCAGCCGGTCTCTTTCATCCTCGTCGAGGCTTCATTCCGCAAGGGGTTCCGCAGGCGGCATCGTTCTTGCTCCACGAAGGCCATGCCAATGGCACCGGCCACCGGCCGGGAGATGTGTGGAGGAAAACAAGAATATGTCGGTTCGCGTACGTTGGGCGAGATCGCCCTGGATTCGCCCGTGCTGGCGGGTTGCAGCAATCCTCGCAGTGATTGCCTTGAGCGGCTGTCTTCCCGGCGGTGGCTCGGATTCGCGGGGGACGGGTGCGCCAGACGAGGGGGGGCCGAGTCGCGCGGGGCCGGCGGACCCGAATGCCCTGCTGCAGATCACTGCGGCCAGCGTCGATGCGAACGGCCACCCGGTTGTCACCTTCAAGGTGAAACGCCCCGACGGCACACCACACACCATGCTGCACACGTACGGGACGGTTTCCTTCACCTTTGCCAAGCTGGCGCCGCGCACGCGCTACGAAAGCGGATACGACTGGCAGAACTACCTGCTGCGGGTGCGCAGCCCCGGAGCTGTTGGCGACCAGGTGTTGGGCCCCACGGCGCTGACCGTGCAGGGGGCCAACACCGAGCAGGTCGGGGCCGGGGCGGATCCTGCCGCCAACGCCAGGCTGGTGCATCTGGGTGGCGGTGTGTATCGCTACACCTTCGCGCTGAACGTCCACAACGTCCGGCTGACGGTGCCCGGCCTGGCGAAGCAGATAACCTGCGTCGCGAACGGCGCGGCGAACAACCGCGGCGACCTGTGCTGGCATGTGGACGGCACGGCGCTGCCCGCGGGTTCCCGCGTGGTGGCGAACAGCGAAGCCGACGACGATGACGAGTACGTGGTGGACTACGACCCGACGCTGACCCACCGCGTCGCGGCGTTCATCGGTGGATTCGGGGCCGATGCCTACAACCGCAACATCGCCGCCAACGCTTGGTACGACTTCGTCCCGAGCGGCGATCCGGTCACGGCGACGCGGGACATCGTCACGGTGGAGAGCTGTAATAACTGTCACGAGCGGCTCGCCATGCACGGCGGAAGCCGGGTGGAAACCCATCTGTGCGTGACCTGCCACAACCCCGGCACCCTCGACGCCAA
>JBAYZB010000115.1:0-9303 GCA_041672765.1 Gammaproteobacteria bacterium | reverse complement strand
GGTGGCGCCGATGAGCTTGCGCGGACCGGTGGTGCCGTGCGGGTTGTGGCAGTCGGTGCATTGAATGAGCCCTTCCGGCACCGGGTGATGGGACGGCTTGAGAAAATCGGTGCGCCGATCCATGTGGCAGGTGCCGCACACCTCTAGCTGCGTGTCGGCCTTGAGCAGCCGCGGACGCTCGTTGTGGAGTTGATGGCAATTGACGCAGGCCAGGCCGGCCGACTCGTGCCGACTCCCCCGCCAGTGCCGGCGCGTCCCTTCCTCGTGGCAGGACAGGCACGGCTGGTTCATGCGTTCCACGGGCGTGGTCGCCGGGTCGAAGAACATATCCATCTCGGGCCCATGGCAGCGTACGCACATGCCGTTCGAAAACGGCGTGCGCGGGTCGCCCACCATCGCGTGCGGCGTACGGAACATTCGTTGGATGTGCTCATCGAGGTAGGCCGACCGATCGGGCGGAGGAGACGGCACTAGATCGGGTACGCGCCCGGGCCGTTCAGGATCGCCCCCCCATGCGCTGGCGACGCCTAAACAAACCATGAAAATCGTTGCCCACCATGCTCTCTTCACACCCTGATGCATTCAACATTCTCCGCGCAATCTGCATACCGCCTACACGCACGCGCTGCGGTCCGGGCGGCTCGTAAGGCAGAGCGAGCAATATCCGGACCACGTCGACACGAGGGGAACGAAACGGCGCTGTTACCGGTTTTTACAGTTCCATGAACCGGTCATGGGCGATCAGTTTCTGAGAGGTGATGATCAAAAACTGAGCGGCCCGCCATGCATGCAGTGACGGGATCGCTTCCAGCCGCACGCAGGAAAAGCGGCTTGCTGGCCGCACAAGAACGGTATTTCCGTCCCGACGCGCACATCGCATCACTCAAAACAACCGCGGACTGTGATTGGCACGCATGCTGCTTTCTTGTGAGCGTCCATACCTGGAGAAACGACATGGATGAGAAAACGATCCTGCTCTGCTCGGGCAATCGAGAGCAGTTGCTGCTGGATCTCGATGCCCTTGGCTATCGCGTACGCGTGCTCCCTGCCGCACCGGAAGTGTTCGAGGCCATGTCGAACGCAAGCGCCGTTGCTGCTGCGGACGGTACGAACAGGCGCGGCGCATCATTGCGTCATCGCTATTGCCTCACCCGCAGTCTCGAACGCGCCCTGCAGGAGGCGCTCGCGCATCGTCGCCCCGTGCTCGTCAGCGGCGAGACCGGGACGGGAAAGGAAGTCTTTGCCCGGGCGCTGGCTGAGCGCTCTTCCACGCCGACGGATTTCCCGGTCATCCATTGCCAGGCGCTGCAATGGGCCATCACGGAAGGCTGTTGCAACGCATACCTCGACGAACGCCTTGATGCGGCACTACGCAACCGGCCGGCGCTGCTGCTGCTGGACGAAGTGGGCGACCTTGGACAGGAGTGCCAGCGCGCGGCGATCGAATTGCTCGCTGCCGTAGACCAAAGCTGCACGCGCATCGTGGTCACCTCCAATCGCTCGATCGAGGTGTTGCTCGAACACGGGGATCTGCTGCCGGACTTTGTCGCGAAACTGGATCTGGCCCACATCCATTTGCCCCCGCTGCGCGACCAGCCGGGGGAGATCCCAATCCTGCTGGAGTGGTTCGTGGCCGAGGCGAACGGCGAGTTCGGCATGTCCGTGCAGGGCCTCGCGCCTTCGGCCGTTCGCCAGGCCGTCAGCCACACCTGGCCCGGCAATCTGCGCGAGATGCGTAACGCGGTATTCCGATCCGTATTGCACCAGCCCAACGGCTGGATCGAGAAGTTGCCGATCGAGCAGCCGGAAGACCTGCCCCTGACCCTGGGCAGCCTGATCCGGCGCAGTCTTCCGGCAGGCACCGAGGCCCAGACCCTGATGCAGCAGTTCGAGCGCGAACTGCTGCAGGCGCTCCACGAGCTGCACGGGGGCAACAAGAGCCGGATCGCCCGCGCCCTGCGCGTATCCAGGAATACCCTCAAGAATCGCCTGCGCGCCCACAACCTGCGGTGAAATGCCAGGTGGTCAGTTTATGAACGCTCTGGTCTGTAATTGACCGGCGCCGTCTCGATGGAAAGCCACCGTTACCCGCTGAAATCGCATGCCGCAAGGCAACTGGCGGCCCCCGAACCGGTGGCACGGATAATGCCTTTGCCCTGACATGGACACCATCACACCATCCCCAACCGATGTCATTGGCGAGGCGCGGCTGGAGGCTCGGAAGCTGAGCGTGCAGCGCGGCGAGCGGATCCTGTTCCGTGACCTCCAGATCCAGCTCCATACTGGCCAGGCGTTGTTGGTCGCGGGTCCCAATGGCGCCGGCAAGACCACCCTCCTGCGCACCCTGTGCGGCCTGAGCCAGCCGGCCCAGGGAAGCATCCACTGGCGCGGCCAGGACATCGCCGAGCTGCGCGAGGAGTACCGGACCCAACTCCTTTATATGGGTCACCGCAACGGCAGCAAGGACGAACTGAGCTGTCAGGAGAATCTGGAGGTCGCCATGGGAATCGCGGGACGGCCGACCAGTTTCGACGAACGCTACCGGGCGTTGGCGGAGGTGGGGCTGGGCGGCCTGGAAGAGATGCCGGCGCGTTATCTGTCCCAGGGCCAGCAGCGCAGACTTTCGCTCGCCCGCCTCACCCTCACCCGCGCCGCGCTCTGGGTGCTGGACGAACCCTTCAACGCGCTCGATGCCCAGGCGATGAGCTGGCTGACGGGGCGGCTCGAAACCCACCTCGCCGCCGGCGGCCTCGCGGTGTTGACCTCCCATTACGACGTGCGGCTGCGCGGCGATCTGCGCCGCCTGAATCTGGGAGGGCATTGAGTGAGCCACCCGCTGCTGATCCTGTTCAAGCGCGACTGCTCCCTGTTCCTGCGCCGGCGCCAGGATGCCATCGCCATCATCGGCTTCTTTCTGGTGGCCGTGGCGCTGTTTCCCCTCGGCATCTCGCCCGAGCCGCAGATCCTGCGCACCATTGCGCCGGGGGCGGTCTGGATCGCCGCGCTGTTCGCCATCGTGCTGGCCCTGGAGCGGCTGTTTACGGACGACCTGGCCGACGGCACCCTGGAGCAGCAGCTCCTGTCGGCGCAACCGCAAAGCATGGTGGTGCTGGTGCGGCTTGCGGCCCACTGGCTGGTGACCGGCCTGCCCCTGGTGCTGCTGTCGCCGCTGATCGGCCTGCAGTTTGGGCTGCACGGCGCGGAGACGGGGGTGCTCACGCTGTCGCTGATCCTAGGCACGCCGGTGCTGGTGCTCATCGGCGGCATCGGTGCGGCGCTCACCGCAGGGCTGCGCGGCAGCGGCGGGCTCGTCACCCTGCTGCTGCTGCCGCTCTACGTGCCCGTGCTGGTTCTGGGCACCGCAGCCGTCTCCGCGACCATGACGCAATCAAGCCCCGAGGCGCACCTCTCGTTGCTAGGTGCGGCCCTGCTGGTAGCGCTGGTGCTGGCCCCCTGGGCCACCGCCGCGGCGCTGCGCATCACCATCGATTAGGAGGAACGGGAAGCGATGTCGGAAAACCGCATACAGTGGCTGAAATTCTCATCGCCCAAGAACTTTTTCGCCCTCGTGGAGCGCCTGCTGCCATGGTTCTGGGCCGCCGCCCTGATCAGCGCCGCCATCGGCCTCTACATCGGGTTCTTCGTGGCGCCCGTGGATTATCAACAGGGCAACAGCTACCGCATCATGTTCATCCATGTCCCCGCGGCCTGGATGTCCATGTTCATCTATCTGATCATGGCGGTGTACGCCTTCATCGCCCTGGTCTGGCGCATCAAGATGGCCGACGTGATGGCCGTCTCGCTCGCCCCCACCGGCGCCATGTTCACCTTCGTCGCGCTATGGACCGGCGCCCTGTGGGGCCGGCCCACCTGGGGCACCTACTGGGTGTGGGATGCCCGCCTCACCTCGGAACTGCTGCTGCTGTTCCTCTATCTCGGCTACATCGCGCTGCACGCCGCCATACCCGACCGTCAGCGCGCCAGCCGCGCCGCCTCGCTGCTGGCACTGGTCGGCGTGGTCAATCTGCCCATCATCTATTTCTCGGTGAAATGGTGGAACACGCTCCACCAGGGCGCATCGATCTCGGTGAGCAAGGGCGCCTCCATGAGTTCGAGCATGCTCGCCGCGCTGCTCACGCTCTCCTTTTCCTGCTGGATGTACGCCATCGCCGTCACGCTGACGCGCGCCCAGGCGGAGACCCTGGAACGCGAGCGCGGCGCCATGTGGACCAACTCGCTGGCGACGGCGCAGGCCACCGAACCCGAAGAGAACAACTTGTCGGAGACGAACAACGGAGCCGTGGTATGAGCATGATGGAATTTTTCGCTATGGGCGGTCACGGCCCCTACATTTGGGGCTCGTACGGCGTGATGGCGGCATTGATGATTTGGGAGGCTCGCCAGGTGATCGCGCGCAAGCGCCGGGCCCTGCGTTCCGGCGCGCGGACGCACGGAGGCCGGTCATGACGCCCCGCCAACGCCGCCTGATGTTTCTCGCCGGCGGGCTCGCCGCCCTCGGCATCGCCACCGCCCTGGTGCTGAACGCATTCGAAGACAATCTGGTCTTCTATTTCACGCCGTCCGAGCTGCAGGCCGGCAAGGCGCCGGCCAACCGCTCCGTGCGTATCGGCGGTCTGGTGGAGGCGGGCTCGGTGCAGCGCGACCCCGCTTCGACGCTGGTTCGCTTCCGGGTCACCGATACCGCCGTGAGCCTGCCGGTCGCCTATGAAGGCATCCTGCCCGACCTGTTCCGCGAAGGGCAGGGCGTGGTGGCGGAAGGCCGGCTCGGCGCGGACGGCGTGTTCCAGGCGCGGCAGGTGCTGGCCAAGCACGACGAGAACTACAAACCCGCCGAAGTCACCGAGGCGCTGCATCGGGCCAACCCGACCGCATCGGCCGCGGCCCCCCGTTGAAGGAGAACGCCTTGCTACCCGAGATCGGACAATTCGCCCTCGCCCTGGCCCTGGCCCTGGCGCTGGTCCAGGGCGTGGTGCCGCTGGCCGGCGCGGCCCGCCACCACGTGGCCTGGATGAGCAGTGCCCGCTATGCCGCGTTCGCCCAGTTCCTGATGGTGGCCATCGCCTACGGCTGCCTTACCGCGGCCTTCATCAACAACGACTTCTCCGTCCAGTACGTCGCCGGCAACTCCAACACCCTGCTGCCCCTCTATTACCGCATCACCGCCGTCTGGGGCGGCCACGAGGGCTCGCTGCTGCTGTGGGTGCTGATGCTGGCGGGCTGGGGCGTTGCGGTGGCGACCTTCAGCCGCAACCTGCCCCTGGACATGGCGGCACGCGTCCTGGGCGTGCTCGGCCTGGTGTCCGTGGGCTTTCTCAGCTTCATGATCTTCACCTCCAACCCCTTCGTGCGCCTGTTCCCCGCGCCCGTGGAAGGCTACGACCTCAACCCCATGCTGCAGGACCCGGGGATGATCTATCACCCGCCCCTGCTCTACATGGGCTACGTGGGCTTCTCCGTCGCCTTCGCCTTTGCCATCGCCGCCCTGCTGAGCGGACGGCTCGACGCGGCCTGGGCGCGCTGGTCGCGGCCCTGGACCACCATCGCCTGGGTGTCGCTCACCTGCGGCATCGGCCTGGGGAGCTGGTGGGCCTATTATGAGTTAGGCTGGGGCGGCTGGTGGTTCTGGGACCCGGTAGAAAACGCCTCGTTCATGCCCTGGCTCACCGGCACGGCGCTGATCCATTCCCTCGCGGTCACCGAAAAGCGCGGCACCTTCCGCAACTGGACCGTGATGCTGGCCATCATCACCTTCGGCCTGACCCTGCTCGGCGCCTTCCTGGTGCGCTCCGGCGTGATCACCTCGGTGCACGCCTTCGCCACCGATCCGGAGCGCGGCGTGTTCATCCTGGCCTTCTTCGCCGTCACCATCGGCCTGTCGCTCGCCCTGTATGCGTGGCGCGCGCCGCAGGTGGGACTCGGCGGCCGGTTCGCCGCCTGGTCGCGCGAAACGATGCTGCTGCTGAACAACATACTGCTGGTGATCGCCGCCGCGGTGGTGCTGCTCGGCACCATTTATCCCCTGGCCATGGACGCCCTGGGCGCCGGCAAGATCTCGGTGGGCCCGCCCTATTTCGACTCGGTGTTCGCGCCGCTGATGCTGCCCCTGGCCGCCCTCATCGCCATCGGCCCGCTGGTGCGCTGGAAGCAGGATCAACCGGTGCGCACCTGGCAGCGTACGCGCCTGGCGGTGATCGCCGCGGCGGCCGCGGGCGCGGTGTGGCCGCTGTTCTATGCCAACTGGTCACCCCTGGTCAGCCTCGGGCTGTTCGTGGCGCTCTGGATCGTGCTGGCCATCGGCCTGGAGCTTCAGGAACGCACGCGCTTCGCGCCGACGGCACTGGCATCCCTCAAGCCCGCGTATCTGGGGATGCACGTGGCGCATCTCGGCCTGGCGCTGCTCATGATCGGCGTGGCCATGGTGAAGGGGTACGAAGTGGAAAAGGACGTGCGCCTCAGCCCGGGTGAAACAGTGGAGGTGGCAGGTTACGCCTTCACGTTCCGCGGCACCATCCCGCAGCGCGGCCCCAACTACATGGCAGACCGCGGCACAGTGGAAGTCGCGCGCGGCGGCACGCCCGTCACCACGCTGTATCCGGAAAAGCGCACCTACGCCAGCAAGCGCGGCATGCCCATGACCAAGGCGAGCCTCGACCGCGGCGTGCTGCGCGATCTCTACGCCTCCCTGGGCGATCCGCTCGACAAGGGCGCCTGGGTGATCCGCATCTACTACAAACCCTACATCAGTTGGCTGTGGGCCGGTTGCATCCTGATGGCCCTGGGCGGTCTGCTCGCCGCGTCCGATCGGCGCTATCGCGTGGCCGTTCCCGGCAAACAGGCCGCCGGCGCCATGGCTTTGGGGAGGACTTGATCATGGTGATGCGCTTGGCAATCTCCGGCGTCGTATTCGCGCTGCTCGTCGGCCTGTTCTGGGTCGGCCTCGGATTGAATCCGCGGGAGCTGCCCTCGCCCCTGGTGGGGCGCCCCGCGCCCGCGTTTCAAATCCCGGACCTGTTCGATCCCGAGCGGCAGGTCAGTCAGGCGGATCTCAGGAACCGGGTCACGCTGCTCAACGTCTGGGCGTCGTGGTGTACCTCCTGCCGCGCGGAGCATCGCCATCTGCTCGCGTTGCGCCGCCAGGGCGTGCGCATCGTCGGCCTGAACTATAAGGACGATCGCGCCGCCGCCTTCGGTTACCTGGAGAGCGGCGGCAATCCCTACGAGATCGTCGGCTTCGATCAAAGCGGCAATGCGGGGATCGAATGGGGCGTCTATGGCACGCCCGAGACCTTCGTGATCGACCGCCAGGGCGTGGTCCGCTACAAGCACGTGGGCCCGCTCAACGAGGTCGTGATTCGCGACGAACTGTTGCCGTTGATCACCGAACTGGAGAGAAGCTGAATGCGCCGCCATTTCACCCGTACCCTGCGCGGCGCCCTGGCCGCATTGCTGCTGGCGGGCGCCGCATCGGCCGCGGCCAACACCGCCCTGCTGGAATTCGACAACCCCGAACAGGAGAGCCTGTATCAAGGACTGGTGCGCGAGCTGCGTTGCACCGTGTGCCAAAACCAGAACCTGCTGGACTCCAATTCCAGTCTGGCCCAGGACCTTCGGGAGAAGGTCTATGACCAGGTCCGCAACGGCGCGACGCGGGAAGCGGTGATCGACTTCATGGTCAGCCGTTACGGCGATTTCGTGCTCTATCGCCCGCCCCTGAAGGCCGAAACGATGCTGCTCTGGTTCGGGCCGCTGCTGTTTCTGCTCTGCGGCGGCGCGGTGCTGGCGTACGTCCTGCGCCAGCAAAAGAACCGTGCATTGGAACCGATTGCCGCCCCGGAGCCGCCCGCGGCGCAAACCGATCCCAAGCCCAACCGCAAAAAGCGCCGGCGCGGCAAGTAGCCGGACGGATTCGGAGGATGCTCATGTTCTGGTCAATCGTCGCCCTGCTCTGCGTCGTCGCGGTGGCTTTCGTCGCATTTCCCCTGATCCGGCGCACCGGCAGTGCCGGCCCCGAATATCAGGCTCTCACCGCCGCCGTGCTGGCGAGCCGGCGCAGCGAACTGGAGCAGGATCGCGCCGATGGCCTGATCGACGACGAACAATTCCAGCAGGCCCAGGCCGAACTGGCGCGGGAAGCGCGTGAAACGCAGCGCCCCGCGTGTGCCGGCCACCGGGCCGGCCGTTCCGCCGTGACCGCCGCGGTACTTGCCGCAGCCATCCCGGCCCTGGCCCTGGCCGTCTATCAACAAGTGGGCACGCCGGAAGCGCCGACACTGCCGGCCGGCCAGATGGTGATGCCCCAGGACGACTTCACGGACCTGATCGCCGGGCTCCAGCGGCGGCTGGAGAACAACCCTGATGACCCGGAGGGCTGGATGCTGCTGGCGCGCTCCCTCTATTCCACCGGTCAGCCGGCCGAAGCCCTGCGGGCGTTCCGCCGCGCCATCGACAGCGGGGTGGAGAACGCCGCCATGTACGCCCAGTACGCCGATCTGCTCGCCAGCGAGCGGCGCAGCCTGCTGGGCGAACCTGAGCGGCTCATCCGCAAGGCGCTGGAGCTGGAACCCGACAACGCCCATGCCCTGTGGCTTGCCGCCAGCGCAGCCCAGGAGAATGGCGACCTGAACACTGCCCTCAGACACTGGGAACGCCTCCACGGCGTGCTGGACCCCGCCTCGGAGGACGCGGCCATCGTCGCGGAAAATCTGCGCGCGGTGCGCGCGCAGTTGAGCACAGGCCGCTGAATCCGGTTATGCCCGCCGACCCGCCCGGCAAGCGATCCGTTTTCTGAGCTTCCGGGCACCCTGGTACAGCGGGCAATGTTCCTGCCCGTTTCCTATGCGACGACCAAAACCTAAGCAGCGCCGGTAAAACATTGCGCAGCCACGCCGGCATTTTTATTGTAAGTAATTGTTTTAAATAGGCTGGCACGAAGCTGGTATCACTCTTGCCGTCCCCCTCCATGCTGGCTGTCCGGACAAACAGGCCGCATGGAACAGATTGTTGATCAACCAAGGGAGATCCCTAATGAGAAACGGCAAGACACAAGGCTTGGCCAGATGGGGGTTGCTGGCAATGCTATGCCTCGGCACAGCAACCCTCACTGGCTGTAATTCAGGCGATGACGGCGCACCAGGCCCGCAAGGTCCCCAAGGCCCGCAGGGCGACCCGGGGATTACATACCTGACCGACACGATAGCGGCGAGTACGGAGCAGTGCCCCACCGGCGGCATAGTGCTTCGGTTCGGTCCCGATACCAACGGGGATAAGGTGCTCAATGACAAC
>JBAYZB010000114.1:0-9369 GCA_041672765.1 Gammaproteobacteria bacterium | reverse complement strand
GGGGGAGGCAATCACGCCCGGCAGGCGCAGGGTGAAGGTGCTGCCCTGGCCAACGCCCGGGCTGGCCGCCTCGACGCGCCCGCCGTGCAGCTCCACCAGCGACTTGACCAGCGCCAACCCCACCCCCAGGCCCCGGGCTATCTGCCCCTGGGGCGGCTCGAGCTGGATAAACGGCTCGAACACCTCATCCAAACGCTCCACGGGGATGCCGATGCCGTCGTCCTGCACCGTGATGACCACCTCGTCCCTCTCCCGGCAGGCCATGAGCCGGATGTGGCCGCCCGGATCGGTATATTTGGCGGCGTTGGCGAGCAGGTTCGTTATTGCCTGGGCGAGGCGCGTGAGGTCCGCCTCCAGCCACACCGGCGCCGCGGGCGCCTCGACGGAAAGCCGATGCGCGCCCGCCTCGATCTGCGGGCGCGCGGTCTCCAGCGCACTCTGCAGGACCGCTTCCAGCGTCACCCGCTCCTTGCGTAGTGGGATGGTGCCGTGGGTGATGCGGGCGATATCGAGCAGGTCGTCCACCAGCCGCACCAATTGCCCCACCTGCCGCTCCCCAACGGCAAGCGCCGACCGGATGACCGCAGGCTTATCCACCGCCCGTTTGATCAGTTCGAAGGCGTTGCGGATGGGCGCGAGCGGGTTGCGCAGTTCGTGGGCGAGGGTGGCAAGGAACGCGTCCTTGCGCCGGTCCGCCTCGGCGAGCCGGCTCAGCAGCCGCTCCCGTTCCGCCTCGGCCTGCTTGCGCTCGGTGATGTCGTGGTGAATGCTGAGGAAGCCGACGGGCGAGCCGTCGGCATCCACCACTGGCGTTCCGAGCGACTCCGCCCAGAACAATGTGCCGTCCTTGCGCCGGCACCGGACTTCGAGCGGATGGGTGTCCGCCGCCGCTCCGACATGGTGACGCCGCAGCCCCTGCTCCAGGTAATCGTCCGGCGAGACGTAGAGCAGTTCGGTGGTCTGCCCCACGACCTCTTCTGCCACATAGCCGAACAGAGCCGTGAAGGCGGGATTGAGCAGCACGATCCGCTGCTGCAGATCGACGAAACTGATGGCCGTGACGGCGCTGTTGAAGATCGCCTCGAATTGCGCCTTCTGGCGCTCCAGGGCCTTCTCCGTCTGCCGCAGGGAGGAGAGATCGGTCACGAACGCCGCAAGCAGCGGTTCGCCCTGCGCCATGCGCTCCAACGCCGTCAAACCGATCAGCACCGGCACGCGGCGCCCGTCCTTGGCGATGTACTCCTTCTCGTAAGGGGCCACGGCACGGTTCTCGCGCAGCGCCTGGATGGCGTTGGCGCTCTGCCCAATGCACTCCGGCGGGGTGAGCTGGTCCCACCGCACCCGTCCCGTTTCCACCTCCTCGGCGGTGTACCCCAGCATCTCCAGCACTGCCGGATTGGCGTAACACACCCGCCCTCCCGGCTCGGCAATGGCGACGCCTACGCTGCCGATCTCCAGCAGGCGCCGGAAACACCGCTCCGCCGCCTCCGCCCGCACCTTGGCGGCCCGCAGCGATCCCGCCAGCGCGATAGCGGCGACCGCCGTGGCCAGGTATAGACCGGACCCCACCCAGTCGCGCAACTGCGCCGACCATAAGGAAGCCTGTGGCGTGTAGAACCAGAGCCCGTCCAGCAGCACCCCGCCGCCGAACACCACCGCCGCGGGGCCGAAGCCGCCGTACCAGACGGCCAGGAGCGCCGCACCGAAATAGGTGACGAGGGGATAATCCTCGCCCAGGACCGGATGCAGCGCCCACCGCAGCAGCGTGGCGAGCGCCAGGAGCAGGACTGCACCGACATAACGATGAAACGCGGGGAATGGCATCATCGGCAAGACATTCGATTCTGCGGATAAAGGCGCCTGAACTCAGGCACTCGCCCGATCGACGGTGGCACTCCACGGCTTGACCGCATACATGGCGGCATCGGCCATGCGCACCAGCCCGTCCTCGGTCTCTGCGTCCTGCGGATACATGGCAATGCCGATGCTGGCGCTCGTCGTGAGCAGGAGCCCGTCCGCCTCGATGGGCTCCCGCAACGCCTCGGCGATCTTTTCCGCCACCAGGACGGCATGCTCCCGCTCGTGGCAGTCGGGCAGGATGACGGTGAATTCGTCACCCGCCAGGCGCGCCACCGTGTCGCTGTCGCGCACGCAGTCTTTGAGTCGTGCCGCAACCACTTGCAGCAGCGCGTCACCCACGGCATGGCCCAGGTTATCGTTGACCTGCTTGAATCCATCCAGATCCAGAAACAGCAGCGCCACTCCTTGACGCTCGCGTTTCGCCCGCCGCAGGGTCTGGCGCAGCCGATCATAGAACAGCATGCGGTTGGGCAACCCCGTGAGGGTATCGAAATGTGCAAGCTGCCAGATGCGTTGCTCGGCCTCCTTGCGCTCGCTGATGTCGCGCACGATGCTGGTGTAAATGCGCTCGCTGCCCACGAGCACCTCGCTCAGCGCCACCTCGATGGGAAAGAGCGTCCCGTCCCGGCGCCGCCCTTGCACCTCGTACCATGTGGACGAGACACGCTGAACGCCGGTGTCGTCGATGATGTGCTTGCCGGGCTGTTCGGGTTCGGAGACGGGCAGCAACAGGCTGACCGGCTGCCCGACGACCTCGCGGGCCGCATACCCGAAGATCGTCTCTGCCGCACGATTGAGCGACAGAATGACCCCATGTTCGTCGGTGGTAAAAATGCCTTCGGCGGCCGTTTCCATGATGACCCGGGATTTGGCCGCCTCGCGCTCCAGAGAGTGCTTGACCGGCTGAAACAGGAACCACCACAGGGCGGGCACCAGGATGCCGGTGATCACCAGCACCTCCATGAGGCTCTGCACCCAAGGGGAAACCTCCGCCGGAAGCAGCAGGTGAAAAAACCACAAGGCTGCGGCCTCCAGCAGAATGACGGTGGGCAGCACTATGGCGAGCAGACGCCAGACCGAAGACGCTGTACGCGGAAGATTTGTGATGGGACGATGGCGCACGTCACAAGCTGCGGCAAAATAAGCATTTCGTTCTATTTTCCAGCGAAACAGTAAGTGTAACCGCCGCTTGGCGCAATTAGGAAAAACACTTAGCCGGCTAAAGAAATCTCCCAATCTCGGCCTAAGAAATTTCTCACCCCGGTCAAGGGGGCCGCGCCCCCCATGCAGCGACACCCACCTTTCTCAGGCCGATCCATGGCAGAGACGTCACCCGGCAATTCCCAACCGCTTCACGGCCCGCACGCGCGACCTGCGAACACCGAGGTCATGGGCCATGCCGTCATGGCGCTGAACCGACGGGTTGGGCGCGTGGCAGCCGGCGTGCGGCGCTCAATCGGGTCACCCGCTCGGTGCAGGCCGCCGCGTCGATATGCCGGAGCCGCCCCTCCTCCATCGCATGGATGCCCTTTTCCGTGACGATGAAATCCATCGGGATGTCATGCTCGCAGGGATGAATCGTCCCCACCCGGAACATCTCGTAGCCGATGCCGATGGCGATGGGCTTCGGTTGCAGGGCCGCGAGGGTCCGGTCGAAATACCCGCCGCCGTAACCGAGGCGGTAACCCTGCTCATCGAAGGCGTTCATCGGAATGATCACCGCGTCGGGGTGAACGACGCTCGTGCCCTGCGGCACGGGTATCTCGTATACGCCCGGCGCCATCGCGACACCGGGCCACCTTCACTGAACTGCAGCGGCCCCTTCTTGTCGACCACCGCGGGCAGCGCGGCACGCGCGCTCATCTCCCGCATGCGCCGGATCGTCCTGCGGGCATCGAATTCCCCCTTGTAGGGCCAGCAGAAACCGACGACCATGCCCTGCGGCAGCGCAAACGCCGCATTTAGCAACCGCTTGATGCGGCCGTCCCATTCCCGGCGCCGTTCCTCCTCCAGGCCCAGCCTCTGGGCAATGAACGCGAGACGCCGCTGCTTGCGCCAGGCCTTGAGTTCGCTGCCATTGTGCATCTCGCATCCTCCGGTATCATTCCCCGCCCACGCTCAACCGGCATGTCCCAGCACCGGATCAGGCACGGCGCGCCGGCTTTCTGCCCCGCGCACCGCCTGCCGCGCGCGCATGACCCCCGCAGCGCCGACATGGCGCTCATCACATTGTGTCTTTGCCGGGCTGTCCGACCCATCTCCTTGCTGCTCCGGCGCCCATACTCGCGTCTGACACAAGATGGCCGCCGGTCACTTCACTACTGTCATCCGGGCTATCTTGTATTTGAACTAAGTTATAGACTCCCATGAAACGCATAGTTGCCAATCGGAAACACATCCGGATGAGTCTGTGTCGGCCCTGACCCATGCGACGTTCCGCGGACGACACCCCGCGAAACTCCGGCGCATGCTCCATTGACGCAGACAGATAAAGCCGGCGACAAAGGAGCTGCGAAAAGACGACGGTCACACAGCCGCGCAGGGTACCTGGCGTCCGTAGCATGCTCGCGCAAGCCATTCCGATGGAACCGTGACTCCCCATACCGGGTCAAACGTAAATATTGATTCCAGGATACCGAGTCTTCCGACATATCGGTTCGCGTCTTGTCCGCTGCACCTACAAAACGGAGCGGGGCACCGCAGCAGCCCGTCCATGACCAACAGGCCCGAGGCCTTTATCCCGAAACAGCGCAATCCAGTGGTAGAGCTGAGCTGCCATAGGCTCGAACAGGCAGCAGAGACTTGAAACCGGCGTTCTCTCCTCGCTGGAGACGGAGGTGCTCCATGTACGTATCATTCGCGCGTTCCCTGCTTGCGCTGCCCTTGATGCTTGCCGCCGCCGTGGTTACCGCGGCTCCCGATGGACACTCCCTGTACATGCAGATCGCCCCGCAGCTCGCCAATGACCGCGAGCAGTTGCACACGGCCTGCAAGGACGGCAACCCCCAGGCCTGTGAGTCGCTGCAGAGCCTCGACAAGGTAATGACGGTATTTCAGGAGACGGACAACGCCTGTCAGGCAGGCAATTCATTGGCCTGCCGCGACTTGGGCGTGGGCATCGGCATATTGGTGGTCGGCTCACGCTGCCATGGCGGCGACACGAACGCCTGCGCCCAGATGCAGCAGATCCAATCGCTCGCGCCGGATTGCGATGAGGGCAATGCCGATGCCTGTCGGGAGATCGAGTTCGCCTTGTTCGGAGAAGAGTTGCCGGCCCCGCCCCCTGCGCAGGGAACACCGCCGCAGCCCCCGGCCAACGGACCGGAAGGCGCCACGCCGGAAGGACTCAGGTAGCACGGACGGTCGCAGGCCGCACGCCGCTGTCCGGGTGCCGATACCTTTTCTGTACGGCGGATATGCGCCCCGACAGGTGGAACTCACAGAGCGGCTATTTTCTGTTATCTGACAGGCATGTCCAACGCCTTACGGGATTTGCGTGCCGAAACCCGTAGGGTGGTTTTGTCTTCTCAAGCGCCCCAAGACCCGGAGAGGCGGATCAGGACACGACCTCGAGAACTCGCCGCTCGATGGCGTGGCGCGAGATACCATACCGATCCAGCAATTCCTCCGGTTTACCGGAACGCGGGATATCCGCGATGCCGAGACGATGGACCGGCGCCAGCGTACCCACCGCCACTGCCACGGCATCGCCCAGCCCGCCGTCGATCCAATGGTCCTCGACCACGAGGATCGCCCCGGTTTCGCGCGCGCACCGCTGCAGCCCCGCGACATCCAGCGGCTTTACGGAATAGGCGTCCACGATCCGCACCGCAACGCCCTGCCCTTTGAGCCTCTCGTACGCCGCCAGCGCCTCGTGCACGGTGATGCCCGCCGCCACGATGGTGCAGGCATCCGCGTCCGATCCCCGCAGAAGCTTGCTGCCACCCACGGGAAACTCCTCGTCGCTGTCGTAGATCACCGCGGTCTTTGGCCGCGTGGTGCGGATATAGACGATGCCTTCGGTATGCGCCGCCTGCTCGGTCAGGCGCTCGGCACTGACCGCGTCGCAGGGATAGAGCACGGTGCTGCCAGCCAGCGCGCGGAACATGGCCAAGTCTTCCAGCCCCATCTGCGACGGTCCGTCCTCGCCAATGGACACCCCGCAGTGACTGCCGCAGAAAACCAGGTGACGTGGACGGCTGTAGGCCGCCATACGGATGAAGTCGTACGCCCGGGTGAGAAACGCGGCGAACGTGGCGAGAAACGGAACCTTGTGGGAAACGGCCAGCCCCAGCGCCACACCGACCATGTTCTGCTCCGCGATATAGCTTTGGAAGAAGCGGGCCGGATATGCCTGCGCGAAGAATTCGGTGCGGGTGGAGTTCATCACGTCGCCGTCCAGCACCACGACGGCCGGCATGATCCCACCGAGCTTCTCCAGCGCCTTGCCGTAAGCGTCGCGCGTCGCCACCTGCTCGCCCTGGCGGTAATCGACCACGATCTGCAGAGTCGCCTCCACCGGCTTGACCACGGGTGTTTCGGCGTGGCGCGGCGTCACCTCGATCCGCACGTCAACTTCGCCCAGTTCCTGCAGGGCGCGCTCCATTTCGTCCTTGGTGAGCGCCGTGCCGTGGCGGTCAGGCGAGTTTTCCAGAAACGAAACGCCCTTGCCCTTGATCGTCCGTGCGATGATCGCGGTGGGGCCCGCGGTGCGCGCGTCGGCAAGCGCCGCGAGCACCGCATTCATGTCGTGGCCGTCGATCTCGATGCTTCGCCAGCCAAAGGCCTCGAAGCGGCGCGCAAACACGGAACTGTCGTGCCGATAGGGCGTGGGCCCGCTCTGGCCGAATCCGTTGACGTCCACGATGGCCACCAGATTGGCAAGCTCATGGAACGAGGCGAACTGCGCCGCCTCCCAGACGGAGCCCTCGGAGCACTCGCCATCGCCTAACAGGCAATAGACGCGGGCGTCGGTGCCGTCCAGCCGGTTGGCGAGCGCCATGCCGTTGGCCGCCGCCAATCCCTGCCCCAACGAACCCGTGGCGACCCGCACCCAGGGGTTGCTCGGCGTCGGATGGCCTTCCAGGCTGCTGTCGATCCGGCGCAGCGACAGCGGATCCTCCTGGATCGCGCCGGCCTCCGCCAGCACGGCCCACAGGATGGGGGCCGCATGCCCCTTGGACAGGACGAAGAGATCCACGTCGCGCGCGTCCGGGTCGCGCGGGTCCCAGCGCATCTCGTGAAAGAAGAGCGTACTCACGATTTCCGCACAGGACATGCAGGATGTGGGGTGGCCGGATCCGGCGGCGGTGGTCATCCGGATGACCAGGCGGCGCAGCTTCTGCGCCATACGCTGGAGCGTTTCCGCGTCATTCATGATTTTAAGTTCAGCAAACCGGCGGTGTTCCTGCAACCACACGAACCGTGCGCAAGGCGCGACCGGGCGGCAGACTCGCCTCATCCTGGCCAAATCACAGCACGAACGCGAGCGCCGTGGGCAGCGTGATAATGCCGGCGAGATTTCCGAGCATGACGATGGATGCCACCCGCTTCGGCTCCTGCCGGTACTGTTCCGCCACGATGTAGTTGAGCACCGCCGGCGGCAGCGCGCCGAAGACGATGAAAAGATTGCGCTGCAGCGCCGGCAGATCGAGGAACGGCAGCAGCGCCAGCACCAGCAGAACGCCGGAGAGCGGACAGAGTACCGCACCGAGGAGGCCAGCCTTCCAGTCGGAGAAATCCACCTGCACGAGACGCACGCCCAGGGCGAACAGGAGCAGCGGCACCGACACCTGCCCGAGCATCTCGACCGGCAGGGCGATGAGTCGCGGGATCTTCCAATCGAGCAGGCTGACCAGGAGCCCGGCGATGGTGGCGAGGATGATGGGCATGCGGAAGAGCCGGGCAATGCCGGCGTGACGGTCCATGATGTAGGCGCCCAGGGAAAAGTGCAGGGTGTTCTCCACGATGAACAACACCACGGCGCCGGGCAGCGCCGCCTCGCCGAAGGCGAGCACCGCGAGAGGCAGGCCGATGTTGCCCGTGTTGGTGAACATCATCGGCGGCAGCAGCGTCTTCGGATGCAGCCGGGTCAAGCGCGCGATGGGCAGCACCAGCAGCCCCGAGCCGAGGATGACCAGCAGCCCGCCGAGGGCGAGCGCCTGGTACTCGGCAATGTGGAATTCCTTGCCCGCGAGCACATGGAACAGCAGTGCGGGCAGGAAGATGTCCATGTTCAGTTGATTCGCCAGACCCATGTCCGGACGCCGCCAGCGTCCATAGAGATAGCCGACGGCGATCACCGCGAACACCGGAAACATGGTCAGCAGGATGCGATAGGCAAGCATTGGAAGGACAAACGGTATTGGTCTTGTGATGAAAACGATCCCTATTACATCGAAAATAGTATCAGGCCGCGCGGGGCCGTGGTTGCAGCGCGCACCGCGTACTGCCCGCGACTGGAAAGTCTTTTGACACCCCGTTGCGCCCGGAGACTTTATCCGATGCAGGCGCAGCGACGCCCCCCCTGTTGGAGCGGACTCAACCAAGTGCCTGTATCGGACGCCCATGGCCGGGGCAAGTCGTCCGCAGCCGCCCATCGTTTACCAGCACCGGGATAAACCCGCCCGATTGCACCATGACGGCTGACCGGATCTGCGTCCCCTTATGTGCGGCTTCTATAATTGGTTAGCCCCGAACAGATATGGTTTTGCCGGCCCGGAGGATCTGCCATGAACAATCGCACGCAGTTGGATCGACTGATCGACGACCACTTTCGGTATGAAGCCACCGATGACGTAGAAGGTGTCGTCGGCACGTTCGCCGCGGACGGCGAGCATGAAATGGTGGGAGTCGCCGACGGATTGCGCCATGGCAAAGCCACCATCCGCCGCTTCTACGAAGCGCTCTTCGTCTCCATCCAGGGCGAGGTAGTGGAGCCGCTCAAGCGTTACTACGGCGACAACTTCGTGGTGGACGAGTGCATCTGGCACGGCCAGGTGACGGACGGCTGGGCCTTCGGCCTGCCCGGCAAGTCCGGCAGGGCGAGCTTCCGCCTTCTGCATGTGTTCGAGCTGCGGGACCAGCACATTGCGAGCGAACATCTCTGGTTCGACCGTACCGCGCTGGAGCGGCAGCTCACCTGACGGCCCGCGTCAGCCCGGCGTGAGCACCACCCGAAACCGCGCCTGATTGGCGATCATGCGTTCGTAGGCCTGGGCGGCCCGCGCCAACGGGAAGACCTCGATCTTCGGCCGGATGCCGGTCAGGGCGCTGAAGGCCAAGGTATCCTCCGAATCCTTGGCATGGCCCGACGGCCAGCCCTGGATGGCGCGGCGTTTGACGATGAGTTGCAGCGGCGACACCGTCAGCGGCGCGGCATCGGCGCCAAGCACCACCAACTGCCCGTTCACGCCGAGGCCGTCCACCACCCGGGAGATCAGGGCGCTGTTGGGGGCGGTGGCCAGAACCACGCGCGCCCCGCCCAGCGCATTCAGGGCTTCGGCCTCG
>JBAYZB010000113.1:0-9370 GCA_041672765.1 Gammaproteobacteria bacterium | reverse complement strand
GCGTGGGCTGCGGATTTCACACGGAGTTCGCGGAGAAAGTGCGGAGGGCGCGGAGATTTTTGGGAACGACGTTCTTCTCCCCATGGTCTCCGTGTGAAGTGGACGCCCGCTACGCCTCGTCCGGGCGGACGGGGACAGGTCAGCCGCTATCGGGTACCATATCATCATGAATTTACACTACGACCTGCACACTCACTCCACTGCGTCCGATGGCACCCTGACCCCTCAGGAACTCGTGACGCGCGCTCACGAGCAGGGCGTCGACGTGCTGGCGCTGACCGACCACGATACCACCGAAGGCCTGGCCGAGGCGGCCCAGGCCGCGGCGGAACTGGGGCTGCAATTCGTCAATGGGGTGGAGATCTCCGTGACCTGGAACGGGCAGTTGGTGCATATCGTGGGATTGCAGGTGGACCCCGCCCACGCCCCGTTGCGGGAGGGCTTGGCCGCCCTGCGTGCCCGGCGCGATGAGCGTGCCGAGGAGGTCGCGCGCCGCCTCGAAAAAAAGTGCGGCATCGCCGGCGCCTTGGCGGGGGCGCGGACCCATGCCACCGGGTCCGTCATCAGCCGTGCGCACTTTGCGCGCTTTCTCGTGGAACAGGGGCATGGGCGCGACGTGCGGGAGGTGTTTGATCGGTATCTCACCCCGGGCAAGCCAGGATATGTGGCAATGGAATGGGCCGCCCTGGAAGATGCGGTGAGTTGGATTCGCGGCGCCGGCGGCATGGCGGTGATTGCCCACCCGGCCCGCTACAAGCTGACTTCAACCAAGCTGCGGCGGCTGCTCGGCGATTTCAAGGGGTGCGGCGGCGAGGGGATCGAGGTCGTGTCCGGCAGCCACTCCCGCGACGAGTGTCATGCCATGCTGGGCCACGCACTGCGCTTCGGCCTGCTGGCCTCCTGCGGTTCGGACTACCACGGTCCGGTGACTCCCTGGGTGGAACTGGGGCGGCTTCCGGCGCTGCCGCAAGGCTGCGTTCCGGTCTGGGAGCGCTGGGCTGCATGGAACGGGGCGGGTGCGCCGCAGGCCCTGGCCCGGTAGATTTCCTTGTCTTTTCAATGCCATGAGCCAGTACTTTCAAATCCATCCGGAAAACCCGCAGTTGCGTTTAGTGCGGCAGAGCGTCCAACTGCTGCGGGACGGGGCCGTCATCATCTACCCGACGGACTCGTGTTATGCGCTGGGCTGCCGCATCGGCGACAAAGAGGCGATGGAGCGCATCCGGCACATCCGCCGATTGGACGACAAGCACAACTTCACCCTGGTCTGCCGGGACCTGTCGGAGATCGCCACCTACGCCAAGGTGGGCAACAGCGCCTATCGCCTGATCCGGGCGCTCACCCCGGGACCTTACACCTTCATCCTGGCCGCCACCCACGAGGTCCCGCGGCGGCTGCAGCACCCCAAGCGCAAAACCATCGGCATTCGGGTGCCCGATCACGTCATCGCTCAGGCCTTGCTGACCGAGCTGGGCGAGCCGCTATTGAGCACGACGGTCATCCTGCCCGGCGAGTCCATGCCCATGACCGATCCCGAGGAGATGCGCGAGACGCTGGAACATGCGGTCGATCTGATCATCGATGGCGGCCCCTGCGGATTCCTGCCGACGACCGTGGTGGATTTCGTCGAGGGCGTGCCCCGGGTCGTGCGCGAGGGGAAGGGGGATACGGCTCCACTCGCCGGTTGAAAACACGTAAAGATTCAGTGTCTTCGATCATTTGACCGCTCAGGCGCCAAGCGATGCCATCCCGCTCTGGACACAATCAGGGGGGGACGGCCATTCTGGCCGTCGGGAACGCAAGCTTTGGGCGAGGGTCCCGGTGTGGATATAATCGCCCGATGGATCATCTCACTCTGATACAGCGCATCGCCATCTGGACGCTGCCCATTCTGTTTGCGATCACGGTGCATGAAGTGGCCCACGGCTGGATGGCCCGCCGGCTCGGCGATCCCACTGCCATGATGCTCGGGCGCCTGACCCTGAACCCGATCAAGCATATCGACCCCATCGGGACGATCCTGGTGCCGGGGCTCCTGCTGCTGTTCGGCGGCTTCATCTTCGGCTGGGCCAAGCCGGTGCCCGTCACCTGGGAAAACCTGAAACATCCCAAGCGCGACATGGCCATGGTGGCTGCGGCCGGGCCGTTGGCCAACCTGGTGATGGCCTTCCTCTGGGCCATTGTCGCCAAGCTTGGATTCATGCTGGGCAATTCGTTTGCCTGGGCCGCGCTGCCCATGATTTACATGGGCGGCGCGGGTATCGCGATCAACGTCGTCCTGATGGTGCTCAATCTCCTGCCCATCCCGCCCCTGGACGGTGGGCGCGTGCTGGGAGGGTTGCTGCCGGGGCCCTGGGCGTGGCAGTTGAGCCGCCTGGAGCCTTACGGATTCCTGATCCTGCTGGTTCTCCTGATGACGGGGCTGCTCGGGAACCTGCTCCATCTTCCGGTGACCCTGTTGCAGGAACTGATGTTCAATCTTGTGGGCCTATAGGAGGCATCTTGAGTTCCACATCCTTGCACCACAACCGCGTCCTGTCGGGCATGCGTCCGACCGGCAAGCTGCATCTCGGCCATTACCACGGGGTGCTCAAGAACTGGGTGCGGCTGCAGCACGAGTACGAGTGCTTTTTCTTCGTGGCCGACTGGCACGCCCTGACCACCGAATACGAGAATCCGCAGGTGGTGGGGGAGAACGTGTGGGACATGGTGATCGACTGGCTGGCGGCCGGGGTCGATCCGAAGGCGGCCCGGCTGTTCATCCAGTCGCGCGTGCCGGAACATGCGGAATTGCATCTGCTGCTGTCCATGATGACGCCCCTGGGCTGGCTGGAGCGTGTGCCCACCTACAAGGATCAGCAGGAGAAGCTCAAGGAGAAGGACCTGAGCACCTACGGCTTCCTCGGCTATCCGCTGCTGCAGAGCGCCGATATCCTGATCTACAAGGCCAGCCAGGTCCCGGTCGGTGAAGACCAGGTTCCCCACGTGGAGCTGACCCGCGAGGTGGCGCGCCGGTTCAACCATCTCTACGGCCGCGAGCCGGATTTTGCTGAAAAGGCGGAGGCCGCCGCCAAGAAAATGGGCAAGAAGAACGCGAAGCTCTATCTGGACCTGCGGCGCCGCTATCAGGAGCAGGGCGACCGCGACGCGCTGGACGAGGCGCGCGCGCTGCTGGAGGGGCAGCAGAACATTACGCTCGCGGACCGGGAGCGCCTGTTCGGTTATCTCGACGGTGCGGGCAAGATCATCCTGCCCGAGCCCTACGCGCTGCTGACGCCGGCCTCGAAGATGCCCGGCCTGGACGGGCAGAAGATGTCCAAGTCCTACGGCAACACCATCTCGCTGCGCGAGGACCCGAAGGTGGTGGAGCAGAAGCTGCGCACCATGCCCACGGACCCGGCGCGGGTGCGCCGCAGCGATCCCGGCGATCCCGCCAAGTGCCCGCTCTACAAGTTCCACGAGGTCTATTCCAGCGACGAGGTGAAGCGCTGGGCGGCGGAAGGCTGCCGCACGGCGGGCATCGGCTGCCTGGATTGCAAGCAGCCGGTGATCGATGCCGTGCTGGCCGAGTTGAAGCCGATCCAGGAGCGGGCACAGGAGTATGTGGCTGACCCCGCCCGGGTGCGCAGCATCATTGACGATGGCTGCGCATCGGCGCGCGCGGTTGCGCAGGAAACCCTGGCCGAGGTGCGGCAGGCCATGGGCCTGGCCTATCGCTAGCGGAGACGGCGTACTTGGAAGATCTGGGAGGTTCGGTGGTGGACGGCATGCAAGCGCCCGCAAGATCGCCCGAGCAGGTCGAAATGCCCTTTGCCATCGTGCAGGGCACGCCCATCACCGAGCTGCCCCGCGATCTCTACATCCCGCCGGATGCCCTGGAGGTGTTCCTGGAGGCCTTCGAGGGGCCGCTGGACCTGTTGCTGTATCTCATCAAGCGCCAGAACCTGGACATTCTGGACATTCCCATTGCCGAGATCACGCGCCAGTACATGGAGTACATCGAGCTCATGAAGGAGATGCGCCTGGAGCTGGCGGCGGAGTACCTGGTGATGGCGGCGATGCTGGCGGAGATCAAGTCGCGCATGCTGCTGCCGCGTCCGGCGGAAGGAGGCGAGGAAGAGGACCCGCGCGCGGAACTGGTGCGGCGCCTGCAGGAGTACGAGCGCTTCAAGCAGGCGGCGGAAGATCTCGATGCGCTGCCGCAGGTGGGCCGCGACGTCTACATGGTCACCGCGGAGGTGCCGGACCGCCATTCCGTGAAGCCGTTGCCGGTGGTGACGCTGCGTGAGGTCTTGTTGGCGTTCCGCGACGTGCTGAAGCGCGCCGAGATGTTTACGCATCACCAGATCCAGCGCGAACCCCTGTCGGTGCGGGAACGCATGTCGCGGGTGCTGGAGAGCCTGAGCGGCGAGCGATTCACCGAGTTCACCACCTTGTTCAACGTGCAGGAAGGCCGTCGCGGCGTGGTGGTGACGCTGCTGGCGATACTGGAGCTGATCAAGGAATCCCTGGTCGAACTCATCCAGGCAGAGCCGTTCGCGCCGATCTATTTGAAGCAAGTGACAAGTTAAAAGTAACAAGTGGCAAGAAAACTCCTTGCCACTTGCGACTTCTAACTCGGGATACATATGACCGACCAGCAACTCAAAAACATCATCGAGGCCGCGCTGTTCGCGGCGGGCGGGCCGCTGTCGCTGGAAAAACTGGAGAGCCTGTTCGCCCTGGACGAACAGCCGGGACGCGAGGCCATTCGCGGTGCGCTGGATGCGCTGCGCGCGGACTGGGAACTGCGCGGCATCGAGCTGGTGGAGGTGGCGAGCGGCTTCCGCTTCCAAGTGAAGGCGGCGCTGGCGCCCTGGGTGGCGCGGCTGTGGGAAGAGCGGCCGTCGCGCTATTCCCGCGCGTTGCTGGAAACACTGGCCCTGATCGCCTACCGCCAGCCCATCACCCGTGCGGAGATCGAGGACATCCGCGGCGTATCCGTCAGTTCCTCCATCATGAAGACGCTGATGGAGCGGGAGTGGGTACGCGTCGTAGGGCATCGCGATCTGCCCGGGCGCCCGGCGCTCTACGCCACCACGCGCCAGTTCCTGGATTACTTCAACCTCAAGAGCCTGGATGACCTGCCCACGCTGTCGGAGCTGAAGGACCTCGACAGCATCAACGCCGAGCTCCAGTTCGAGGTGCCGGTGGCCGAGGCGGCGGACGGCGCGGCGGTTGCCAAAGATGCCGCGGCGCCCGAGGCGGGAGTTGCGGCCGATGCCGCAAGTGGCGCAACCACCGAAGAGGGCGTCGATGCGGCAGACGCCGCCGTCGGCGAGGACGAGGCGGACGCAGGCTCCGCCGAGACCGATTCCGTCGAGGATTCGTCGCGGCTGGAAACGGCGCGCAGCGAAAATTGATTCATCCCGTGCCTGCACACTGCGGGCGAGATTCCCAGCTTATGAGCGAAAAACTGCAGAAGATCCTGGCCAACGCCGGGCTCGGCTCGCGCCGCGAGATCGAGACCTGGATCCGGGAGGGGCGCGTCACCGTCAACGGCAAGGTGGCGACCCTGGGCCAGCGCGCCGGGGAGCGGGACCTGATTCGCGTCGATGGCCGTCCCGTGGAGCGTTGGCGCCTGGCCGGGAGCGCATGGCGAGTGCTGGCCTATTTCAAGCCGGAGGGCGAGGTGACCACCCGGTCCGATCCGGAGGGCCGGCCGACGGTGTTCGAGCGCCTGCCCAGGCTGCGCAGCGGCCGCTGGATCGCCATCGGACGGCTGGATCTCAATACCTCCGGATTGCTGCTGCTTACCACCAGCGGCGAATTGGCCAACCGGCTCATGCATCCCTCCAGTGAGATCGAACGTGAATACGCCGTCCGCGTGCTGGGCGAGGTGAGCCCGGAAACCCTGGCACGGCTGAAGTCCGGGGTGTTGCTGGAGGACGGCATCGCCCGGTTCGACGAGATCCTGGATGCCGGCGGCCGGGGCGCGAACCACTGGTACCACGTGATCCTGCGCGAGGGGCGCAACCGCGAGGTGCGCCGCCTGTGGGAGTCCCAGGGCGTAATGGTCAGCCGCCTGATTCGGGTCCGCTACGGCAATGTGCAACTTGGGCGGCGCCTGCGGCCCGGGCGCTGGGAGGAACTGCCGGAGGAGCAGGTGCGGGCGCTCGCGGCCCTGGCCGGGGTCGAGTTCCCGGAGGCGACAATGGAAACCAAGTCGAGAACGAAACCGGGCACACGGCCGGGGCCGAAGCAGGACACAAGACAGAGAGCGAAGTTGGGCCTGAAGCCGGGGGCGAAACCGGCCCGGCGGTCCCAGGCGCAATCCCCGCAACGGCAACGGGCCGCCCGGCCGAAGCCGGGCAAGCGCCCGTGAGCGGTGGCCGGCATGCCGCGTCCTGCGTCAAAAGCCAGGCAATCCACCACCGCAGGCTTGGCGCGGCGGCGCGTCAGGCAGGTCTATCGAGCACTCCTGGAGGCCTACGGACCGCAACATTGGTGGCCGGGCGAGACGCCGTTCGAGGTGATGGTGGGGGCGGTGCTGACCCAGAACACCGCCTGGACCAACGTCGAGAAGGCCATCGCCAACCTGAAGGCGCACGACGCCCTCGATCCCGTGGCCATCGTGCGCGCCGATCCGCACCGGCTTGCCGCCTGGATCAAGCCGTCGGGGTATTTCAACATCAAGGCGCGCCGGTTGCGCAATTTCTGCATGTGGTATCTGGAGCAGGGCGGCCAGGAGGCGTTATCCGGGTGGGATACGGAGCGCCTGCGGCGCGGGCTGCTGGCGGTGAACGGCATAGGGCCGGAGACGGCGGACGATATTCTGCTGTATGCCTTCGAACGGCCGGTGTTCGTGATCGACGCCTACACCCGGCGGATATTCGCTCGGCTCGGCCTGGTCTCGGGAACCGAGAACTACGAGGAGCTGCGCCGATTCTTTGAACGGGCGGTCGGGCCGGATGCGCCGGTGTGCAACGAGTATCACGCCCTGATCGTGCACCACGGCAAGCATGCATGCCGCACCAGGCCGCTGTGCGCCGAGTGCTGTCTCGGCCGGATTTGTCCGGCTGGATTGGGTTAGGCGTTGTTGACGATGCGCCGTGCCGGGCGGGATGCGGTTGTTCCTATTTTTAGCTATGCAGGCGGTTTTCCCCGCACCTGTCAGGCCGTGACACAGACGCGGTTGCGGCCGCTGCGCTTGGCCTCGTACAGCGCCTGATCGGCGCGACGGAGCAATTCGGTGCCCGGTTCCTGGTTCCGCAACGACGCCACGCCCAGACTGATGGTCATGGTCAGGGGTAGGGCGCGGCAGCCCTCCACCTCGCGGCGCAGGCGTTCCGCCACCTGCAGCGCACCGGTCAGGTCCGTGTTGCTCAGCAGAACCACGAATTCCTCGCCGCCGTAACGGAAGATCATGTCGGTGCTGCGCAGGCTGCGCGCCGCGCAGTCCGCAATCGCCCTGATCGCAGCATCGCCAACCGCATGGCCGTGGGTGTCGTTGATGGACTTGAAGTGATCGACATCCAGCACGATGACCGAGAACGGAGTCTTGTGCCGGTGGGCAAGTTCCACGTCGCGGTGCAGTGCCGCGTCCAGGGCGGCACGGTTGCTCAGGCCGGTCAGGGGATCGCGATGGGCCGCCTGCAGGGCAGAGTCATACATCAAAGCGTTGCGCAGCGGATAGATCAGGGCGCACAGCAGCGATTCGATCAGAGCGAGTTCCTCGTCGGAAAACCGGCGACGGCGCATCAGGCGCAATTCCCCCAGTTTCTGCTCCTCCAGAACCAGTGCATACGTGCATTTGTGTGCGGCACGCTGGCCGAGGTCGACGCAAATGTCCGCTTCCGCGTGACGGTAGCTCATGCCGTCCCAAGCCACGTCCATGGCGAGCTCCGCCGCGAACAGCTCGATGATCTCGCGTACCTCCAGCGTGCTCTGCAGGACGGTGGTAATCTCCAGCCGGCGCAGCAAGACCTGGTGCGGGACGCTGTTCATCTGCTGTGCGAGTTCCGGGGCTGTCTGCATCATTCCTGCCGATGGGCCGGTTCCTGCAATCACTTGAAACTGAGTGTTCATGGCACGTCCGTCTTCATCCAATGTTTTGGTTGTTGTTGGTAATCCGCTCTTATGCGATTACCGTGCCAATCATGTTAATTAAGATAAATTAAATAAAAAACATAATGTTACAAATCTGCCCCGGACGGTGTTTGGACGAGGGTCAAAGTTTTGACGAGATTCGGTCCCGCTCGGTGACGCATGGCTGTGGCAAAATACCGTCCTATTTCCGTCTTCCAAAAAACATGAGAGCCGCACTGATTTTCTCGTGGCGGCAGTTGGGTTCCCGTCTCGCATGACACACGCCACGAGGCTCGTAGCGAAAGGTACTTCAGTGCAAGAAGTCGCCATCAATAATATCCAGGATCTCAGAACCCTTCTTCAGGAAACGATGCCGTTGCAGAGCCGGCATCTGGGCGAGATCCTGGCCGAACAAGGGGTCATCAGCCGCGATGAGTTGCATAAGGCTCTGGAACAGCAAAAGCATTCGCGGGGCAAGCATCTGGGAGATCTGTTGGTCGAGGCGGGCTTGGCGACTCGGGAGCAGATCAACATGGCGCTCGCGCGCAAGTTCGGCATACCCCGTGTCAGCCTGCGGGAGTTCAATTTCGACGCCCAGGTACTCGATCTGCTGCCGGCGGATCTCGTTCTGCAGTACAACGTGGTGCCGCTCGGCGAGATCGACGGACGGTTGATGGTCGCCATCGAGAATCCCCTGAACTGGGAGGTGCTCAGTGCCGTTCAGTTCAATGCCAATCGCACTGTGGAGGCCGTCATTGCGCCGGGCCGCGACATCAGTGAGGTGCTGGGCAGGTATTACGGCAGATTCGAGGAAGACGAGCTCCGCGACCTGTCCGCTAACGATACGCGGAAGGAGTACTCCCTCCGGCTGATCGAACAGGAGGCCATGAAGAAGCCCGTGGTGCGGCTGGTCAGCGCCATCATTCTGCAGGCGATCATGCGCCATGCCTCCGACATCAACATCCGGCCCGAGAAGGACCGGGTCAACATCTATTACCGCATCGACGGGAAACTCCAGCTGCAGCGCACCGTCAGCCCGGCCCTGCTGCCGGCACTGGTCAGCCGCATCAAGATCCTCGGCAGGATGAACATTGCCGAGCACCGGCTCCCGCAGGACGGGCATGCCCGTCTCATGCACGCGAACCGCTCTGTCGATCTGCGCATCTCGATCATTCCCACCGTGAACGGCGAGAGCGTGGTCATCCGTATCCTGGACCGGGAGATCGGGGTCAAGCCCCTGGACCGTCTCGGTCTCACGGATCAGCAACTGGCTGAGTTCAAGGCACTGATCAGCCAGTCTTTC
>JBAYZB010000112.1:0-9437 GCA_041672765.1 Gammaproteobacteria bacterium | reverse complement strand
CGCGGGCGGTCAAATGAACGGGCGCCTCCATCATGCGCCATAAACTTTTTTCATTCCCCTCCCGCCCAAGAGGAGGCTGCTCATAACGCACGCATGTGCGCCTTACGCGTTATGAACGCCGAAAGGGAACGCATTTATTTTCGCCAATTCCACTTTTCAGAACCCTGGCTCCGCTCACCGTCCCTTGGAGCGCAGACCCTGAATGCTTTCAAGGCGTTCGACTACAGCGGGCGTGGGATCGTTGACTTGAATGACACCCGAATCGATCGTTGCATGGACAATGGCTGACAGGAGAGGAACAGCGTCCAGCTCGATTTCTATTTTTCTACCATAGGATTGTGCGGTGAGCGCGCGCAGGCGGGAGACGGCAACCGGCGTGAGCTTGAGCAGGATACGGCCATCCTGCTCCATCCAGTCCGCGATATCGGCGCTGGCTAAACGAAGACGGGGCGTTTCTTCGGCCGCTACGGCAAACGGGAAGACCGGCAGCAGAACCAGAATCCACCACACGCGCAGCAATCGCGCCTTGACGATCATCATCACGTCGGCACCACAATGCCCATGCGGCGCACTGCGCCTTACGCCCTGGATATCCCCTTCTGCCGCGCCTCGCGCAGCATGGCCGATTGCCGATCCGTGACATGACGCACGATGGCATCGCGCTGAGGATCGCGGATATGGGTAAACTCCACGGCTATTTCGAAAGGCAGATCGGGATGGCGTTCGGGATGGTGTTCGCAGCGCAGGACCGTACCGTACAGCAGCAGGGCGGTATAGGATGGGAACAGAACGAGCCGGAGTTCCAATATCCGCCCAGCCTCCACCGACGCCGGTGCGTGGAAATCGACGCCGCCCGCACTGATGTGAACCTGCCGGTTCGGCTGCACGGGATCGGCCACCCCGTTGGCCATCACCAGGGCCACCAGCAGATCGACCTTTTGATTGAGCGCTACCAGGAATTGCGTGATGTCCGGATAGAACTCGCGCAGCTTCGGCACCATGGCGTTCACGTGGCGTGATACGGTGCTCAACTCGTTCAGCACTTTCAGATGCTCCGGCCACGCCTGTTCCGCTTCCGCCGGAGGCATCTCGCCCTCTTCGAGAACACGGTAGTCGAGGTACACGGTGTCCTCGATGCGGAAGTATTCGCGGCGTTCGTTCGGCACGTCGGTGCTTCTGCTGTCCGAGGACATGGTATCGAAACCTCCGGTTGTTGCGGTGACACAGCCCCTGTAGTGCCTTGCGCAAAAAAACGCCGGCATGTGCATCACTCTAACAATTCATAACCGCAATGTCCTGGAAATGGCTACTCAACCGGGAGCAGCCAGGTAGTGCAGCACGACGCCCACGAACACCACGGCCCCGAACCAGTTGTTGTTCAGGAAGGCCTGGAAGCAGCGCTGCCGGTCGCGATCGCGAATGAGATACTGCTGGTAGACTGCCAGACCCGCGGCAACGGCCAGACCCAGATAATAAAACCTTCCGAGGGAGGCCTGCACGCCCACCAGCACCAAATCCAGCAGCAGCAGGATCTGAAGGATGCCGATGATGGCACGGTCGGCATCGCCGAACAGGATGGCGGTGGATTTCACGCCGATGCGCAGATCGTCGTCGCGGTCCACCATGGCGTATTGGGTGTCGTACACCGTCGCCCAGATCACGGCGGCGATGAAGATCAGCCAGCCGACATTCGACACCGTGCCGGTCTGTGCGGCGAAGACCATCGGGACGGCCCAGCCGAAGGCCGCGCCGAGCACCACCTGGGGCAGATAGGTGTGGCGCTTCATGAACGGATAGACGATGGCGAGGGCAAGCCCCATGAAGGACATCAGAATGGTGAGCGTATTCATGAACAGCACCAGACCGAAGGAGACCGCGCTCAACACCGCGAACACCGCCAACGCCTCCTTGGGCGTCACCCGCCCGGCTGCGAGGGGACGGTCTTTGGTGCGCTTCACGTAGGGGTCGAAATTGCGGTCGGCATAGTCGTTGATGGCGCAGCCCGCCGAGCGCATCAGGATCACGCCGAGTACGAACACCACCGTGACCAGGAGATCGGGCTTGCCCGCCCCGGCGATCCACAGCCCCCACAGCATGGGCCACATGAGCAGCATGAAGCCCACGGGCCGGTGCAGGCGCACCAGCAGGATGTACGTATGCAGCCGCTCCCACAACGGGGAACCCTTCCACGGCGCGTTGTTGGCCACTCTTTGCATAATCATCAGCGCTAGGACTCCGAATGCGGCTGTCGGCTGCCTGCCAACAGCCCCGGGAGGAATATCTCACAAACCAGCAGCGGCCGGTTGCCGAGCCAGAACAGGGAGCGCCTGCCCCAGATCCTGTCCGGGGTTTCCGGCAGATCCCTGACGGCCAGATCGAACAGATGCTGTCCCGGCACCAGGACAGCCAGTTCCAGTTCCCCGCGCCGCATCGATTTATCGGTGAACAATACTGCACCCAGCGGCTTACTGCCAAGGCGCGCCAAGCGGCGCTGCGGCCCACACAGGGAACGCGCCGGAATCACGGTGCGCGCAAACACCCAGGGGACGCCATTGCCCGACATTTGCACCTGGCGCACCAACGCCCGTTCCCCGGAGCGCATCCCAAGAGCCTGCTTTTCGCTGGGCTCGGGATAAACCCAGGCTTGATCGAGCACGCGCAGATGCAGCCGGCCCCCACTGTGTCGGCGCAGGCGCCGGGTGAGGGAGGAAGATATCAGCAGCCAGGGCAGAAGCTCCGCCGGAACATGGCTGCGCCGCAGGCGCGCCTGCGGTATCCATCGGGGTTCTTTCGGGAATTTCGGGTCTGCCACGATAAACTCGGAAAGCCCGGACAGTTCAGGCGACAAAGCGGGCAAGCTTAACCCATGGGCACGCGCCTCGCCTACGGCGCGTGGACCGTCAAACAGTACCATAGCGTACCCCGTCGCCGAGCCAACGGCGGATGAGGGGCGCGACATGCCGCGGGTAATCGCGCAGCAGCAGTTGGGCCACCCGCTCCACCTGGGGCAGCAGATCCCGGTCGCGCATCAGATCCGCGATGTGCAGGTTGAGCGCGCCGGTCTGGCGGGTTCCCAGCACCTCGCCCGGACCGCGCAGCTCCAGGTCGCGGCGCGCGATCTCGAAGCCGTCGTTGGTCTCCCGCAGGGTAGCGAGCCGCGCCCGCGCCTGTTCCGAAAGCGGCCCGTGATACATCAGCACGCAACTGCTCTGCGCGCTGCCGCGCCCCACCCGCCCGCGCAACTGGTGGAGCTGCGCGAGCCCCAGGCGCTCGGCGTTCTCGATGATCATGAGGCTGGCATTGGGCACGTCCACCCCCACCTCGATCACCGTGGTCGCCACCAGCAGATCGATCTCCCCGGCCTTGAAGGCGGCCATCACCTGCTCCTTCTCCGCCCCCTTCATGCGCCCGTGCACCAGCCCCACGCGCAGTTCCGGCAGCGTTTCCGCCAGCAGCGCCGCGGTGTCCGCCGCCGCCTGGCACTGCAGCGCCTCCGATTCCTCGATCAGAGTGCAGACCCAATAGGCCTGGCGGCCTTCGCCGCAGGCATTGCGCACCCGCTGGATGACCTCGTCGCGGCGCGTATCGGGAATCGCCACGGTGGTCACCGGGGTCCGGCCCGGCGGGAGTTCGTCGATGACGGAACTGTCGAGATCGGCATAGGCGGTCATGGCCAGGGTGCGCGGAATGGGCGTAGCGGTCATGATGAGCTGATGCGGGTAGAGGCCGTTCGCGCCGCCCTTCTCCCGCAGGGCAAGGCGCTGGTGCACGCCGAAGCGGTGCTGCTCGTCCACCACCATGAGCCCCAGGGTCTTGAACTCCACACCCTCCTGGAACAGCGCGTGGGTGCCCACCACCACCGCCGCCTGGCCGCTCCTGATCGCCTCCAATGTACGCTCCCGCGCCTTGCCCTTGGAACGCCCGGAGAGCCAGGCCAACCGCACCCCCAGCGGCTCCAGCCAGCGGCAGAAATTGGCGTAGTGCTGCTCGGCCAGCAGTTCCGTCGGCGCCATGATCGCCGCCTGATAACCCGCCTCCACCACGTGCAGCGCGGCGAGCGCGGCGACGACGGTCTTGCCGGACCCCACGTCGCCCTGCACCAGGCGCAGCATGGGATAGTCACGCCGCAAGTCGTGCACCAGCTCGTCCAGCACCCGCCGCTGGGCGCCGGTGAGGGCAAAGGGGAGGCTTGCGGTCAGGGCGGCGGCCAGATTGCCGGACGCCGTGATGCGCGGCGCCCGCTGGCGCTGCATCTTCTCGCGCAGGCGGCGCAGGCTCAGGTGATGAGCGAGCAGCTCTTCGAAGGCGAGGCGGCGTTGGGCGGGGTGGCGGCCCTCTTCCAGCGCGGCCAGCGAGGCATCGGGCGGCGGACGGTGAACGTAACGCACGGCATCTTCCAGGGAAGGCAGCCCGAGCCGCGCGAGCACGGCGGGCGGCAGCCACTCGGTCAGGCTGAGGGCGCCGCGCGCCAGTAATTCCAGCACCTGCCCCGTCAGGTTGCGCAGGGTGGTCTGTTGAATCCCTTCGGTGGCGGGATAGATGGGGGTCAGATACTCATCCACCGCCAGCGGGCCGTTACCATCGATCCGCCGGTACTCGGGGTGGACCATCTCCAGCGTGGCCGGCCCGGTGCGCACCTCGCCGAAACAACGCAGCCGCACCCCGCGCTTGAGGGCGGCCTGCTGCTGGGTGTTGAAGTGGAAAAAACGCAGGGTAAGGCTGCCGGTGCCATCGGCGAGCCGGCAGAGGAGCATGCGGCGCCTGCGGAAGGTCACCTCCGCCAACTCTACCGTGCCCTCCACCACCGCCTCGTCACCCGGCCGCAGGCTGCCGATGGGGACTATCCGGGTGCGGTCCTGGTAGCGCAGCGGCAGGTGGAACAGCACGTCCTGGGCGGTACGCAACTCCAGCTTCTCCAGGCGTTCGGCGACGCGCGGACCTACGCCCTTGAGCGCCGTCAGCGGAAAGCTGTCGAGGGAGGTGCCGGTCTGCGTGTCCACCTTATTCAGCAATTAACCTCAAGTCGCAACTCTCTGGTCTCACGTCCCAAGATACCAGCGACCAGAATCAGACGCAGATGCAAGGTCGGGTCGGCGCAGCGCAATCCGATATATCCCTTGCCTGATATTCCTTGTTTGTCGAGTTACGCGCTATCGCACCTACCCGTCCCACATCCGGTTCCGATGCGCGACTTTTCCTAGTCCAGCACCATCACCGCATCCATCTCCACCGCCGCGCCGCGCGGCAGGGCGGCCACGCCGATGGCGGCACGAGCCGGATAGGGCTCCTGGAAGTACTGGGCCATGGTCTGATTGACCAGCGGGAAGTGGGCGAGGTCGGTGAGGAATACGTTCAGCTTGACCACGTCCTTCAAGCCACCGCCCGCCGCCTCGGCCACCGCCCGGAGATTGTCGAATACCTGGCGGATCTGCGCCTCCATGTCGCCCGTCACGAGTTCCATGGTCTCGGGAACCAGCGGGATCTGGCCGGACAGGTAGACGGTATTGCCCACCTTTACCGCCTGCGAATAGGTGCCTATGGCCTGCGGGGCCTGGTCGGTGCGAATGACTTCACGGGGCATGGCTCGATGCGCTCCTTACGACATGACAACAATCAAGCTTTCGGTTTGCGGCTGGTGGTGCCGCTGGTGCGGGTGATGCGCACGACCAACGGCAGGGCGCGGATGCGGCGCATGATCTTGGCGAGGTGCTGGCGATTGCGCACCGTCAGCACGAAGGTGAGCGTCGTGGTCATGCCGGCGCGCTCTTCGAGCCCCACGTTTTCGATGTTGGAGCCCATCTCCGCGATGTTGGCGGCCACGGTCGCCAGCACGCCGCGCTGGTTTTCCACGTCGACGCGGATCTCCACCGGGAACTCGCCCTGCGGCTCCTCCTCCCATTCCACGTCCAGCCACTTTTCCGGCATGCCGCGGAACTCCACGAGGTTCTTGCACGAGGCGGTGTGGATCACGATGCCGCGGCCCGCACTCACGAAACCGACGATGGGATCGCCGGGGATCGGCCGGCAGCACTTGGCGAAGGTCAGCACCATGCCCTCGGTGGCCTTGATGACCAGGGGACGCGAGGCATTCTGCTCGACGGCGACAGTTTCCGCCGCTGGCGCCAGACGGCGCGCCACCAGCATGGCCATGCGGTTGCCAAGGCCGATGGCTTCGAAGAGTTCGTCCAGGCTCTTGAGCTTGAACTCCTCCAGGGCCTCGGCGATCTGCTGTTCCGAAAGCTCTGCGAGCTGGAGCGAAAAGGTGGCCAGCGCCCGCTCCAGGAGCCGCCGCCCCAACTGGATCGCCTCTTCGCGCTTCAAATTCTTGAGATAGAGGCGGATGTTGGCGCGCGCCTTGCCGGTGACCACGAAATTCAGCCACAGGGGGTTGGGCCGCGCGTTGGGCGAGGTGATGATCTCCACCGTCTGGCCGTTGTGCAGCGGGGTGCGCAGCGGCGCGAGCCGCCGGTCGATCTTGGCCGCCACGCAGGTGTTGCCCACATCGGTGTGCACCGCATAGGCGAAGTCCACCGCCGTCGCGCCCCGCGGCAGTTCCATGATCTTGCCCTTCGGGGTGAAGACGTAGACCTCGTCCGGAAACAGATCGATCTTGACGTTCTCGATGAACTCCAGGGAGTTGCCCGCGCTGGTCTGTATCTCCAGGATGCTGCGCAGCCACTCGCGGGCGCGGGCCTGAGCGGTGCCGCTACCGCGGTCCCCGCTCTTGTACAGCCAGTGGGCGGCGATGCCCGCCTCCGCCACCGCGTCCATGTCCTCGGTGCGGATCTGCACCTCGATGGGCACCCCGTAGGGGCCAAACAGCACGGTGTGCAGGGACTGATAGCCGTTGGCCTTGGGGATGGCGATGTAATCCTTGAACCGTCCCGGCACCGGCTTGTAGAGGTTATGGACCGCGCCGAGCACGCGGTAACAGGTATCCACCGTGTCGACAATGATGCGGAAAGCATAGACGTCGAATACCTCGTTGAAGGGCAACGCCTTGTTCCGCATCTTCTGGTAGATGCTGTAGAGGTGTTTTTCCCGGCCGACCACCCGGCCCGGCAACCCCTCCTGGCGCAGGCGCTCGCGCACTGCCGTCTCGATCTTCTGCACGATCTCCTTGCGGTTGCCCCGCGCCTTGCGCACCGACTCGGCCAGGATCCGGTGGCGCATGGGATGATAGGCTGCGAACCCCAGGTCTTCGAGTTCCAGGCGCATGCTGTTCATGCCGAGACGGGTGGCGATGGGAGCGTAAATCTCCAGGGTTTCGCGCGCCACGCGGCGGCGCTTTGCCGGCGCCAGTGCCCCCAGAGTGCGCATGTTGTGCAGACGGTCGGCGAGCTTGACCAGGATGACGCGAATGTCGCGCACCATGGCCAGCAGCATCTTGCGGAAGTTCTCGGCCTGGGCCTCCGCCTTGCTGCCGAACCGTATCAGGGTGAGCTTACTGACGCCATCGACGAGTTCCGCGACCTCTTCGCCGAACTCCTGGGCCAGTTGTTCCTTGCCGATGCCGGTGTCCTCGATGACGTCGTGCAGGATCGCCGCCATGATGCTCTGATGATCCATGTGCATCTCGGCCAGGATACGCGCGACTTCGATCGGGTGGGTGATGTAGGGTTCACCCGACATGCGATGCTGCCCGTTATGGGCTTCGGCACTGAACAGATAGGCCCGGTAGACTTCCTGGACTTGGCCGGGCTCCAGGTAGGTTTCAAGTAGATTGCAAAGATCGCTGATCCGGAAGATGGGGCGCCTGCCGCCTGGCACCGGGCGCCCTGCCTGATCCTGGGCGGCCGGCTCCACAAACTGCCCTCCATCCCCCGGTTGCAGCACCTGCCGCTACCTCAGTCTTCTTCAGGCAGCGCCATCGGAGTGTCGCCCTCCAGGGGCTCTTCCTCCGCCCGCACGGGCTCGCTCTCATCAAGGATCTGTGGCCCGATCTTGCCCTCCGCGATCTCGCGCAGGGCCACCACGGTGGGCTTGTCGTTGTCCCACGGCACCAGAGGTTCCGCGCCGGACTCCAACTGCCGGGCCCGCTTGGTGGCGACCAGCACCAGGTGAAAACGATTGTCGACATGTTCCAGGCAGTCTTCTACGGTAATGCGCGCCATAAGTTTCCCCGTCTCGTTCCAGGCCGGCACGCGCCGGCCAGACACCGATTCAAAACCCGCTAGTTTACATGAAAACGGCGAATTCAGCGCAAAAGATCGCGCAAACGGCCACCGAGCCGCGCGACCTGGCTCTCCCGGCGCAGGCGGTGCGCCCGGAAGATCGCCCGCAGATCCTCCAGCGCGGTATTGAAATCGTCATTGACCACCAGGTAATCGAATTCGTCGTAATGGGACATCTCCGCCACGGCGTCCCGCATGCGGCGCGCAATGACCTCCTCGCTGTCCGTGGCGCGCGCGCGCAGGCGCTGCTCCAGAACGGCACGGGAGGGAGGAAGGATGAAGATGCCGATGCTGTCGGGGATCTTGGCGCGGACCTGGCGCGCCCCCTGCCAGTCGATCTCCAGGATCACGTCCGTTCCGGCCCGCAGTCGCTCCAGCAGCGTCGAATGCGAGGTGCCGTAGTAGTTGTCGAAGACCCGGGCATGCTCCAGGAAATCCCCTTGGTCCACCATCGCTTGAAAGGTGGCGACATCCACGAAATGGTAGTGCACCCCGTCTTGCTCGCCCGGGCGCATGGGGCGCGTGGTATGGGAGACGGATACGGCGATCCCCGGCATCGAATCCACCAGCGCCTTCACCAGACTGGTTTTGCCCGCCCCCGAGGGCGCAGCGACGATATACAGGGCGCCCGCGGTACCGTTCTTGGAATTCTCGTGAGACATTTCTTGTCGATCCCGATCGGAAGGAGTGCGCTCCGGAGTCGGACCTGAACATTGAGTACATCTGCCTAGACCGCTCAATCACTGGGTTTTCGCCGCTGCGGTTTTGCCAGGGGCACACACAGGGGTACACGGTAAACCGGCGCTGCAAAGTCCAGGGCATTGCCGAAGATTGTCCTACGCGCCCAATCCCGACGGCAAGACCGCGGGTGAGCGCACCCGCTTTGCTGGGGGGGGGCTGGAGCGTCCCGCCCGCTGGGCTGTTCCAGAAGTCTAATCCCTTTACCCGGGTTGCGGGTCTTACGCGGTGCATCCGCGGACGGGATTCAAAACCCCGTCAGCAGCCAGCCACAATCAAATGTCCGTTGACCGGACATTAACCGCCTGCGGATCTGCACAGTATGCAGCCCCTTATCTTCCTCATCCGGCGAACAAAGGCGAACCCGCACTTTAGCCGGAAAAGCGCCTCCCAGGGTGTGAATTGAATTCATACCCTTTGCCTTTAGCAGGCTGTTGAAAAAGAGCCGATTTTCTCGAGACCGCTGCCTGTGTGACGAAATTTCTAATGAGTAACGTGCTTTTCTGCGCTGCATTGGCCCGGCAC